>JBEARL010000066.1:0-6742 GCA_041163265.1 Actinomycetota bacterium
CGAGCCCGACCGGTCGAGGACGACGACGAGCGCCTGGCCGGCCCGGTCGGCGGCCTCCGGCGGGACGGGGGCCTCGAGGCGGACGAGGCAGGTGACGTGGTCCTCGGCGTTCAGCGCGAGGAGGTCGAGGTCGAGCTGGGCGGCGACGTGCATCTGGGCTCCTTGACGGGTCGGACGGGCGCGGACGCGCCGGGGCGGGCGTGGGCGTGCGGGGACGGGCGCGCGACGGCCGTGCGGGCACCGCCGGAGGACACGCCCCGCCCCCGCGCGGACCGACGGCGCTCGGGCGCGGTCCCCGGCGTCCGCGCCCCCTCGGGGTGCGCCGGACGCGGCCGCAGCCGTCCCCTGCCGTCGCGGGAGAAGGTAAGGAGGGGGTGTGACACGGCCCCGGGGGGAGGCCCGGGCCGGGACCGCCTCAGCGGTCCTGCGGCCCGATCTCGCGGAGCACCCGCGCCGGGTTCCCGACGGCGACCACGCCGGACGGCAGGTTCTTCGTGACCACCGCACCGGCGCCGACGACGGTCCCGGCGCCGATCGTCACCCCGGGAAGGACGATGACGCCGCCGCCGAGCCAGACGTCCCGCTCGAGCACGATCGGCTCGCCCCACTCCCACCGGGTCCGGCGGACCTCGGGGTCGATGGGGTGCGCCGCCGTCAGCAGCTGCACGCCGGGGCCGAGCTGGCAGTCGTCGCCGATGTCGATGCGGACGACGTCCAGCAGCACCGCGCCGAAGTTCACGAACGCGTTCGCGCCGAGGTGGATGTTCACGCCGTAGTCGCACCGGAACGGCGGGAGCACGCTGGCGCCCGGTCCGAACGAGCCGAACAGCTGCGCCTCGAGGGCCAGCCGGGCGTCGTGGTCGGCCGGGTCGAGCGCCTCGATGCGCCGCGCCATCCGCTGCGCCCGGGCCCACAGCGCTGAGAGCCGCTCGTCGCCGGCGAGGTACCGCTCGCCGGCGAGCATGCGCCGCTCCATCTCGGACGGTGGGGGCAGGTCGGCGAGGTCGTCGGACACGCGGCGACGCTAGCGGTGGCGCGGGTGGCGGGAGCCGGCGTCGGGGACCGGTCGGGGCCGGGACGACCCCGCGTACCCTCCGCGTGACGGAGGAGGCGGCCGATGGTGGACGCGATGACCGCCCTTCGCGGATGGTCGCGCAGTCGTTGGCATGCCTCGGCCCTCGCTGCGCTCGGGTCGTTCCTGCTGCTCGGGCTGCCGACCGACCTCGTGCCGAACCCCGTCTTCGGGCGGCAGATCCCGGCTCCCTCGTGGACCCTGCCGGTCCTCGTCCTGACGGCCATCCTCTCGGGTCTGCTGCTGGCGACCTACGTCCGTCACGGCGGGCCGATGGGTGCCACCGACGATCCCGATGGCTCAGGCGCGATGGACGGCGACCAGCGCCGCGCCACCCTCGGTGGGGCTCTGTCGTTCCTCGCGATCGGCTGCCCGACCTGCAACAAGCTCGTCCTGCTCGCGCTCGGGTCGAGCGGCGCCATCACGTGGTTCGAGCCGGTCCAGCCCGTCCTCGCCGGATCGGGCGTCGCACTGCTGATGTGGGCGCTCTGGCGCCGGCTCGCCGGTGAGGTCTCCTGCCGCATCACGGTCGGCTAGGCGGACACCCGAGCGGGGAACTATCCGTTCTCGCCGCTCTCGCCCCCCGCGGCGACCGAGACCACGAGGTCGCCGGTCCGCAGCGGCAGCGCGCCGTCCTCGTCGAGCCGCAGCAGGCGTCCTTCGCGCAGCAGGGCGAACGGCCGCTGGCCCTCGACGTCGACGGGCGCTCCGCCGGCCTCGAGCGCGTCGACGCGGTGCTCGACGAGCTTCAGCCCGTGGGCCGTGTCGAGCAGGTCCTCGACGATGCGGGCGGTGTCGGGGTTCCGGGCCGAGACGCCGAGCAGCCGGCCGGCCGTCTCCGAGGTGACGATCGCGTCGTCGGCGCCGGACTGGACCAGGAGGTGCCGGTTCTCCTCCTCGCGGACGGCCGCGACGATGCGCGCCCGCGGCGCGAGCTCGCGGGCGGTCAGGGTCGTGAGCACGGCGATGTCGTCCCGGTCGGCGGCGACGATGACGACGACGGCCCGCTCGATGACGGCCTCGCGCAGGGTCGCCGTCCGGGTCGCGTCGCCGCGGACGACGGTCAGCCCGTCGGCGGTCGCCATGGCGCCGGCGGCGGGGTCGGGCTCGACGACGACGATGTCGCGGGGCTCGACGCCCTCGTCGCGCAGCGCCCGGGCCGCGGCGCGGCCCTTCACGCCGTAGCCGCAGATCACGTGGTGGTCCTGCACGGTGCGCCTCCAGCGGCGACGGCGGGCCTCGGCCCGGCCGCGCTCGGTCAACAGCTCGACGGTGGTCCCGACCAGCAGCAGCAGGAAGCCGATGCGGGCCGGCGTGACGATGACGACGGTGGCGAGGCGGGCGCCGTCGCTCACCGGGGTGATGTCCCCGTACCCGGTGGTCGTCACCGAGACCGAGGCGTAGTAGAGGGCGTCGAGGACGCTGATGCCGTCCCCGGCGCTGTCGCGGTACCCGTCGCGGCCGAGCCAGACGGTCGCGGCGACGACCAGCATCAGCGCCAGCGCCAGCCAGATGCGTCCGGCCAGCTGCACCAGCGGCGCCCGGTCCGGGTCGGGGGTGCGCAGCAGCGGCCGCGCGGGGACGGCCGCGGACGGCCGCGCGTCGGAGTCGGTCACGCCAGGTCCCCGGTCGCCGCTCGGGACGACGCTAGCCCTCGACGGGCGCCGGGCCCATCGGCGGGCGAACGGGACGGTGCCGGCGGGTCAGCGCCGGCCGGCTCGCGACCGCGCCGACGAGGATGAGCAGGGCGGCCGCGACGAGCGCCACCTCCTCGCTCCAGACGTCGGCGACGCCGCCCGACAGGGTCGCGGCCAGCGGGCGCGACCCGAGGAACGCCACCGCCCAGATCGCCATGACCCGGCCCCGCAGCGCGTCGGGGACGCGCTGCTGGATCGCCGTCGTGAACCCGGTCAGCGACAGGGCCATGCCGATCCCCGCGACGCCGAGCGAGACGGAGGCCGTGGCGGTCGTCGGCAGGACCGCGAGCGGCGCGAGGCCGAGCGCCAGCAGGACGAGACCGAGGGTCGCCATCGACTCGAGCCGCCGCCGTCGGCGCACGAACGGCAGCAGCACGAACCCGACGCCGGAGCCGACGCCGAACGCCGACGCGAGCAGGCCGACGACGTCGGCGCCGCCCCCGAGCCGCTCGGCCACGGCGGGCGCCAGCGTGACGACGGGGTCGACGCCGAACCCGACGACGCCGACGCCCAGCAGGAGGAACGTGGTCGGCCGCTCGCCGCGGAGGTAGGTCAGCGCGGCGCGGACGCGCGTGTCGCGGCCGTCGAGCGGGGCGAGGGTCTCTCGCTCACGGCGGTGCATCATGGCGGCGAAGACGAACTGCGACGCGGCGACGAGCGCGAAGGTCACGGCCGGACCGGACGCGACCATCAGCAGCGCGCCGAGGGCCGGACCGGCGGCGCGGGCGACGGTCATCGGCCACGACGAGACGGCGACGACGCTCGGCAGCTCGGTGCGGCGGACGAGGGAGGGCAGCAGGGCCTGCGTCGCGGGGCCGCTGAGGGCGAACCCGGTCCCGATGACGGCGGCCGCGGAGAGGAGGATGACCGGTCCGACACCGGCGGCGAAGCCGACGACCGCCTCCCAGCCGGCGATCAGCGCGGGGCCGAACCCGGCGACGAGCGTGCCGGCGACCATCTGGCGCCGCCGGTCGGCCCGGTCGGCCCGGCCGCCGGACCACGGGCTGATGAGGACCTGCGGCAGGAACTGCGCGATGGTGATGGCGGCCACCCACTGCGTCGAGCGGGTCAGGTCCCACATCAGGATCGCGGCCGCGACGTTGTGGGTCCAGACGCCCATCGTCGCGAGCGCCTGGCCCCAGAAGTAGGGACCGAAGGTGCGGTCGCGCAGCAGCGTCCGGACCGGTCGGGGCGGGGCCTCACCGGCGGCGGCCGCCATGAGCATCGAGCCGGTGGTCAGGTCCTCGGCGACGGCGCGGGCGCGGAGCTCACGCCGCACGGCGCTGCTCCGGGCCGGCGTCGTCCGCCGCGGCCTCGAGCCGCGCGAACCCCTCGGCCAGCCGGCTCATCAGCGTCTCGAGGGCCTCGAGGTCGACGACGTCCCAGCTGCCCGTGATCTCGGCCAGCAGGTCGTGCCGCGCGTCCTTCAGCTCGGCCAGCAGCGCCCGGCCGCCGTCGGTCAGGTGCAGCGTCGTGCGCCGGCCGTCGGAGGGGGAGCGGTGCCGTTCGAGCAGCCCCTCGCCGACGCGCTGCTCGACGAGGCGCGACGCCGTGGAGGGGTCGACGCCGAGGGCCGTGGCGACCTCGCCGATGCTCGGCGGCTCGGCGGCGCGCTCGACGGTCTGCAGCAGGCGGACGGTCGACAGCTCGATGCGGCGGCCGAGCGGGCCGAGGAGCCGCCGGCGGTAGCCGGGGCGCGCCACGAGAGTGCGCAGCTCGAGGAGTGCCGCGTCGATGCCCTCGAGGCGGCGGGCGGGGCGGCGGGCGGTGCCGCGGGGCGCTGGGCGGGAGCTCATGTGTATGCACCATACAGATGTCGAGGTGGTGGCGGGGCCCGGGACCCGGCCGACCGGACGGTGGTCCGGACCGCCGTCACGCCCCGCGGACGCCCTCGTCCTTCGCGCGCGACGTCGCGCGCAGCTCGTCGCGGTGCGCGTCGAGCAGCGCCGTCAGCGTCGCGTCCCCGCGGGCCAGGATGCGGACGGCGAGCAGCCCGGCGTTCCGGGCGGTCCCGATGCCGACGGTCGCGACCGGCACGCCGGCCGGCATCTGCACGATGGAGAGCAGGGCGTCGAGCCCGTCGAGCCGGCCCGACGGGACGGGGACGCCGATGACCGGCAGGGACGTCACCGCGGCCAGCATCCCCGGCAGGTGGGCCGCGCCGCCGGCGCCGGCGATCAGGACCTCGAGGCCCCGCCCGGCGGCGTCGCGGCCGTAGGCCAGCATCCCCTCGGCGTCGCGGTGGGCCGAGACGACCCGGACCTCGTGGGCGACGCCGAAGCCGTCGAGCGCCTCGGCCGCGCCGCGCATGACCGGCAGGTCCGAGTCGCTGCCCATCACGATCCCGACGCGCGGTGCGGTGCTCACGCCGGGCTCCCGGTCGGGGTCCGCCCGACGCTACCCACGGGTCAGCGCCCGGGCCGCGCGCCGGGCGGCGACCAGTGCCGCCTCGGCGTCGTCGCCGAGCACGGTGACGTGGCCGAGCTTGCGGCCGGGCCGCGAGGCCTTGCCGTAGAGGTGGACGTGCGCGCCGGGGACCGCGAGCGCCGCCGGCAGGCGGGCCGCGACGTCGCCGTCGTCCGCGCCGAGGACGTTCACGGTGGCGGCGACCGGTGCCCGCATCGCCGTGTCCCCGAGCGGCCAGTCGAGGACCGCGCGGATGTGGTTGTGGAACTGCGAGGTCACCGCGCCCTCGATGGTCGCGTGGCCCGAGTTGTGGGGCCGCAGCGCGATCTCGTTCACGAGCACCTCGCCGTCGGACGTCACGAACAGCTCGACGGCGCAGATCCCGACGGCATCGATGCCGTCGGCCAGCGCGGTCGCGACCTCGACGGCCCGGGCCGCGACGTCCGCGGGCACGCGGGCCGGCATCACGAGCTCGTGGCAGATCCCGTCGCGCTGCAGCGTCTCGACGACGGGGTAGACGGCGGTCTCCCCGCCGGGCCGGCGCGCGAGCACGACCGCGACCTCGACGGCGATCGGGACGCACCGCTCGACGATCCACTCCCCGCCGCGCGCGAGCACCGCCGCCAGCGCCTCCTCGTCGGCGACGACGGCGACGCCGCGGCCGTCGTACCCGCCGCGGCGGGCCTTCGCGACGAGCGGCCAGCCGTGGGCCGCGGCCAGCGCCGCGACGCCGGCCTCGTCGGACGCGACGGCGTGGGCGGGGCCCGGCAGGCCCAGCCGCGCGAACGTCTCGCGGGCGAGCAGCTTGTCCTGCGCGCAGGCCAGCGCCGCCGGTCCGGGCCGGACGGCGACGCCGCGGGCGGCCATGCGCGCGAGGGCCGCGCCGTCGACCAGCTCGTGGTCGAAGGTCACCACGTCGACGCGGGCCGCGAGCCGGTCCAGCGCCGCCGGGTCGTCGGGGGCGCCGGCCTCGACCCCGGCGCCCGCGGCCGCGGCCGGCGCGTCCGCGTCCTCGGCCAGCACGGTCAGCGCCACGCCGAGGTCGATCGCGGCTCGCTGCGTCATCCGCGCGAGCTGCCCTGCCCCGACCATCCCGACCCGGGCCGACGTCCCGGCGCTCACGCCGCTCACGCCGCTCACACCGCCTCCGCCAGGCCGGCGACGATCCGGTCGAGGTCCAGCTCGGCGGTGGTCGCGACGCGGAGGTGCGCGTGGCCGACCTCGTCGGCCGGGCCGACGCCGACGACCTGCATGCCGGCGGCCAGCGCCGCGTCGACCCCGGCACCGCCGTCGTCGACCGCGACGCAGGCAGCGGCGGGGACCCCGACGGCGGCGGCCGCGGCGAGGAAGATGTCGGGGGCCGGCTTCGGTGCGCCGGACGTGCCGTCGGCGACCGCGTCGAAGCGATCGGCCAGGCCGAGACGGTCCAGCACCAGCAGGGCGTTGCGCGACGACGACGCGATCGCGACCGGCCAGCCCCGGGCGCGGGCCGCCGCGACCAGCTCGGCGGCGCCGGGCAGCACGTCGCCGGGTCCGAGGTCGGCGAGAGCGGCGCGGTAGGCGGCGT
>JBEARL010000067.1:0-6710 GCA_041163265.1 Actinomycetota bacterium
GCAGCGTCGCACCGTCCCGCCGCCTCGACGTCGAGGTCGTCCAGGCCGGCGGCGACCTCCACGTCAGCCGCGAACTGTCGGGGAACGAGCTGGCCCGCGGCCTCGCCGAGCGGCTCGGCGGCACCTCCAGCTACCTGCCGGCACCGGCGATCGTCGACTCGCCCGCGGCCGTGCGCGAGCTGCTCCGGACCCGGGCCATCGCACGCCAGCTCGCGAAGGCCCGCACGGCCGACATCGCGCTGGTCGGGATCGGCGGATTCGGGAGCGGCTTCGCGGCGCAGCTGCTCGAGTCGACCCACCTCGACGAGTCGGACCGGGCCGCGTTCGACCGCGCGGCGCCGGTCGGCGACATCCTCGCCCGGTTCTACGGCCCCGACGGCCGCCAGGTCGACACCCCGCTCCGCGACCGCGTCCTGGCGCTCGAGCTCGAGGAGCTCGCGGCGATCCCCTGCCGGGTCGGCGTCGCACAGGGCGCCGCGAAGGCGCCGGGGGTGCTCGGGGCGCTGCGCGGCGGCCTCGTCGACGTGCTGGTCACGGACGGCGCGACGGCCGAGGCCGTCCTCGCCCTCGACGGCGTGGCGGCCGCGGCATGAGCCGGTTCCTCGGGTTCTTCGCGGTCTTCGCCGCGCTCTGGGCGCTGCAGCTGTACGCGACGTACCAGCAGTCCATCGTGTTCATGCGCGAGGTCAACCGCATGCGCCGCGGCGGCGAGACCGCGATCGGCACCTCCGGCATGAGCCGCTTCAGGCGCCGGACGCTGGTGGCGCTGACCGCCGACCGCGACGACCGCATCGTCGAGGCGATCGAGCTGTCCGGCCTGACCGTCTTCGCGCGACCGCAGCCGGTCGCCGAGCTCTCCGGACGGGTCCTCCGCGATCTCGCGGACGACCCGACCGAGGACCGCCGCGCGCGTGCGGCCGCAATGGCGGCCCGGACGCTGCTCGGGGAGGCGCCGGATGGCGCCTAGCACCGCAGGACCCACGGCGACGGGGCCGGCGCCCTCACGGGCCGCGCTCCGCCGCAATCCATGAGAGGGAGAGGGACAACAGGATGGAAGCAGCAGCAAGCGCAGCCGAGTGGTTCATCGGCGTGTTCCAGCAGGGAGGAGGGTGGTTCGTCGCGGTCGCGGGTGGGATCCTGCCGACCCTGATCATCCTCCTCACCGCGGTGAACGCGCTGGTGTCCTTCATCGGCCAGGAGAGGCTGGACCGGTTCGCGGCGCTCGCCGGCCGCGAGGGTGTCCAGTACACGTTCATCCGCTACCTGGCGCTGCCGGTCGTGGCGGTCTTCACGCTGACGAACCCCATGTGCTACTCGATGGGCACGTTCGTCCCCGAACGGAACAAGCCGTCGTTCTACGACGCGGCCGTCTCGTTCGTCCACCCCATCACGGGGCTGTTCCCGCACGCCAACGCCGGCGAGCTCTTCGTCTACCTCGGCATCGCGGCCGGGGTCGAGGCGCTCGGGTTCGGTCTCGGCCAGCTCGCGATCCGGTACCTGATCGTCGGTCTGATCGTGATCTACATCCGTGGCCTGGTGACGCAGTTCATCGTCGACCGCATGTGGGCGCGCCGCGAGGCCGCCGCTGCTACGGCCTGAGGAGGGCGGGAACATGGAAGGTCTCAACAGCGTCCTCGAGAAGGTCGGGCGTGGTGTCGGTGGGGTCGTCGGCCGCATGTACCAGGCGGGCCGCGACGCGATCGACGTCGTCATCCGCACGATCCTCCCGTTCATCGCGTTCGTCGGTCTGATCGTCGGGATCATCAACGCGACCGGGATCGGCGAGCTGCTCGCCAACACCCTGTCGCCACTGGCCTCGTCGCTGGTCGGTCTGCTGATCCTCTCGGTCGTCATCGCCATCCCGGTGCTCTCGCCGCTGCTCGGCCCTGGTGCCGTCATCGCGCAGATCATCGGCGTCCTGCTGGGCACGCAGATCGCGGACGGGAACATCCCGCCGCAGTACGCGCTCCCGGCGCTGTTCGCCATCAACCCGCAGGTCGGCTGCGACTTCATCCCGGTCGGGCTCTCGCTGGGCGAGGCCGAGCCGGAGACGGTCGAGGTCGGCGTGCCGGCGATCCTGTTCAGCCGGCTGATCACCGGTCCCATCTCGGTGATCATCGCGTACGTGTTCTCGATCGGCCTCTACTCCTGAGGTCGACCCGCACACCATCACGGAGGAACGCATGGCCGAGTACAGGAAGGTGAAGGTCTCGAAGGGCTCGGGTGGCTGGGGTGGACCCCTGACCATCGCGCCCTCCGACGACCGACCGATCATCGCCTGCATCACGGGCGGTGGCATCCATCCGGTCGCGCAGCGCATCGCCGACCTCACGGGCGGCGAGGCGTTCGACGCCTTCAAGTCGACCGTGAAGTTCGACCGGATGGCGTGCGCGGTCATCGACTGCGGCGGCACGGCCCGCGTCGGGGTCTACCCGATGAAGGGCGTCATGACGATCGACGTGCACCCCACGTCGCCCGCCGGGCCGCTCGCACGGTTCATCACGGAGGACAAGTTCGTCTCCGGGGTGAAGCCGGAGAACGTCGAAGAGCTGTAGCGGTGCAGGACGGCCAGGTGAAGTACCACTCGGTGGTGGTGTCGGTCGGTGAGATGGCGGAGGAGTTCCGCTCCGCCGGGATCCTCGTGCTGTTCGGCGAGGGCGTCCCGGAGGAGCTCGCGGACGTCTCCGTCGTCCACCGCGCCGACACCACCACCGGTGGCCTGGCCCCCGGCGACGTGGTGCTGGCGGGCGGCGAGCGCATCGAGGTGCTGGCCGTCGGCGACGTCGCGAACGAGAACCTGGCCAACCTCGGCCATCTCGTCCTGAAGCGCAACGGCGAGACGTCCGCCGCCCTCCCGGGCGACGTCTGCGCCACCGAGGGACCGCTCCCGGCCCTCGTCCCGGGCGACGAGATCACCATCGTCGCAGGAGGCTCCCGATGACCCGTCTCGAACGCCTGCGCGAGCTCGAGCGCAGCACCGGTCGTCCCGTCCGCGTCGCGCTCGTCGGGGCCGGGCAGATGGGCCGCGGCCTCGCGGCCCAGGTCGGCCGCATCCCCGGCCTCGAGCTGGCCCTCGCCGTCGACGTCGACCCCGAGCGGGCGGCGCACGCGATGCGCGTCGCCGGCCGGCCGGACGCGACGACGTCCGGATCCGATGCGGCCGCCGCCGTCGCATCGGGTCGCGGTGCCGCGCTGACCGACGCCGCCGCCGCGGCCGAGCTCGACGTCGACGTCGTCGTCGAG
The DNA here is from genome assembly GCA_041163265.1 of Actinomycetota bacterium. GTDB lineage: Bacteria > Actinomycetota > Nitriliruptoria > Nitriliruptorales > Nitriliruptoraceae > CSBr16-57R1. Next base: position 3,244 of record JBEARL010000067.1, read on the forward strand.
GCCACGGGCGTCCCCGAGATCGGCGCCCAGGTCGCCGAGCGCTCGATGCGCGCCGGGAAGCACGTCGTCATGCTCAACGTCGAGACCGACGTCACCGCGGGCCTCGCGCTGGCCGCGATCGCCCGCGAGGCCGGCGTCGTCTACACGATCGCCGACGGCGACGAGCCGGTCTGCGCGAAGGAGCTGTTCGACCTCGCGCAGGAGATGGCCTTCGAGGTCGTATGCGCCGGCAAGGGCAAGAACAACCCGTTCATCCCGACCGCGACCCCCGAGACCTGCGCCGAGGAGGCGGCCCGCAAGCACATGAACCCCAAGATGCTCGCGAGCTTCCAGGACGGCTCGAAGACGATGATCGAGATGGTGGCGCTCGCGAACGCCACGGGACTGCCGCCGGACCGGGTCGGCATGCACGGCGTGACCGCCCAGGTGCCCGAGCTGGCCTCGACCCTCGTCCCCGTCTCGCACGGCGGGGTGCTCTCGGCCCCCGGCCGCGTCGACTACGCCTTCGGTCCCGCGCCCGGCGTGTTCGTCGTCGTGACCTCCGACGACCCCACGGTCGCCGAGGAGATGACCTACCTCTCGATGGGGCCCGGACCGTTCTTCACGCTGTACCGCCCGTTCCACCTCGCCAGCATCGAGGCCCCCCGGGCCGTGATCTCGGCGGTCCTCGACGGCCGGCCGTCGCTGCAGTCCGAGCACTGGGTCGCGGAGGTCGTCGCCACGGCGAAGCGGGACCTCGCCCCCGGGGACGTCCTCGACGGCATCGGCGGTCGCCACGTCCGCGGCCTGACGTACCCGCTGGCCGAGGCCGGTGGGCTGCTGCTCCTCGGCCTCGCCGAGGGCGCGACCGTCACGCGGCCCGTGAAGCAGGGCGACCCCGTGCCGTTGGACGCCGTCGAGACCGTCCCGTCGACGATCGCCAGGCTGCGGGCCGCGCAGGACGCCGCCCGCGCCTGACCCGCCCGGTACGCACGAGGAGCTCCCGATGCCCCGCATCGACCCCGCCACGGCCGAGGGCGCCCGCGCGGCGCTTACGACGATGTGGACCATCCGCCGCTTCGAGGAGGCCCTCGAGGACCTCTACTCGCGCGGCCTGCTCCACGGGACGAACCACCTCTCGATCGGGCAGGAGGCCGTCGCGGTCGGCGTCTGCGGCGCGCTCGAGGACGGCGACCTGATCACCTCGACCCACCGCGGGCACGGCCACTGCATCGCCCACGGGGCCGACCCGATGCGCATGATGGCGGAGCTGCTCGGCCGCGTCGACGGGTACTGCCGTGGGCGCGGCGGCTCGATGCACATCGCCGACGTCGCCGCGGGGAACCTCGGGGCGAACGGCATCGTCGCCGGCTCGATGACCATCGCCGTCGGCGCGGCCCTGAGCATGCGGATGCAGCAGCGCGACGCCGTCGTCGTCTGCTTCTTCGGGGATGGGGCCGCGAACGAGGGCTCCTTCCACGAGGCGCTGAACCTGGCCGGCGTGTGGCGGCTGCCGGTGCTGTTCCTCTGCGAGAACAACCAGTACGGGATGTCGATGTCCCAGAACGCGTCGACCGCGGGCGGCTCGGTGGCGGCCCGCGGCGCGGCCTACGGCATCGAGGGCCGGCGCATCGACGGCAACGACCTCGACGCCGTCCACGCCGCGGCGGCCGAGGCCGTCGCAGGGGTCCGCGCCGGTGGTGGACCGGCCCTGCTGGAGGCCGTGACGTACCGCTACCGCGGGCACTCGAAGTCCGACCGCAACCTCTACCGGACCCTCGACGAGATCGAGTCGTGGCGCAGTGAGCGCGACCCGGTCGACCGCTTCGAGGCCGCGGCCGTCGCGTCCGAGCGCCTGACCGTCGACGACGTCGACGCCGTCCGCGCCGAGGCGCGGGACCTGCTGCGCGACGCCGTGCAGCGCGCGGTCCGCAGCCCCGAGCCGGACGTCGACGACCTCGACGGCGCGGCGTACGCGGGCCGCTCGACCGCGGCGGTGGCGTGATGGCCGAGGCCATGAGCACGTCGCGCGCCATCAACGCGGCGATGCGCGTCGCGATGGCCTCCGACCCCCGCGTGTTCCTCGCCGGTGAGGACATCGGGGTGTACGGCGGGGCCTTCGGCGTGACGGACGGACTGCTCGGCGAGTTCGGCGCGGAGCGCGTCCGCGACACGCCGATCAGCGAGGACGCGATCGTCGGGATGGCGGTGGGCGCCGCGATCACCGGGCTGCGACCGGTGATCGAGATGCAGTTCTCGGACTTCGTCGTGAACGCGATGGACCCGCTCGTGAACCAGGCGGCGAAGCTGCACTTCATGTACGGCGGGAACGTGACGGTCCCGATGGTCCTTCGGCTGCCGGGCGGCGGGGGGACCGGCGCGGCCGAGCAGCACTCGCAGAGCCTCGAGGCGTGGTTCGCCCACGTGCCCGGCCTGAAGGTCGTCGCCCCCTCGACGCCGCAGGACGCGCACGACCTGCTGCTCGCGGCCATCAACGACCCCGACCCGGTGGTGCTCGTCGAGCACAAGCTGCTCTACAAGGTCGAGGGCCCCGTCGAGGTCCGGGGATCGCTCGCCGAGGTCGACCCCGCGTTCGCGGGCACCGTCGTCCGCCGCCGCGGTCGGGACCTGACCGTCGTGTCGTACTCGCGCGGCTGCGCGGTCGCGCTCGAGGCGGCCGAGAGGCTGGCGGCGGATGGGATCGAGGCCGAGGTCCTCGACCTGCGCTCGCTGCGCCCCATGGACCTCGGGCCGGTCATCGCGTCGGTCGTCGCCACCGGACGGCTGCTGGTGACGCACGAGGCGCCCGGGCCCGTCGGCGTGGGCGCCGAGGTGGTCGCGGGCGTCGTAGGGTCGGAGGCGTTCGACCACCTGCTGGTGCCCCCCGCGAGGGTCGCTGGCCGCGACAACCCCATGCCGTACGCCCCGGGCCTCGAGCGCGCGACGATCCCCCAGGTCGAGGACGTCGCCGCCGCGGCCCGCCGTCTGATGGCGGAGGACGACTGATGGCCGAGCGCGAGGTCCGCATGCCGGCGCTGTCCGCGACCATGGAGGACGCGCTCCTCCTCAAGTGGCTCGTCGCCGCGGGGGACGAGGTCCGCACGGGGCAGCCGCTCGCCGAGGTCTCGACCGACAAGGTCGACATGGAGCTCGAGAGCCCCTTCGACGGCACCGTGGTCCGGATCGTCGTCGCCGAGGGGGAGCGGGCGAACCTCGGCGACCCCGTCGTCGTGCTGGAGTCCGAGGAGGACGACCTCCTCGGCGGCGTCGACCTCGGCGGCGAGTCGGCACCGGCGCCGGCTGCTGCGCCGGCCCCAGCCTCCGCCCCGGCGTCCGCCCCTGCCCCTGCGCCCGCACCGGCCGCCGCGCCGGCATCGGACCGCCGCGTCGCCGCGTCGCCGCTGGTGCGCCGTCGGGCCCGGCAGCTCGGTGTCGAGCTCGGGGCGGTCTCCGGCACCGGCTCCCGCGGCCAGGTGACGCGCGCCGAC
>JBEARL010000068.1:0-6631 GCA_041163265.1 Actinomycetota bacterium
GGTGTCGCTGAGCGAGGACGAGGTCCGCCACGTCGCGGCGCTCGCGCGCCTCGCGCTGGGCGACGACGAGATCGCGGCGCTGACCCCGCAGCTGGCCGCCATCCTCGACTACGCGGCCGAGGTCGGACGGGTCGCGGCCGACGACGTCGAGCCGATGACGCACCCGCTCGGGCTCGCCGACGTCGCACGACCCGACGAGCCGGGCGCCTCGCTGCCCGCCGACGCCGTCCTGGCCGCCGCCCCCGACCGCGTCGACGACCGCTTCGGCGTGCCGCGCATCGTGGAGGAGGAGGCGTGAGCGCCGACCCCGCCCTGACGCGGCTCGGCGCCGCCGCGCTCGGCGCGGCCGTCGCCGCCGGCGAGGTCAGCGCCCGCGAGGTCGTCGACGCGCACCTCGACGCGATCGCCGCGCGCGACGGCGTCGTCGCCGACGGGGACCACTGGCACGCGCGGCCGGCCGACGACCTCGGTCCCACGGACCTGCACGCGTTCCTCGTCGTGACCGCCGCCGCGGCCCGCGCCGCGGCCGACGACGTGGACCGCCGCCGCGCGGCCGGCGAGGCGCTCGGGCCGCTGGCCGGCGTGCCCCTCGCGCTGAAGGACGTGCTGACGATGCGCGGCGCCCCGACGACCTGCGGCTCGCGCATGCTCGAGGGCTGGGTCCCGCCCTACGACGCGACCGTGACCGAGCGGCTCCGCGCCGCCGGCGTCGTCGTCCTCGGCAAGACCAACATGGACGAGTTCGCGATGGGCTCGTCGACCGAGAACTCCGCCTACGGGCCGACCCGCAACCCGTGGGACCCGGCGCGGGTCCCCGGCGGCTCGTCGGGCGGCTCGGCCGCGGCGGTGGCCGGCGGCATGGCGCCGCTGGCGATCGGGACCGACACCGGCGGCTCCATCCGGCAGCCGGCCGCGTTCACCGGCCTGGTCGGGGGGAAGCCGACCTACGGCGCGGTCTCGCGGTACGGGCTGGTCGCGTTCGCGTCCTCGCTCGACCAGGCGGGTCCGTTCGCGCGGGACGTCACCGACGCGGCGCTGCTGCACGCGGCGATCGCCGGCCACGACCCCCGTGACGCGACGAGCGACCCCGGCGCGCCCGCCGACGTCGTCGCCGCGCTCGGCCGCGGCGTCGAGGGGCTCCGGGTCGGCGTCGTGACCGAGCTCGAGGAGGCCGGCTGCGAGCCCGGCGTCCGGGCCGCGTTCCTCGGCGCCGTGGCGGCCCTCGAGCGGCTCGGCGCGGTCGTCGAGCGCGTCGCGCTGCCGCACGCGCTGTACGGCCTGCCGGCCTACTACCTCGTCGCGCCGGCCGAGGCCTCGTCGAACCTCGCGCGGTTCGACGGCGTCCGGTACGGCCTCCGCGTCGACGCCCCCACCGCCGAGGCGATGAACGCCGCGACCCGCGCGGCCGGGTTCGGTCCCGAGGTCCGCCGGCGCATCATGATCGGCACCCACTCGCTGTCGTCGGGGTACGTCGACGCGTACTACCTCCAGGCCGCGCGCGTGCGGACGCTGATCGCCCGCGACTTCGCCGCCGCGTTCGAGCGCGTCGACGTGCTGATCAGCCCGACGGCCCCGAGCGTCGCGTTCCCCATCGGCGCCGTCGTCGACCCGCTCACGATGTACCGCAACGACGTCGCGACGGTGCCGGCGTCGCTGGCCGGCGTGCCGGCCGTCTCGGTCCCCATCGGGACCGCCGACGACGGCGCGGGCTCGGGTCCGCTGCCCGTCGGGCTGCAGGTGATGGCGCCGCTGCGCGCCGACGACCGCTGCTACCGGGTCGCGCACGCGCTCGAGGCCGAGCTGGCGTTCGACCCGGACCCGGCGGCCCACGGCGCGGGGGTCCGGCCGTGACCGCCTGGGAGACGGTGGTCGGTCTCGAGGTCCACGTCGAGCTCGCGACGCGGACCAAGATGTGGTGCGGCTGCCCGACGACGTTCGGCGACGCGCCGAACACGAACGTCTGCCCGGTCTGCTCGGGTCAGCCGGGCGCCCTGCCGGTCCCCAACGCCCGGGCCGTGCACGACGCGACGCTGCTCGGCCTCGCGCTCGGCGGGACGATCGCGCCGCGGTGCCGGTTCCACCGGAAGAACTACTTCTACCCCGACCTCGCGAAGAACTACCAGATCAGCCAGTACGACGTGCCGCTGGTCAGCGACGGCGTGCTCGAGGTCGAGGTCGAGCGCGACGGGACGACCGTCGTCGAGACGGTCCGCATCGAGCGGCTCCACATGGAGGAGGACACCGGCAAGTCGCTGCACCTCGGCGCGACGGGCCGTCTCCACGGCGCCGACCGCTCGGCGATCGACTACAACCGGTCGGGCGTGCCGCTCCTCGAGATCGTGTCCCGGCCCGACATCCGCGACCCCGAGACGGCCCAGGCGTACCTCCGCGAGCTCCAGGCGATCGTCCGCGCCCTCGGCGTCTCGGACGCGCGCATGGAGGAGGGCTCGATCCGCTGCGACGCGAACGTCTCGGTCCGCCGCCCCGGCGAGGAGCTCGGCACGCGGTGCGAGATCAAGAACCTGAACTCGGTCCGCTCGCTCGGGCGCGCGATCACGCACGAGGCCGCGCGCCAGGTCGCGCTGCTCGAGGACGGCGGCACCGTCGTGATGGAGACGCGGCACTGGGACGAGGAGGCCGGCGTCACCCGGACGCTGCGCCGCAAGGAGACGGTGACCGACTACCGCTACTTCCCCGACCCCGACCTGGTCGAGGTGACGACCAGCCCCGAGCGCGTCGCCGAGGTCCGGGCCGAGCTGCCCGAGCTGCCCGCCGCGTCGCGGGCGCGGCTCCTCGCTGCCGGCGTGCCGCGGGCGCAGGCCGCGACGGTCCTCGCCGGCGGGATGCTCGACCTGCTCGACGCGGCCGTCGCCGCCGGGGCGCCGGCCCCCTCGGCCGCGAACTGGCTCGCCGGCGAGGTCACCGGGTGGCTCGCGGCCGAGGGCGTCGCGCTCGTCGACAGCGGACTGACCGGCCCGCACCTCGCCGAGCTGGTCGCGATGGTCGACGAGGGCGCGGTCTCGGCCACGCAGGCCAAGCAGGTCCTGGCCGGCGTCCTCGAGGAGCGGGGGGCCACCGCGCCCCGCGCCGTCGCCGACGCGCGCGGGCTCGCGCAGCTGCGCGACGAGGGCGAGCTGGCCCGCGTCGTCGCCGAGGTGGTCGCCGCGAACCCCGAGGCGGTCGCGGCGGTCCGCGACGGCAACGACCGCGCGATCGGGGCGCTCGTCGGTCAGGTCATGCGGGCGACCGGCGGCAGCGCCGACCCGCGTCGCACCAACGAGCTGCTGCGGGCGGCGATCGGATGACCTTCGACCATGTCGTCGTCGGCGCCGGCTCGGCCGGCTGCGCGGTGGCGGCGGGGCTGGCCCGCGCCGGCGCCCGCGTCGCGCTCGTCGAGGCCGGCCCCGAGGCCCGCGACCCGCGGCTCGGCGTGCCGGCCATGGCGGCCGACCTCTGGTTCGGCCGGCACGACTGGGCCGTCGACACCGAGCCGCAGCCCGGCCTCGGCGGCCGACGCGACACGTGGCCCCGCGGCCGCGTCGTCGGCGGCTCGTCGGCGATCAACGCGATGATGTGGGTCCGCGGCGTCGACGCGGACTTCGACGGCTGGGCCGCGGCCGGCGCGACCGGCTGGGACGCGTCGGCGATGCGCCGGCTGCTCCTCGGGCTCGAGGACGACGAGCGGGGCGCGACGGCCCACCGCGGCGCCGGCGGTCCGGTCCGCGTCGAGCGCCAGCGCGACCCGCGGCCGGTGACGATGGCGTTCCTCGACGCCTGCGCCGAGCTCGGCATCCCGGTCGTCGACGACTACCACGCCCAGGAGGGCGCGGGGCTGACGATGGTCACCCAGCGTCGCGGGCGGCGCTGGTCCGCCGCCGACGCCTTCCTCGCCCCGGCCCGGGCCGAGCTCGGCGACCGGCTGACCGTCAGGACCGGCTCCACCGTGTCCCGCGTCGTGATCGAGCACGGCCGCGCGGTCGGCGTCGAGCTGCTGACGGGCCGGTTCCGCGAGGTCATCCGGGCCGAGGGCGAGGTGATCCTCAGCGCCGGCGCGGTCGCGTCGCCGGCGCTCCTGTGGCGCTCGGGGGTCGGGCCGGCCGACGAGCTGCGGACCCTCGGCCTCGGCGTCGTCGTCGACGCACCGGGCGTCGGCGCCGACCTCCAGGACCACGTCGCGTCGGGCATGGTGGTCGGGACCGCCGGCGGCAGCCTCCACGGCGCCGACCGCGACCCGCGCGTGCTGGCGGCGTGGCTGCTGCGCCGCCGCGGGCCGGCGACGTCGAACCTCGGCGAGGCCCTGGCGTTCCTGCGCACCTCCGAGGACGAGCCCGCGCCGGACGTCGAGCTGCTCGCGATCCCGGCGCCGATGCTCGACCACGGCCGGACCCGGTTCCCGCGCCACGGCCTCACCGTCGCCGCGATCGTCCTGGTCCCCGAGAGCCGCGGCCGCATCACGCTGGCCGCCGCCGACCCGCGCCGGCCGCCCCGCGTCGACCCCGGCACGTTCAGCGACCCCGACGGCGCGGACCTGCGCCGCATGGTGACGGGCCTGCGCACCGTCGAGGCCCTCGTCGGGACGCGGTCGCTGGGTCGCGTCGTCGACGCGCGCCTGGTCCCCGACGCGCCGGCCACCGACGACGCGGCGCTGGCCGCGCACGCCCGCGCGACGGGCCAGACGCTGTACCACCCCGTCGGGACCTGTCGGATGGGGCGCGACGACCGGGCCGTCGTGGACCCGGACCTGCGCGTGCGCGGCGTCGACGGCCTGCGCGTCGCGGACGCCTCGGTGATGCCCCGCATCGTGCGCGGGCACACGAACGCCGCCGCGATGGCGATCGGGGTCCGCGCGGCGGAGCTGGTCGCGGCCGGCTGACCTACCCTCCGCCCGCGCCGCGGCGGTGCCGGGCGCGGGAGGCGACGATGGTGCTCGAGCGGATCGCCGCCCCCTCCGACCTCCGCCTGCTCGGACCGGACGAGCTGGCGGTCCTCGCGGGCGAGCTGCGCGAGGCCGTCGTCGCCGCGGTCGCGCGGGCCGGCGGGCACCTCGGCTCGAACCTCGGCATCGTCGAGCTGACGATCGCGCTGCACCGGGTGCTGAACTCGCCCCACGACCGCATCGTCTGGGACACCGGCCACCAGGCGTACGTCCACAAGATGCTGACCGGCCGCGCGGACGACTTCACGTCGCTGCGCACCGCGGGCGGGCTGTCGGGGTACCCGTCGCGGGCGGAGTCGCCCCACGACCTGGTCGAGAACTCGCACGCCTCGACGGCGCTGTCCTGGGCGGCCGGGCTGGCCTGGGCCGAGCGGGCCCGACCGACGGTGCCGCCACGGCGGACCGTCGCGGTCATCGGCGACGGCGCGCTGACGGGCGGGATGGCGTACGAGGCGCTGAACAACCTCGGCCACCACCGGCTGCCGGTCCTCGTCGTCGTGAACGACAACGGCCGCTCGTACGCCGAGACGGTCAGCCGGCTGCCGCAGCGCATCGCCGAGCTGCGCACCGACCCGCGGTACCGCCGCCTGCGCGACCGCCTCGACGACGTCGTGGCCCGGCTGCCGGCCAGCGATCTCGCCGGCCGCGTCCGCGACGCGAACCTGCGCGCCCTGAAGACCGCCGTCTCCGAGGCGCCGGCGCTGCAGTCCTTCGTCGAGGCCCTGGGCGTGCGGTACCTCGGTCCCTTCGACGGCCACGACGTCGCCGTCGTCGAGCGGGCGCTGCGCGACGCGCTGCGGCTCGACACGCCCGTGCTGCTCCACGTGCTGACCGAGAAGGGGCGGGGCTACGGCCCGGCCGAGACCGACCCCGAGAAGCGGCTGCACGACACGTCGGCCTTCGACCCCGAGACCGGGCCCGCGCCGTCGGGGTCGCGGTCGTGGACGGCGGCGTTCAGCGACGCGCTGACCGGCGTGGTCGAGCGGCGCGACGACGTCGTCGCGATGACCGCGGCGATGCCCGGTTCGACGGGACTGCTCGCCGTCGAGCGGCGGTTCCCCGGACGGGTCATCGACGTCGGCATCGCCGAGCAGCACGCGATGACCAGCGCCGCGGGACTGGCGCACGCCGGGATGACGCCGGTCCTCGCCGTGTACTCGACGTTCTTCGCGCGGGCCTTCGACCAGGCCAACCTCGACGTCGGCCTCCACGGCGAGCACGTCGTGCTCGTCCTCGACCGCGCCGGCATCACGGGCGACGACGGCCCGAGCCACCACGGCGTGCTCGACCTGGCGCTGGCGCTGCGCATCCCCGGGATGACGGTGCTGGCCCCGTCCTGCGAGCAGGACCTGCGGGCGCTGCTCGACGCGGCGCTGGACCTCGACGGTCCGGTCTCGCTGCGGTTCCCCAAGGGCACCGTCGTCCGCGCCGACGCGCTCGGCCCGCGGGCCGGCGCGTCGCTGACCGCGCCGCTCGCCGCGCGCCGCCTCCACGAGGGAGAGGACGCCTGCGTGCTGGCCGTCGGCGACCGCGTCCGTCCGGCGGTCGCGGCCGCCCACGCGCTCGCGGCCGAGGGCCTCGGCGTGACCGTCTGGGACGTGCGCAGCGTGCGGCCGGCCGACCCCGCCATGCTCGCCGACGCCGCGGCGGCACCGCTGGTCGTCACGGTCGAGAACGGCGTCGTCGCCGGCGGCG
>JBEARL010000069.1:0-6609 GCA_041163265.1 Actinomycetota bacterium
ACGTCAGGTCGGTCGTGCCGATCAGCAGGCGTCCGGCCCACGGCATCAGGTACATCGGCCGTCCGTCGGCGTGGGCCTCGAAGAAGGTGCAGACCTCGGGGGCGCCGTCGAAGCGGTCGACGACGACGTGGCTGCCCTTGGTCCCGCCGATGCGCCGCGGTCCATCGACCCCGTGCGCGAGCACCGCGTCGACCCACGGACCGGCGGCGTTCACGACCGCGCGGGCGCGCACCTCGTGCTCGACCCCGTCCGCACCCGTCCCGACCGCGTCCGGTGCGCGGTCGCGGACGCGGACGCCGACCACCCGGTCGCCCTCGGAGAGGAACCCGACGACCTCCGCGCGCGGGACGACGTCGGCGCCGGCCGCGGCGGCGTCGAGCGCCAGCTCGACGGCGAGTCGCTCGGCCCAGGTGCACTGCCCGTCGTGGTACAGCGTCGCGCCGCGCAGCGACCCGAGGTCGAGCCCCGGCGCCAGCCGCGCCACCGCGTCGCGTCGGAGGCTGCGGCCCCGCGGGAACGGATCCCGCCCCTTGAGGACGTCGTGGGCGACCACGCCCAGGCGGATCAGCCACCAGGGCCGGCGATCGCCGCGGAAGCCGGGGATGAGCATCGGGAACCGGCTGACGAGGTGGGGCGCGTCGGCGAGCAGCTCGCGGCGGTCGCGGACGCACTCGCGGACCAGCCCGACCTCGAGGTGCTCGAGGTACTTCAGCCCCCCGTGGACGATGCGGCTGGACCACGCGCTCGTGCCCGAGCTGATGTCCCGGCGCTCGAGCAGCACCACGGTCAGGCCCCGCAGCGCCGCGTCGCGGGCGACGGCGACACCGTTGATGCCGCCGCCGATGACGCAGAGGTCGTAGGTCCGCCCGACGAGGTCGGCCGGCCGCGGCCGGGCCGCGGCGGGGTCCTGCTGGGTCATGCGCCCCTCGGGGACGCACCGGGGTCGGTGCCGGGGAGCCGGTGCGCGCCGTCGGGCGAGGGTACGCCCGGGGTCGCGGCGGCGCCGGGTGCGACGGCGCGGTGCGCGATCGCGACGCCGGCCAGCAGCAGCCCGGCGAGGGCCAGCTGCACCGCGCCCACCGGTTCGCGCAGCAGGAGCACGCCCCAGACGACGGCGAGCGTCGGCTGCAGCAGCAGGGCCACGCTGGTGGCGAGGGCTGGCAGGCGGTGCATCGACGAGGTCAGCAGCAGCCACCCGAGCACCTGCGACCCGAGCGCCAGCGCGACGAGCCAGCCGTCCGCGGGCCAACCGGCGGGGCCCGCCGCGCCGGTCGCGGCCGCCACGGCGCCTGCGCCCGCCGCGCCGCCGATCGAGAGCCAGAGCAGCGCGAGCACGCCCGAGCCGCCGGCGTCCGCGGCGCGGGCCCGCCGGAGCAGCAGCAGCGCGCCCCCGTAGGCGAGCGCCACGCCGGTGCCGAGCGCCACCCCCACCGGCACCGAACCCCCGGGCTCGACGCTGCGACCGGTCAGTCCGAGACCCACCAGCGCCACGAGGACCAGCGGCAGCGCCAGCCAGAACGCGGCCCGAGGCCGCTCTCGCAGCAGCACGACCGCTGCCAGACCGACCACGACCACCTGGACGCTGGGCAGGACCGTGCCGAGTCCGGCGCCGAGGATGCCGATCGCCGCGTGCCACAACGTCAGGTCGACCGCCCAGAGCAGCCCCGCGGCGAGCGCCCACGGCTGCAGCAGCGACGCGGGCACGACGCTGCGGGCTCGCTGCCGCCGACGTTCGAGCGCCAGCAGGACCACCAGAGCAGGGACGGCGTACGCGTTGCGCAGGAACGCGGAGCGGACCGGCTCGACGTCGGCGAGTCGGACCCAGACAGCGGACAGGGAGACGATCGCGGCCCCGACGAACGGGCGCCACGCGTCGGGCAGCCGCATCAGACCCCCGGGCCGAGCGGCGACTCGAGCCGGTGCGCGGCCAGCAGCGCCGCGTCCGCGAGCACCTCGCGGGACGGACCCTCCGCGACGACCCGGCCGCCGTCCATCAGCACCGTCCGCGGGCAGAGCTCGAGCACCAGCGGCAGGTCGTGGGTCACGACGAGCTGCGCGACGTCCAGCCCCTGCAGCACACCGATCAGGTCCCGGCGGCTGGCGGGGTCGAGGCCGGCGGTCGGCTCGTCGAGGACCAGCACGTCGGGACGGAGGGCCAGCACGGTCGCGATCGCGACGCGGCGCTGCTCGCCGCCCGAGAGGTGGTGGGGCGCGCGGTCCGCGAGGTGCGTGACCCCGAGCGCCGCCAGAGCCGCGTCGACGCGGGCGTCCAGCTCGTCGCCGCGCAGCCCGTGGTTCGCGGGCCCGAACGCGACGTCGTCGCGGACGCGGGACATGAACAGCTGGTCCTCCGCGTCCTGGAACACGAACCCGACGCGGCGGCGGATCTCGCGCAGCGTCGTGGGACCGAGCTCGACGCCGGCGACACGGACGCGACCGGCCTCGGCCCGCAGCAGGCCGTTGGTGTGCAGCGCCAGCGTCGTCTTGCCGGCGCCGTTGGGTCCGAGCAGCGCCACGCGCTCGCCGGCGGCCACGACCAGATCGACGCCGTCCAGCGCCGGCGTGCCGTCGGGGTACCGGAACCGCAGCCCCTCGACCTCGAGCGCCGCGGTCATGCCCATCCCTCCGCGCCGCCCACGAGGGCCCCGACGGTACGGGCCACCGCCACCAGCACGGGCACCGCGAGGGCCGTCGCCCAGTCCCCGGCCGAGGCCGGCCGCTCGGCGACGAGGACCGGCATCCGGCCCGTGAAGCCGCGGGCCAGCATCGCCGCGTGGACGCGCTCGCCGCGCTCGTAGGCCCGGACGAACAGCACGCCGAGACCGGCGGTCAGCGGTCCGAGCTGCCACAGCCACCGCGGGTCGTAGCCGCGGGCGGTCATGGCGCGCCGCTGGCGCCCGACCTCGCCGACGATGACCTCGAGGTAGCGCAGCATCGTCGCCGCGATCTGGGTCAGGACGGGCGGCACGCGCAGGCGCTCGAGGCCGCGCAGCAGCGCCGGCACCTCGGTCGTCGCGACCAGCAGCAGCGAGGCCGTCGCGCCCAGCAGCGTCCGCGACGCCAGACCGAGCGCCCCCCACAGGCCCTCGACGGCCAGCGGCACGCCGAGGACGTCGGTCCGGGGGCCCGAGGCGACGAACGGCAGCAGCAGGGCGGCGACGAGGAAGGGCGTCGTGACGGCGAGGCGCGCGATCAGGAACCGACCCGGCACGCGGGAGGCCCGGGCGACGAGGGACAGGACGACCGCGGCGCCGGCGAAGGTGACGACGTCGTCCCGCGGCGCGGTCGCGACCAGCGCCGCCGTCGCGAGCGTCGCCACCACCTTGACGTGCGCCGGCAGGTGGTGCGTCCGCGAGTGCTCGTGGACGTGCAGTGGATGCGTGTGCCCGGCGCCCACGTCAGCGCCTCCCGGTCCGGCGTGCCTCGTCGGTGGTGGCCGGACGACTCACGCGCTCGGCGCGTGCTCGGCGTCGGCAGGCGTCCCCCGCCGGCGATCGCGGACGAGCAGGAGCAGGCCGGTCCCGACCGCGAGGGTCACGAGGGTCCCCACGATGCCCGCGATGGCGAGCGACACGCTCTCGCTGGCCACGCCGGCCGTCGCGTAGTCGGCGAAGATCGAACCGCCGAGCGCGTGGTCCTCGGCGGCCTCGATGAACCCCGTGTCCTCGGCGACGCGCTCGAGCCCGTCCGGGTCGCCCACGGCGGACTGCGCGACGACGGTCGCGACCACCAGTGCGGCCGCGACGGCGGCCAGCACGAACCGTGCGCGCGGCAGCCGCGCCGGTCCCGCGGCCCGGTCGATGCCGTCGGCGCCCCGGACGAGGTCGGGACGCACGGCCAGCACGGCCGCGACGACGCCGGCCGTGATCAGGCCCTCCCCGATGCCGATCAGCGCGTGGACGCCGACCATGGCGGTGAAGACGCGGTCGAACGGCACCGCGGCCGAGGCGCCGAACAGCCACTGCAGGCTGAACGCCATCGAGGACAGCACGACGGAGGCGGCCGCGGCGACGCCGGCCGACAGCGCGACGCCGGTCGCGGTCGCGGGCAGCAGTCGACGCAGCCCGCGGAAGACGGCCCACCCGCCGAGCGCGGTCACGACCGCCATGTTCATGACGTTGTAGCCGAGCGCCGTCAGACCGCCGTCGGCGAACCCGATGGCCTGGACGATGACGACGACCGCGACGACCAGCAGGCCGAGCGAGGGCCCCAGCAGCACGGCGGCCAGCGCGCCTCCGAGCAGGTGCCCGGACGTCCCGGCGGCGACGGGGAAGTTCACCATCTGGGCGGCGAACACGAACGCCGCCGTCACGCCGGCCAGCGGGATGCGGTCGTCGTCGAGCTCGGGCCGCGACGCGCGCAGCGAGGCCGCGATGGCGCCGGCGCTCATCACACCGGTCGCGATGGCGGTCGGTCCGGTCAGGAACCCATCCGGTGCGTGCACGTCGGCCCCTCGGTCGTCCCGCCCCGGCCCGGCCCCGGGGCCGATCGCGTTTCTGGGAATGTTCCCAGAATGCTACCGGAGGGGGTCCGACGCCGCTCCGCGGCCCCGTAGCCTCGGTTCCCGGACGACCGAGGGGCCCAGGTGCGACACCTCCTCGTCATCGGCGGGGACGCGGCGGGGATGTCCGCGGCCTCCCAGGCCCGACGCCTCCTGGGCCCCGACGAGCTCGCGATCACGGTCCTCGAGCGGGGCGGCACCACCTCCTACGCCGCCTGCGGCATCCCCTACTGGGTCGCCGGCCTCGTCACCGAGCGCTCCCGGCTGGTGGCCCGCCGGGCCGAGGAGTTCCGGACGCGGCAGGCCATCGAGGTCCACCTCGGCACCGAGGCCGTCGCGATCGACACGGCCGCCCGCTCGGTCCGCGCCCGCGACGTCGCGACCGGCATCGAGGTCGAGCACGCCTACGACGAGCTGCTCGTCGCGACGGGCACCGTCCCGGTGCTCCCGCCGGTGCCGGGGCTCGACGCGGCCGGAGTGATGCCGGTCCGGACCCTGGACGACGGGCAGGCCCTGCTCGACGCGCTCGCGGACCGCGCCCCGCGCCGCGCCGTGGTCGTCGGCGGCGGCTACATCGGCCTCGAGATGGCCGAGGCGCTGCGACTCCGGGGGCTCGACGTGGTGCTCGTCGACCTCGCGCCGCAGCCGATGACCACGCTCGAGCCCGAGCTCGGCGCCCGGGTCGCCGAGGCGCTGCGGGCCGACGGCGTCGACCTGCGGCTCGGCACGCCGCTGACGGGCGTCGAGGTCGGGGCCGACGGCTGGGTCCGCGCCGTCGCCACCCCCGACGGCGTCATCGACGCGGACCTCGTGGTCCTCGGCACCGGCGTGCGCCCCGCGAGCGACCTCGCCGCCGCGGCCGGCGTCCCCGTCGGACCCAGCCGCGGCATCGTGACCGACGCGCGGATGCGCACGCCCGTAGACGGCGTCTGGGCGGCGGGCGACTGCGCCGAGACCCGCCACCGCGTCACCGGCGCGCCGGTCTCGTTCGCACTCGGCACGGTCGCGAACAAGCAGGGCCGGATCGCCGGGCTGAACCTCGGCGGCGCGGCGGGCGAGTTCCCCGGCGTGCTCGGGACCGCGATCACGAAGTACCACGACCTCGAGGTCGCGCGGACCGGTCTGTCGCTTCGCGAGGCGGCCGCGTCCGGCCTCGACGCGATCGCGACCTCGGCCGACAGCCGGACCCGGGCCCACTACTACCCCGACGCAGCCCCGATCACCGTGCTGCTCGTGACCGAGCGCACCACCGGCCGCCTCCTCGGCGGGCAGATCGTCGGCGGTCCGGGGGCGGGCAAGCGCATCGACACCGTCGCGGTCGCGCTCTGGCACGGGATGACCGCCGCCGACATGTCGCAGCTCGACCTCGCGTACGCGCCGCCGTTCTCGCCCGTCTGGGACCCGGTCCTGACCGCTGCACGCATCGTCCCCGAGCCCGACGCGTGAGCGGCGGAGCGGGGGACGAGGCGCCCGCGGACGCGTCGGCGCCGCGGGCCCACCAGCCGGAGTACGCGCCGGTCGCGGCCACCTGGCCGCAGCTCGTCGGGATGTTCCTGCGGCTCGGCGTCGCGGCGTTCGGCGGCCCGGTCGCCCACATCGCGATGATGGACCGCGAGATCGTCGAGCGGCGGCGGTGGGTCGACCGCCAGCACTTCCTCGACCTGATGGCGGCGACGAACCTGCTGCCCGGCCCGAACTCGACGCAGATGACGATGCACGTCGGGTACGTCCAGAAGGGCGACCGCGGTCTCTGGGCCGCGGGCCTCGCGTTCATCGTCCCCGCGGCGGCCATCACGCTGGCGCTGTCCTGGGCCTGGGTCGCGTTCCGCGCGCTGCCGGCCGTCGACGCCGCGTTCCGCGGCCTGCAGCCCGCGGTCCTGGCGATCGTCGTCACCGCGATGGTCAGCCTCATCGCGAAGGCGGCCGACGACGTCCGGACGCGCCTCCTGCTCGTGCTCGGCTTCGCGCTCGCGGCCGCCGGCGTGACCGAGCTCGCCGTCCTCGCGCTCGGCGCGCTCGCGGGCGCGGCCGCCCTGCCCCGCGGTGACGGACCTGCGCCGCTCGACCGCTGGCTCAGGGGCCGCCGCGGACCCGGGTCGCGCGGCGGT
>JBEARL010000070.1:0-6581 GCA_041163265.1 Actinomycetota bacterium
TACGGCCACCCGGTGGTGCTGCGGCCGGTGACCAGCGAGGACGCGATGACGGCCGACTGGGCCCGGCTGCCGTACGACGTGCTGGCCCGCGTCTCGAACCGCATCACGAACGAGGTGCCGGGGATCAACCGGGTCGTGCTCGACGTCACCTCGAAGCCGCCGGGGACCATCGAGTGGGAGTAGCGAGGGCTCGGTGACCGGGCGGTGAGGTCGCACCCGCCGCGCCGGCTCGACGTCCGTACCCTCGCCCCAGGAGCGCCCCGACCCCGGAGGTCCCCCGTGGACGCAACCCTCGTCGTCATCGCCGTCGCCGGCACCTTCTTCCTGATCGCCGTCGGCATCTACAACCGCCTCGTGCGGGCCCGCGTCCGGGTCGACGAGGCCTGGGCCCAGATCGACACCCAGCTCCAGCGCCGCCACGACCTCATCCCGAACCTCGTCGAGACCGTGAAGGGGTACGCCTCGCACGAGCGCGAGACCCTCGAGGGCGTCACCGCCGCCCGTGCCCGCGCCATCAGCGTCACCGCCCCCGCCGAGCTGGCCGAGGCGGAGAACGGCCTCACGCAGGCGCTCGGGAAGCTGCTGGCGATCACGGAGAACTACCCGGACCTGAAGGCCGACGCGAACTTCCGCCAGCTCCAGGAGGAGCTCGCGCACACGGAGAACATGGTCGCCGGGGCGCGGGGCAACTACAACGGTTCGGTCCGCGCCTACGACGAGCTGCGCCAGGTGTTCCCGAGCTCGCTCGTCGCCTCGCTGTTCTCGTTCACGGCCCGCGAGTACTTCGAGGTCGAGACCGTCGCGGTCCGCGGCGTCCCCGGCGTGAGCTTCTGAGCGGCGGGTCGGCCGCCCCATGTCCGTCGTCTACGACGACCTGATCCGCGAGAACCGCCGGCACACGCGGCTCCTGCTGGCCGGCGCGTTCACGGTGCTGCTCGTGCTCGCGTGGGTGCTGATGGGCCTGCTCCTCGGTCCCGACGCGGTCACGGACCCGGCGACCGGGTTCGGCATCACCCTCGTCGGCGTCGGGGTCGCGCTGCTGCTCACGTTCCTCTCGACGCGCTCGGGTCCAGCGCTGGCGCTCCGCGCCGCGCGGGCGCAGGAGGTGTCGCGCGAGGAGGCGCCGCAGCTGCACCGGCTCCTCGACGAGGTCTGCGTCTCGGCCGGGCTGACGACGAAGCCGAGGCTGTACGTCGTCGACGATCCAGCGCCGAACGCCTTCGCGACCGGGACGTCGCTCGAGGACGCGCACGTCGCGGTCACGACGGGGCTGGTCGAGCGGCTGCCCCGGTACGAGCTGCGCGCGGTCCTCGCCCACGAGGTGGCGCACATCGTGAACGACGACGTGCGGACGGTCACCCTCGCCGTCGCGACCGCGGGCCTCGTCGCGCTCCTCGCCGACCTCATCGTGCGGGTCACGTGGTTCGGCGGGGGTCGGCGCGACCGCCGCGACGGCGGCGGGCAGGCTCAGGCGGTCCTGCTGGTGCTCGGCATCCTCGGCGCCGTGCTGGCGCCGCTCGCCGCGCAGGTGATCCGGTTCGCGGTGTCCCGGCAGCGCGAGTACCTCGCCGACGCGACCGCGGCCGAGGTGCTGCGCGACCCGCAGTCGATGGTCGACGCGCTGCGCCGGCTGCAGCAGGACGACGCGACGCTGCGACGCTTCGAGGTGGCGACGGCCCACCTCTGGTTCGAGGAGCCGAACGCGACCGAGGGCCGCGGCGGCGCGGCCCGGATGGCCCGTCGGTTCGCGACGCACCCCTCGCTCGAGGAGCGCATCGCCCGCCTCGCGCAGCTGAACGCCGGCACGGTCGACCCGTCGCGGCCGCTGCGGCCGCAGGGACCGTGGGCGGGGCCCGGCGAGGACGGTCCGCCGCCCCCGCCCCGCGGCTGAACCGCGGCGTGCCGACGCGGGTCCGGGGCGCGCCGCTCCCGACCCACGGCACCCCGGTCCGCGCCCCGGAGCGGCGGTAGGCTCCCGCGTCCGGCCGGCCCGGGGAGGCGCGCAGGCGGAGGACGGTGCAGCCGTCCGACCGCGCGGCGAGGGGGACGCGTGCTCGCGGTGCAGAACCTCGAGGTCGTCTACGAGGACGTCATCCTCGTCCTCAAGGGCGTCTCCCTCGAGGTCCCCGACGGTGGGATCGTCGCGCTGCTCGGCGGCAACGGCGCCGGCAAGACCACCGTGCTGCGGGCCATCACCGGCCTGCTCGACGTGCACCGCGGGGCCGTCACCAAGGGTTCGGTCACCCTCGACGGCGAGCCGATCCACGGCCTCGACGCCCCGGCGATCGTCGCGGCCGGCGTCGGTCAGGTCATGGAGGGCCGACGCATCTTCTCGGAGTTCACCGTCGACGAGAACCTCCGCGTCGGCGGCCACCGCGCCCCCCGCAGCGCGATCCCCGAGCGGCTCGACCGCATCTACGGCCTGTTCCCGGTCCTGGCCGAGCGTCGCCGCAGCGTCGCCGGGTACCTCTCGGGCGGCGAGCAGCAGATGCTCGCGATCGGCCGGGCGATGATGGCAGAGCCCCGCGTGCTGCTGCTCGACGAGCCGTCGCTGGGGCTGGCCCCGCTGATCGTCCAGCAGATCCGTGACCTCATCGTCGACATCAACCGCGCCGGCACGTCGGTGCTGCTCGTCGAGCAGAACGCGAACATGGCGCTCTCGATCGCCGACCACGGCTACATCCTCGAGACCGGGAAGGTCGTGATGGACAAGCCGGCGGCCGAGCTGCGCGAGGATGAGGACGTCCGCGAGTTCTACCTCGGGCTCCGGCAGGAGGGCGCGGCGTCGTTCCGCGACGTCAAGCACTACAAGCGCCGGAAGCGGTGGCTGTCGTGACGACCCGCAGCCTCGCCGAGGCCCTCCGCGGCACCGCCGTCGACCTCCCGGCGGGGGCGCCGCTCCTCGAGGTCGAGGACCTCGCGCTGCGCTTCGGCGGCACCCGGGCCATCGACGGCGTCTCGTTCGACGTCCGTCAGGGTGAGCTGTTCGCGGTCATCGGTCCGAACGGCGCCGGGAAGACCTCGATCTTCAACTGCATCTCCGGCGTCTACCGGCCGCAGGAGGGCGGCGTCCGGTTCATGGGCCACGAGCTCGTCGGCTCCTCGCCCGACGACATCGCCGACCGCGGGGTCGCCCGGACCTTCCAGAACATCGAGCTGTTCGACAACCTCACCGTCGTCGAGAACCTGATGCTCGGCCGGCACCAGCACCTCGACTACGGGGTGCTGGCCGGGATGCTCTGGGTCGGACCGGCGCGGCGCGCCGAGCTCGCGAACCGCCGCATCGTCGAGGACATCATCGACTTCCTCGAGATCGCGGCCCACCGCAAGCTCCCCGTCGGGATGCTGCCCTATGGGGTGAAGAAGCGGGTCGAGCTGGGCCGGGCGCTGGCCATGGAGCCGAAGCTGCTCCTGCTCGACGAGCCGGTCGCCGGCATGAACGTCGAGGAGACCGAGGACATGGCCCGGTTCATCCTCGACATCCGGGGCGAGCTCGGGACGGCGATGATCCTCGTCGAGCACGACATGGGTCTGGTGATGGACCTCGCGGATCGGGTGATGGTGATGGACTTCGGACGCCGCATCGCGCTCGGGCGGCCCGACGAGGTCCAGCGCGATCCGGCCGTGATCAAGGCGTACCTCGGCGAACCGGAGGGGGCAGCGTGAGCATGACCATGACCGAGGCGCGGCCCGTGGGCGGTGCGGCGCCGGCCGTCGAGACCCTCGCGTCCCGCGTGCGCCGCTTCGCCGAGCAGGACCCGTTCCGCGTCTGCATGCGCGAGAAGCGGTTCGGCATCTGGCAGGACATCACGTGGGCCGACTACTGGGACCGCGTCGAGCTGGTCGCGCACGCGCTGTGGTCCCTCGGCGTCCGCCAGGGCGACCGCGTCGCCATCCACGCCGAGAACCGGCCCGAGTGGCTGTACGGCGACGTCGGGACGGTCGCGCTCCGTGCGATCACGATGGGCCTGTACCCGACGAACCCCGCCCCCGAGGTCGCGTACCTGCTGCAGGACTCGGGCTCGCGGGTGCTCATCGCCGAGGACCAGGAGCAGGTCGACAAGGCGCTCGCGGTCGTCGACGACTGCCCCGACCTCGAGTGGATCGTGTACGTCGAGCCGCGCGGCGTCCGCGAGTACGAGCATCCGAAGCTGATGTCCTGGGAGCAGTTCCTGCTGCGGGGCCGTGAGCACCGCGCGGAGGACCCCGACCTCCTCGCGCGCGTCGCCCTCGAGGCGCAGGACGAGGACGTCGTGACCCTCATCTACACGTCGGGGACGACCGGTCCGCCGAAGGGCGCCATGCTGACGAACGGCAACGTCTCGTTCGCGATCGAGGTCCTCGTGCACGGCGGTGGCCTGTTCGACCCGCCGGCCGGACCCGACGACGTGACGCTGTCGTACCTGCCGCTCTGCCACGTCGCCGAGCGGGCCGCGACCGTCTGGAACAACGCCGGCGCCGGCGTGACGGTCCACTTCGCCGAGTCCATCGAGACGGTCCAGGCGAACCTCAAGGAGGTCCAGCCGACGCTGTTCTTCGCCGTCCCGCGCATCTGGGAGAAGATCGCGGCCGGGATCCAGATCCGGGCCTTCTCGGCCTCGCCGCTGAAGAAGCTGAACTTCCGGCTCTGGATGGCCGCGGCGGCCTGGATGGGACGCCGCCGGGTCGCGAACGACGGCGACCACACCCTGCTGACCCGACTGGTCTACGCCCTCGGCTACCCGTTCCTGTACCGGGCGCTGCGGGACCGCATCGGGATGCGGAAGGTCCGGGCCGCCGGCTCGGGCGCCGCACCGATCGCCCCCGAGGTCCTCCAGTTCTTCTTCGGCATCGGGGTCCCGATCCTCGAGATCTACGGCATGACCGAGAACGCGGCCATCGCGACGGTGAACCGCCGCGGGCGCGTCCGCCTCGGCACGGTCGGCGAGCCGCAGCCCGGGACCGACCTCCGCATCGACGAGGTCACCGGCGAGATCCTGACCCGTCACCCCGGCAACTTCGCCGGGTACTGGCGGAAGCCCGAGGCCACGGCCGAGACCCTCGACGCCGACGGCTGGCTGCACACGGGCGACGTGGGGGAGTGGGTCGACGGCACGCACGTCCGCATCGTCGATCGCCTGAAGGACATCATCATCACCGCCGGCGGCAAGAACATCTCGCCGTCCGAGATCGAGAACCACCTCAAGACCTCGCCGTTCGTCAAGGAGGCGGTCGTCATCGGCGACCGCCGCGCCTACCTGACCGTGCTCGTCGGCATCGAGCTGGACACGGTCGCCGACTGGGCGACCCGGCGCCGCATCGCCTACACGACCTACCGGGACCTGACCGAGAAGCCCGAGGTCCTGAAGCTGGTCCAGGGCGTGGTCGCCGCGACGAACGAGCGGTTCGCCCGGGTCGAGCAGCTGCGGAAGTTCCGCATGATCCCCAAGGAGCTCGACCACGAGGACGGCGAGCTGACCGCCACCCAGAAGGTGAAGCGGGCCTCGCTGTACGCGATGTTCGACCACCTCATCGAGGACATGTACGGGAACCGCGAGGCCTGCGCCGGGGGCGACCTCGTCAGCGTCCACCCGACCGTCGGGTACGGCGCCGACGCCGACGCGGAGGGCTGAGCGTGGACCTCCTCGTCCCGGCCCTGCTGCGCGGCGTCGGCATCGGCAGCCTGTACGCGCTGCTCGCGGTCAGCTTCGTCATCATCTACCGCGCCACCACCGTCGTGAACTTCGCGCAGCCGGCCCTGATGATCCTGGGCTCCTACTTCACGTCCCTGTTCGCGCTGCAACTCGGGCTGCCGTTCCCCGTCGCCGTGCTCCTCGCGATGGCCGCGCTGGCCGCGATCGGGGCCCTGACCGAGCGCGTCGCCCTGCGTCCGCTGGTCGGGCAGCCGGTGTTCAGCGCGGCGATGGTCACCGTCGGCGCGTTCATCGTCCTGACCATCGTCGCGAACCGGCTGATCGGTCCCGGCATCATCATCGTCGGCGACCCCTGGGGCGTCGAGTTCCTGACCGTCGGCCCGTTCACCGTGTTCGAGTCCGACATCGCGCGCACGGTCCTCTCGCTCGGCGCGATCGGCGCGGTCGGGCTGTTCCTGAAGCGCTCGCGGGTCGGGCTCGCGATGCGGGCGACGTCGCTCGACCAGGAGACGGCGCTGGCGCAGGGCGTCGACGTCGGGCGGATGTTCTCGCTGGCCTGGGCGATCTCGGCGGCGCTCGCGGCGCTGGCCGGGATGCTCGTCGGCTCGGGCAGCGGCGGGCTCGAGGCGACGGCGGCGCTGATCGCGCTGAAGGCCCTCCCGGTCATCATCCTCGGCGGCATCGACTCGATCGAGGGCGCCGTCGTCGCGGGCCTCGTCATCGGGGTCGCCGAGTCGCTGACGCGGGCCTACCAGCCGCTGTACGCGCCGTGGCTGGGTGCGAACTTCGACGTCGTCGTGCCGTACGTGATCCTGATGGCGACGCTGATGGTCCGGCCGTACGGCCTCTTCGGCACGCCCGAGGTCGAGCGCGTATGAGCGTCCCCCGCACCCTGCGCCGCGGCCGGCCCGAGCTGTACTCGGACTACGCCGCCGACATGGCGCTGCT
>JBEARL010000071.1:0-6514 GCA_041163265.1 Actinomycetota bacterium
CGGTCGCGAAGTCGCAGTACCCGCAGCGGTGGTGGCAGAACGGGACGTGGAGGTAGACGCCGAAGCCCGCGGCCGGTCCCGACTCGAGCGGCCGCTCGAGCCAGCCGCGGTCGCCCCCGGGCGGGGCCGTCACGCGTCCCACGGGTCGCGGGCCAGCCGCTCGCGGACCTGCGCCGCGAGGTCGGGGTCGGCGCTCGTCCGCTCGAGCCGGGCCGGGAAGCGCGACACCTCGTGCAGGGCGCGCATGCGGTGGCAGTCGCGGACCAGCAGGAACAGCGCCGCCCGCTCCCCCTCGAGCCCCGCCCCGAACGCCTTCATCTCGTCGTCGTCGATGCCGAGGTCGCGCAGGCGGGCGTAGATCCCGCCGGCCGCCGCACCGAGGGCCGCGCCGACGAGCGGCACGCCGAAGAACAGTCCGGCCAGCGTCCCGAGCCACGCCCCGCCGAGCGCGCCCTGGCTCGGGTTCACGTCGCGCGTCTGCTGGATGCGGACCCGGCCGTTGCGCACGGTGACGATCGCGGCGTCCTCGAGGTCGAGGTGCTTCCGGGCGGCGAGGCGGGCGCAGGCCAGCATCGCCTCCTGGGCCCGGACCGCCGAGTCGAGCGAGAACACCCAGAGGTCCGAGTCGCTGTCCTCGGGGATGCCGCGGCGACGCTCGTCGGCGTCCGTCGTTCCGCCGGCCGGTCCGTCAGCCGCGCCGGGCGCCTCCGCCCGCACCGGCGGGACGCTCGGCGGCGGCACGGTCGGCTCGGGCGCGCGCGCCGCACCCTCCGGACCGTCGGGGGCGGGCGGCGGGGGCGGCTCGGCGTCAGCCATCGCGTCCCGCGCGCAGCGCCGAGACGAACGCCTCGGGCGGGATCTCGACCGACCCGACGGCCTTCATGCGGCGCTTCCCCTCCTTCTGCTTCTCGAGGAGCTTGCGCTTGCGCGTGATGTCGCCGCCGTAGCACTTCGCGAGGACGTCCTTGCGCTTGGCCTTGATCGTCTCGCGCGCGATGACCTTCGCGCCGATCGCGGCCTGGACCGGGATGTCGAAGAGCTGGCGGGGGATCAGCTCCTTGAGCCGCTCGACCATCGCCCGACCGAAGCCGTAGGCGTCGTCGCGGTGGACGATGGCGCTGAACGCGTCGACCGGCTCGCCGTTCAGCAGCAGGTCGACGCGGACCAGCTCGGCCTCCACGTAGTGGGAGAGGCTGTAGTCCATCGAGGCGTAGCCGCGGGACAGCGACTTCAGCTGGTCGAAGAAGTCGGTGATCGTCGCCGCCAGCGGCAGGCGGTAGCGCAGCTCGACGCGCTCGGGCGTGAGGTAGTCCATCGCCAGCATCGCGCCGCGCCGCCCCTCGCAGAGCTGCATGATCGGCCCGAGCGACGTCGTCGGGGTGAGGATGCGGGCCTCGACGGTCGGCTCGGCGATCGACCGGATGCGGTTGGCCTCCGGCAGCTCCTGCGGGTTCGAGACCTCGACGACGCGGGGCTGCCCGTCGGGACCGGGCGCGCCCTCGAGCGTGACCCGGTACCGCACCGACGGGGCGGTGGTCACGAGCGGGATGCCGAACTCGCGGTCGATGCGCTCGGTCACGATCTCGAGGTGGAGGAGCCCCAGGAACCCGCACCGGAACCCGAACCCCAGCGCCGCCGACGTCTCGGGCTCGAAGACGAACGAGGCGTCGTTCAGCCGCAGCTTCTCGAGCGCGTCGCGGAGCATCGGGAAGTCGTCGCTGTCCATCGGGAACAGGCCGCTGAACACCATCGGCAGCGGCTCGCGGTAGCCGCCGAGCGGCGGGACCGCGCGGGCGTCACGCCCGGCCAGCGTGATGGTGTCGCCGACCTTCGCGTCCTCGACGGACTTGATGGCCGCCGCGAGCAGCCCGACCTCGCCGACGCCGAGCTCGGCGATCGGCGTCTCCTCGGGGGACTGGGCCGCCAGCGTGTCGATCTCGCCCTCGAACCCAGTGGCCAGCATCCGGACGCGGTCCCCGGCGCGCAGCCGCCCGTCGACGACGCGGAAGTAGACGAGGGCGCCGCGGTAGGGGTCGTAGACCGAGTCGAAGATGCGGGCCCGGGTCGGCCCGTCGGGGTCGCCCGCCGGCGGCGGGACCCGGTCGACGATCGCGTCGAGGACGCGGTCGACGTTCGTCCCGTCCTTCGCGCTGATGCGGAGCACCCCGGACGGCTCGACGCCGAGGACCGCGCCGATCTCGGCCGCGACCTCGTCGGGCCGGGCCGCGGGCAGGTCGATCTTGTTCAGGACCGGGATGATCTCGAGGTCCGCCTCGAGCGCGAGGTACAGGTTCGCGAGCGTCTGCGCCTCGAGCCCCTGGGCCGCGTCGATGAGCAGCACGGCCCCCTCGCAGGACGCGATCGCGCGGGAGACCTCGTAGGAGAAGTCGACGTGCCCCGGCGTGTCGATGAGGTTCAGGAGGTACTCGTCGCCCTCGTCGCCGAGGGGGCGGTAGGGCATCCGGACCGTCTGGGCCTTGATGGTGATGCCCCGCTCGCGCTCGATGTCCATGCGGTCGAGGTACTGGTCCCGCATCTTCCGGGGGTCGACGAGGCCGGTGACCTGGAGCATGCGGTCGGCCAGCGTGGACTTCCCGTGGTCCACGTGGGCCACGATGCAGAAGTTCCGGATGCGCCCCTGGGGGTACGTCACGGCGGCGTCGGCCCTCTCGCCGGCCGCACGACCGTGCGCCGGGGGCCGCAGGGTACGGCTGCGGGGCGCGTCGGGGCCTCCCGGCCGCCGCACGGCCGTCCACAGGTGGTCGGGGCCGGCGGTGGCGGTGGGGACCGCGGTCGGATAGCGTCCATGGTCCGCGCCCGGTCGGGGTGTCGCGTCACCGAACTCCCGGTGTCCATCCGTCCGGACTGCGGTCACGTAGGAACAGATCAATGCCGACTGGCACCGTAAAGTGGTTCAACGCCGACAAGGGCTTCGGCTTCATCCAGCCCGACGACGGCGGGGACGACGTGTTCGTCCACTTCTCCGCCATCCAGATGGAGGGCTACAAGTCCCTCGACGAGGGCCAGAAGGTCGCCTTCGAGGTGGTCCAGGGCCAGAAGGGCCTGCAGGCCGCGGACGTCCGCAACGCCTGAACCTTCGCCCGGACCGGCGTCCCTCCGCTCCACCCGTGGTCGCAAGGCTGCCGGTCGGCACGAGCCCCGCTCACGCGGGGCTCGTCGCATTCCGGGGGGCGGGCGGCCCGGTGGCGGCCGTCCGGTCAGCCCGCTAGCCTCACCCCGGCGCCACCCACGGGTGGCGCGTCCCCTTCCCGACGGCCAGCCCGGTCGTCCGCGCACGGAGCCGCACCGCACCGATGGCCAACATCGCCTCCCAGATCAAGCGGAACCGCCAGAACGAGGCGGCCCGCGTCCGCAACATGACCGTCCGCTCGCGGACCCGGACCTTCGTCCGCCGCTTCCGGACCGCCATCGCCGCGGGCGACGTCGCCGCCGCCGAGGAGGCGTTCCGCACGGCCTCGCGCGAGCTGGACGTCGCCGCCGCGAAGGGCGTCATCCACCGCAACCAGGCCGCGAACCGGAAGTCCGGGATGGCCGGGGACCTCGCGCGCCTGCGGGCGCGCTGAGCCGCTCCACGCCGGCCCCTCGGCCCCGCTAGCGGGGCGCGGTCGGATCGAACGGCGCGCCGGGCCGGCGTGACGTGGCGAGGTCCATCACCGCGACGTCCATCAGCACGTCGTCGGGCAGGTCGCTGCCCTTCAGGTCGAGGTCCAGCCGCGCCAGCCGGTCGTGGCACCACGCCAGCTCGCCGGGGTGGAACGCCTGCGCCTCGCGCTTGAGGTGCGCGACCCGGCCCGGCGGCCCGCCGATCTCGCGCGCGTCGGCGCCGCCGCGCGCCAGGAGGAGCTGCCGCATCCGGAACGTCAGCGCACCGACGATCCTCAGCGGCGCCTCCCCCGCCCCCATCGCGCCCCGCAGCGCCATCAGCGCCGCCTGGGGGTCGCGGGCGGCGATCGCGTCGGCGACGGCGAACGCCGAGACGCGGCCCTGACCGGCCAGCACCGCCTCGACGTCCGCGGCGGTGACCGTCCGCTTCGGCTCGGCCGTGTGGTGGACGGTCGCGACCTGCGAGGCGATGACGCCGGCGTCGGTGCCGGCGTGGGCGCGGACGGCGGCGACGGCGGAGGCGTCCGCCTTCCGCCCGAGGCGCCGGAACTCGTCGGCGACCAGCCGGTCCCAGCCGCGGTCGTCGTGGTCGGCCGGCGGCTTGACCTCGACCTTCTCCCCCGCGGCCGCCAGCGCCTTGGCGAGCGTCGGGATGCGGCCGATCGACGAGGCGACGACGATCAGGGCGTTGACCGGGTCCGGAGCGGCCGCGTACGCCTCGAGCGCCTCGCGGACGTCGCGGCGGGCCTCGCCGGCGAGGTCCTCGGCGCCGCGGATGACGACGCAGGTCCGGTCGCCGAGCAGCGACGCGGTGCGGAGGTCGGGCAGGCCGTCCAGCTCGGACGCGTCGAGTCGGAGCACGGTGGTCGGCACGCCGTCGGCCCGGACGTCCTCGAGCCGGCGCTCGACCTCGCGGTCGCAGAGCAGCGGGTCGGGACCGACGATGAGGGCGACCGCTCCCATGACCCCTCCGTCGCCCGGCGTCACCGGCCGGCTCCGACGGCGACCGGCGTGCGCGCCGGCAGCCTAACGGTGACCGTCCCCTCGAGGTCGGTGCGCCGCAGCGGGATGCCGAGGCGGTCCAGCTCGGCCACGACCTCGCGGTGGGGGTGGCCGTAGGGGTTGTCCCGGCCGGCGCTGACGACCGCGACGGCAGGGGCGACCGCGGCGACCAGGCGCAGGTCCGAGGTGGAGGACCCGTGGTGGGGCAGCACCAGCACGTCGGCCCGGAGGTGCTCGGGGGCCGCCGCGATGAGCCGGGCGTGGACGGCGGCACCACTGTCCCCGCCGAGCAGGGCCGACGCCCCTCCGGCGCTGGCGCGGACGACGATCGAGGCGTCGTTCGAAGCGTCGTCGCCCGTGGCCTCGAGCAGCGCCGGCCACGGTGCGAGGACCTCCAGCGTCAGATCCCCGACGCTCAGGACGGCGCCGGCCAGCGGGGCCCGGACCGGGACCGCGGCGTCGCGAGCCGCCTCCGCCAGCCGGTCCACGGCGGCCTTCCCGACGGGCGACGGGTGGAGCCACAGTTCCCCCACCCGGACCGTCCGGAGCACATCAGAGAGGCCGCCGACGTGGTCGAGGTCGCCGTGGGTCGCGATCACGAGGTCGAGGTGGCGCACGCCGCGTCGGGCCAGCAGGCGGGCCGCGGTCGAGTCGCCACCTCCGTCGACCAGGACGCGCGCGGAGCCGGTCTCGAGGAGCAGGGCGTCACCCTGGCCTACGTCCAAGGCGACCAAGGTGAACGGCTCGTCCGCGGTCGGGATCCCGTCGCTGCGCGAGCCGCCGGGGACGCACCCGACGAGCAGCAGGACGAGGACGAGCAGCAGGACAGGCATGCAGAGATACTGGCCCGGGCCGCTGCCCGACGGACGGGCCGTCACCGCACCTGTGGATACCGCGGAACGTCCGGCACACTGATGTCCGGAAGCTAGGAGCCACCGGCATGACGAAGCAGGACCGTCCGACCTTCGCCGACATCATCCGTTCTGCGCGCGAGCGTCCGGCCCGGACCCGTGAGCCCCGGCTGCATCCGGGACGGCACGGCGACCTCCTCGTGACCGCCGACCATCGGCGCTGGGCCCTGGTCACGGAGGACATCGCGCCCTCCGACGCGGTCCGCCTCGTCCGCGGCGGCTCCCTGCTCGCCTTCGACCCGTGCGGTTGCGGCGGGACCTGCGGGATCGAGGTCATCGACCCCTCGACCATCGCGGACCTCGATCGCGCGGGGGCCCCCACGGTCAGCAGCGACCCCCGTCATCCGGGCTCCCTGTCGCACTGGACTGCGCAGGAGGAGCCGGGGAACGAGCTGGTGCTGGCTGCGGGACGCGTCTCGTGGGGTCGTGCGCTGGCCTGACCCACGCGCCTCCCGCTGGAGGGCGCACCTCCGAGCCGACGTGCCCGAGGATCGCCGCACCCCGCCTCAGGCCTCGACGTCCTGACAGCGGAACGGGAATGTGGGGTGGCCGACATCGAGCGCGGTCAGCGTGAACGGCGCATCCGCCGCCGGGACGCCGTCCGACGCAGCGCGACCCGCTCCCGGGCCGTACCCGGCGCGCAGCAGGACGAGGACGAGCGTGATGGAAGGCATCCGCCCGGCGTGCAGCAGCCGACGACCGACGGGCGGAGCCCGATGAGGGCCTGTGGAGGACCCTCCGCCTGCGAGTGCTCCTGTCGGCATCCGACGCTCAGCGCCTCACGGGAGTCCTCGGCAATAGGCTGTCAGGATGCCGACCTTCGTCGAGACGATGGGGACCGTCGACGACGTCCTGGCGGTCGCCTCGGTCGCGACGCGCCCCCTCCTCTCCGCCGCGCATGCGAGGCTGCTCGAGATCCACCCGGACGCCGTCGTCGTCCCGCGGCGCGGGGAGCGCTCGATCGCCTACGGCATCGG
>JBEARL010000072.1:0-6304 GCA_041163265.1 Actinomycetota bacterium
CTCCTCCGACCGGCCCGCGGGCGCGGGACGGCGCCGCCGGAGCGGCACGGGGTCCGTGGGGAGGGCGCCGGCGAGCGGCGCACGGCGAGGGTACGCGACGAGCGCGGGGTCAGCCGGCCCAGCGCCGCAGCAGCGCCAGCAGACGGTCCAGCGGGCCGTCGGGGGCCTCGGTGACGGCGAGCGACGGCTCCGCGATCAGCGGCCGCTCGGTCTCGGGCGGGATCAGGATGTAGGGCACGTCGCCCTGTCGGACCAGGCCCTGCTGCTCGCGGGCCAGCAGCTCGATGGTCAGCGGGTCCTCGAGGTCCGCGGCCCGCTGCTCGAGCCGGGCGTTCTCGGCGGCCAGCGCGGCGCGCTGCTCCTCGAGCAGGGCGACCCGCGCGTCGGCGTCGCGCCGGTTCGCGAACGGCTCGGCGATCGTCGTGGCGCCGAACAGCAGCGCGACGAGGAGGGCGACCCCCAGCGCCAGGTCGGCGAGGCGACCGGGTCGACGCGAGGTCGCGCGGCTCACCGGCGCGACCGGGGGAACGCGGCGGCGCCCGGGTACCGCGCGGCGTCGCCCAGCTGCTCCTCGATGCGCAGCAGCTGGTTGTACTTCGCGACGCGGTCGCTGCGCGCGGGGGCGCCGGTCTTGATCTGCCCCGCGTCGACGGCGACGGCGAGGTCGGCGATGGTCGAGTCCTCCGTCTCCCCCGAGCGGTGGCTGACCATCGCGGCCCACCCGGCGCGCTGGGCCAGTGCGACCGTGTCCATCGCCTGCGTCAGCGTGCCGATCTGGTTGACCTTCACGAGCACGGCGTTGGCCGCACGCACGTCGATCGCGCGCCGGACGAAGGCGGGGTTCGTGACCAGCAGGTCGTCGCCGACCAGCTGCACGCGGTCGCCGAGCCGCTCGACGAGGAGACGCCAGCCGTCCCAGTCCTCCTCGTCCAGCCCGTCCTCGATCGAGACGATCGGGTAGCGGTCGACGAGGTCCGCCCAGAGGTCGACCATCTCGGCGGTCGAGAGCACCCGGCCCTCGCCCTCGAGGTGGTACGCGCCGTCGCGGTACAGCTCGCTGGTCGCCGGGTCGAGCGCCAGCGCGACGTCCGAGCCCGGCTCGTACCCAGCGCGACCGATCGCCTCGACGAGCAGGTCCAGCGCCGCGACGTTCGACGGCAGGTCCGGCGCGAAGCCGCCCTCGTCCCCGAGGCCGGTCGCGAGGCCCCGATCCTTCAGCAGCGACCGGAGCGCGTGGTAGACCTCGGCGCCCGTCCGCAGCGCCTCGGCGAAGGTCGGCGCGCCGAGCGGGACGATCATGAACTCCTGGAGGTCGACGTTCGTGTCGGCGTGGCTGCCGCCGTTGAGGACGTTCATGCACGGCACGGGCAGCGTGTGGGCGTTGGGACCGCCGAGGTAGGCGTGGAGCGGCAGGCCGACGGCCGCGGCGGCGGCGCGCGCGGTCGCGAGGGAGACGCCGAGCACCGCGTTCGCGCCGAGGTTCGAGCGGTCGTCGGTGCCGTCGAGCTCGACGAGCGCCGCGTCGAGACCTCGCTGGTCCGTCGCGTCGAGGCCGCGGACGGCCGGTGCGATGTGCTCGGCGACGTTCGCCACGGCCCGCCGCACGCCCTTCCCGCCGTACCTGGCCGGATCGCCGTCGCGCAGCTCGACGGCCTCGTGGACGCCGGTCGAGGCGCCCGAGGGGACGGCGGCACGCCCCAGCACGCCGCCCTCGAGGCGGACGTCCACCTCGACGGTCGGGTTCCCGCGCGAGTCCATGACCTCGCGGGCGCGGACGTCGACGATGGTCGGCACGGGTTCCCCCTCGGCCCCGGACCGCTGGGGTCGGGGCGGGTCGGGACGGGACGGGCGGTGTCGGAGGCCGTCGCGCACCGCGCGCGGCCCGCGCCGGACGCTACGCCGGGGTGACGGGAGGGGCAACGACCGTCGACCGCCGTCCGCGCTCAGCGGGGCCGGTCGGACTCCTCGGGGAGGCGCCACATCCGCCGCCACACGACCGCGCCCCCGAACCCCAGGGCGGCGCCGAGGCCGGCCCGCCGCACCCGGTGCGGGGACCCGGCGAGCAGGCCGAGCACGGCACCGACCGCCATCGAACCGAGCGCGATCGCCGTGTCGGCGGGGAACGGCGGGCGTCCGTCGGGCCGCGGCGGCGGTCCGGCCGGGTCCCAGCCCGCGAGGACGTCCTCGCCCGCGTGCTCCGCGTCGTGCGCGTCCTCGCTCATGGGCGGGAGGCTACTGCCGCGGCCAGACGCCGCCCCGGTCGCCGTCGGGCGCCGCGAGCGTGGCCTCGGCATCCGCGCGCAGCCGCGCCGCCGCGGTCCGCGCGACCGCGTCGGCCTCGAGGCCGAGCGCCGCGGCGAGGCCGGCGGCCTGGACGAGGAGCCGACCGAGCGCCTCGGCGACGTCGGTGGTCACGTCGAGCACCGCGATGGTCGCCCGCAGGTCGGCGTGGATCGCGTCGGCGTCGGTCGGCACCACACCCTCGCGCCGGAGGCGTCGCAGCAGCGCGTCCAGCAGCGCAAGCCCGGGCATCGCGACGGGCACGCCGTCGAGCGGACCGCGGCCGCCGCCCTCGGCGGCCTTGATGGCGTCCCACGACCGCTGCACGCCGTCGGCGTCCTCGGGGCGGTCGCCGTCGGCGAAGACGTGCGGATGTCGGCGGACCAGCTTCGTGGCGAGGCCGCGGGCGACGTCGTCGACGCCGAACGCGCCGCGCTCGGCCGCGATGCGGGCGTGGAACAGCACCTGCAGGAGCACGTCGCCGAGCTCCTCCGCGACGTCATCGTCGTCCTCGGCGGCGACCGCGTCGAGCAGCTCGTAGGTCTCCTCGACGAGGTAGCGGGCGAGGCTGGCGTGGTCCTGCTCGAGGTCCCACGGGCAGCCTCCCTCGGGGTCGCGCAGCCGATCCATCACGGCGACCGCGCGCAGCAGCTCGGTCCCGCGCGGCAGCTGCGCGAGGAAGACCAGCTCGATCTCGACGTCGTGCTCGGCCACCATCCCCGACAGCGCCGGTGCGAGGCCGCGCTCGTCGTCGGTCAGCAGGTAGACGACGCTGCCGCGCTCGCGCGCCGCGGCGACCAGCGCCTTCGCGAGCCGCCGGTCGTCGGGCCCGCCGGGCCGGGTCAGCAGCAGGTCCTCGCGGCCCAGCGCCGCGGGCTCGAGCGGCGCCAGCGCGACTCCCGCCGCCGCCAGCGCCGCCGCGGAGGGGTGCGCGGCGGGGTCGCGGCAGAGGACGGTCCCGGCCGCGGCCAGCGCCTCCCACGCGTGGAACGGCAGCAGGCCCGGCAGCAGGTCGCTCGTCTCGACGAGGACGACGCGCCCGCCGGCGCCGCTCACCAGCGTCCGGCGCCGACCGCCTGCGGCGCCACGACGACGCCGGCGTCCCCGTCCCAGACCCCGATGCGGGACCGGACGGTGACCTCGGCGGCCCGGACGGCGCCGCCGAGCAGCTCGTCGAGCTCGACACCGGCGAGCTGGCGGCGCTCGGACGCGGAGAGGTCCGCGGCCGCGGTGCTGGACTCCTCGACGACCTCGATCACGTGGAAGCCGAACTGCGACTCGACGGGGTCGAGGACGACGCCGAGCCGCGCCGACCAGACGGCGGCGTCGAACTCGGGCACGAAGGCACCGCGCTGGCGGGCCCCGAGGAGGCCGCCCTCGATGGCGCTGCCCGGGTCGGTCGAGCGCTCGGCGGCCAGCGCCGCGAAGTCCGCACCGTCGGCCAGCAGCGCGACGATCTCGTCGGCCTCCACCGCGCTCCCGACGAGGATGTGCCGGGCGGTCCGCGTCTCGAGGGTCCGGTCGCCGACGAGGTCCAG
Organism: Actinomycetota bacterium; assembly: GCA_041163265.1. Taxonomy (GTDB): domain Bacteria; phylum Actinomycetota; class Nitriliruptoria; order Nitriliruptorales; family Nitriliruptoraceae; genus CSBr16-57R1. The sequence goes on from JBEARL010000072.1 coordinate 3,819, forward strand.
CACGATCAGGTCGATCGCCGCCTCGGCGGTGAGGAACTCCGCCTCGTAGAAGTCGCGCGGGAACCCGACGTCGACGAGGGTCGTCTCGAGGGCCGCGGCGCCGCCGACCTGGGCCTCGATGTCGGCCGCGATCGCCGCGACGGCCTCATCGGTGACCTCGAGCCCGCGCTCGGCGAGGACGGCGAGCAGGATGCGGTTCTGGATGGCGCGCGAGAGGAGGTCGCGCTGCAGGTCGGCCTCGACGACGGACGGGTTCGCCTCGGTCGCCTCGCGGACCCAGCCCTCGAGCTGCGCGGCCGGGATCTCGACGCCGTCGACGACGGCCACGGCGTCGCGCGGCACGTCGCCGCCGCAGGCGGAGAGGACGAGGGCCGCGGCGAGGACCGCGGCCGAGCGGCGGACGGGACGGTGCACGGGGCCTCCGGTCGGACAGCGGCGCGGGCGGCACCGATGCCCGCAGTCTAACGGTCGTCCCTCGGCGCCGACCGGGCCCGGGCGGACGCCGGCGCGGCTCGGAGGACGGACCGGGCGACCCGTAGGCTGCCGGCATGGCGACGGACGCGCACGAGACGGTCGCGGACCTGCTGCACCGCGACGGCCAGCGGTACACCACGGCCCGCCGCGGGCTCGTCGGGATGCTGCTCGGCCTCACCCGGCCCGCGACGATCGCCGAGCTCGGCGCGCTCGACCCGGGGCAGTCGCAGAGCTCGCTGTACCGCAACCTCTCGGTCCTCGAGCGGTGCGGCGCCGTGCACCGCCTCTCCTCCGTCGACGGCGTCGCGCGGTTCGAGCTGTCCGAGGACCTCTCGCACCACCACCATCATCTGGTCTGCGAGCGGTGCGGCCGCCTCGAGGACGTGACGCTGCCGCAGCAGCTCGAGGCGACGCTGCACCGCATCGCGGCCGACCTCGGCGACGAGCACGGGTACGCGGTGCACCGCCACGCGCTGGAGCTGGTCGGCGTCTGCGACGACTGCGCGGCGGGCCGCTCAGGCGCCTGACGCGACCGCGGGCCGCAGGGCCCGGACGGCGCGCTGGCCGAGCTGGACGACGAAGAACCCGGCGACGCTGACGCCCGCGATGGTCGCCGCCGTGGCGGTCCCGGCGTGGAAGCTGACGAGCAGCCCGACCACGACGGCGACCGCGCCGAACCCGACGGCCGCCAGCATCACCAGCGGGACCCGCCGCACCACGAGGACCGCCGTCGCCGGCGGCGCGATGAGGAACGCCATCACGAGCAGCGTCCCGACGGCGCGGAAGGCGCTGACGACCACGAGCGCGATCAGCGCGAGCATCGCGACGTGCGCGAGGCCCGGCCGCAGGCCGAGCACCCGGGCCTTCGCCGGGTCGTAGGCCAGGGCGAGGAACGCGCGGTGGCCCAGCGCCGCCGCGCCGACCGCGACGGCCGCGGCGGCGGCGAGCAGCCCGAGCTGGCCCGGTCGGACGCCGATCGGGTCGCCGAACAGGATGGCGGTCAGGTCGCCCGCGTACGCGCCGCGGGCCGAGATGAGGGCCACACCGAGCGCGAGCAGCCCGACGAACGCGAGGCCGATGCCCGTGTCCTCCCCCACGCGCCGACCCGAGGTCGCGGTCGCGACGACGGCGACGAGCACGGCCGCGCCGAGCCCCGCCCCGAGCGTCAGGTCCGCGCCCACGAGGTAGGCCAGCGCGATCCCCGGCAGCACCCCGTGGGCGAGCGCGTCGCCCATGAACGCGAGGCCGCGGACGACCACCCAGGTGCCGATGGGGGCGCTCGCGACGACGGTGAGGAGGCCGGCCGCCAGCGCGGTCCGCATGAAGCCGTACGAGAACGGCTCGGTCACGAGCTCGAGCACGGGGCCTCCCGGCGCGCGCCGCCGACGCTACCCGCGGCGGTGCGAGGGCCGCAGCGGGTGCTCGCGTCAGCCGGCGAGGGCGGCGACGATCAGCGCGGCGTCGGTGCGGAGCAGCCCGACGTACGTCTCGGCCCCGCTGCCCGGCGGACCGAGCGAGCCGGTGAACAGGGTCACGACCTCGACCTCGAGCCCGCCGCGCCCGACGACCTCCGAGGCCAGCCGTCGCGCCAGCGTGTCGCCGTCGGTCGTCTCGGCGAACACGACGTCGATGCCCTCGGCGACGAGGAGGTCGACGAGGGCCGCGAACGACGCGGGGTCGGTCTCGGCCGACGTCGACCTGCCGGGGATGACCGTGCCGACGACCTCGAAGCCGTAGCGGTCGGCGAGGTACCCGAGCGCGTCGTGGTTGGTGACGAGCTTCCGCCGCGCCTCGGGGATGGTCGCGAAGGCCGCGACCAGCTCGGCGTCGAGCACCTCGAGGTCGGCGCGCAGGGACGCGGCCCGGTCGGCCCAGTCGACCTCGGGCTGGATCGCGGCGAGCTCGGCCGCGACCAGCTCGCCGGCGACCGCGGCGCGGAGCGGGTCGAACCAGAAGTGCGGGTCGAGGTCACCGTGGTCGTGCGCGTGGTCGTCGCCCTCGGCGTGGTCGTC
>JBEARL010000073.1:0-6301 GCA_041163265.1 Actinomycetota bacterium
CGAGGCGACGGACGCCGCCGGCGACGGCACCGGTGCGACGGCGATCGCCGCCTGCCCCGCCGGGGAGTACCGCGCCGCCGGCGCGACCTCGACGTGCGCGACCGTCCCGGCGGGCAGCGTCCCGACCGGCGGGACCGGGGGCACCGGCGCGACCGGCATCGCCGCCTGCGCGGTCGGCACCTACAAGGACGCGACCGGCGCCGGGAGCTGTCGCACCGTCCCCGAGGGCTACGCCGCGACCGGTGCGGCCGGCGATGGCACCGGCGCCACCGGCATCCAGATCTGCGCGGCCGGGACCTACCGCGAGGGGGCCGGCGGCGGCCCCTGCGTGACCGTCCCCGCCGGCTACTTCGCCGTCGGAGCGGACTCCGAGGGGCGGGGCGCGACCGACATCGACCCCTGCGGACCGGGCCTCTACAAGGCCGCCGGCGCCGGGGCCTGCACGTCGGCACCGGCCGGCCAGGTCACGACCGGCGGTCGCGCCGACGGGTACGCCTCGACCGGCGTCGCGGCCTGCGCGGCGGGGACCTACAAGCCGACGGCAGGCGTCGGGCTCTGCATCCCCGCCCCCGCAGGCTCGCACGTGCCGACGACCGGCGCCTCCGCGGCGGCCCTCTGCCGTCCCGGCACCTTCAGCGCGACCACCGGCGCGGCGGCCTGCACCCCGGCCGAGGTCGGGTTCTTCGTCCCGGGGCCGGGCGCGACCTCGCAGCGCAGCTGCCCGACGGCGACCGAGGCCGGCGCCACCGCCTGCCCGACGGCCGCCCCGGTCCGACCGGCGCCGTCGACCACCGAGGAGTCCTCAGACGACCTGCCCGAGGCGTCCGCGCCCGCCGGCGACGGCGACCCGTGCCAGGCCGGCACCTGGTCGGTGACCGGGACGGTGCCGCGGGGCGGGCAGTGCACGCCGGCGCTGCCGGGCGCGTTCGTCGCCGAGGTCGGCGCCACGGCCGAGGAGCCCTGCCCGGTCGGCACCTACTCGGACGGCTTCGGCGCGGTGGCCTGCACCCCAGCGCCGGTCGGCACCTACGTACCCGTCGCCGGGACCGCCGACCCGCTGCCCTGCGCCTCGGCGACGTCCGAGGGCGCGACCAGCTGCGACGACGCCGGTACCGACGAGGCGGCAGCCGCCGTCCCGATCCTGGCCGAGTCCGCCGGCGCCGATGCCGGTGGGTCCGGGTGGGTGATCGCCGTGGTCGCGCTCGCCGTCGCGCTCCTCGTCGGGTTCCTCCACCTGCAGGGCGTCATCGCCGTGCCGGGACTGCCCGGTGGACCGGGTGTCGACCGGGTGCGGCGACCGAGCGCCGCCGACCGTCGCCGCGTCCGACCCGTCGACCGTCGGGGTCGGCCCGCCGCGCCGGCGTCACCCGCCAGGTCCACCGCAGGGTCCGAGGTGCTGGAGTGGTCCGAGTACGACCCGGCGCTGGACGACGTCCCGCCCGACACCGAGCCGCCGGTCCCGCCCCGCGGCTGATCCGTCCGTCGATTACTGCCAGTCGGCGAACGCGTGCGGCACGTGACCGGTGAGCCGACGGTGCAGCCGCGCCGCGCCGTCGTCGGTCAGCCCCCCGACGTGGTCGGCGACCAGCCGCAGCACCCGCACGCGGCCGCCCGCGTCCTGCGTCGCGCCGACGAGCGGTGCGAGCTCGGGCTGGAGGTCGCGGGGGAAGATCGCGACGTCGCCGTCCTCGACGGCCGCGACGTGCAGTTCGAGGAGGTCGGTCACGACCCGGCGCTGCCCGTGCTGGTAGGTCGCCATGCGCGGGTGCTCGATCACGAACAGCCAGAGCAGGTCGCGCAGCACGTCGTCGACGAGCCGGGCCCGCAGCGGGATCACCAGGTCGTTGCGGTGCCGGACGAACGGCGCGTCGGGATCCGCCGGATGGACGGCCTCGAGCAGGTCGCCGATGAGCGTCGTGCGCATCCGCCGCAGCGCGCGGCGGTACTCGAGCGAGCCGTCGTACTCGCCGGTCAGCGTCCGGAACCCGGCGAACGGACCGTCGGGATCGGCGAACAGGTCCGTGAACGCGGCCGCGAGCTCGTCGGCCGTGTACCGCGGGCTCTCGAAGGGGAACCGCCCGATGCCGCCCGCACCCACCCCGCCGACTGCGGCGCCGTCGGCACCCGCCGCCGCCCCGCCCTCGACCGCGTCGGCGAGCTTCCCGCGCCGCTCGCGGCGGGCGACCAGCTGCGCGGCGACGCGCTCGCGGGCGCTCGCCGACTGGGCCAGCAGCGCCAGCGGGATCGCACCGTCCTGCGCGAAGTCCTCGATGTCGTGCACGGCGTACGCGACGTCGTCGGCCCAGTCCATCACCTGCGCCTCGGCGCTGCGCTGCCAGCGCCGGTCGGCCGGGACGCCGTCGCGGACCCGCGCCGCCTCGTCGGCCTCGGTGGGGTAGAAGCACCACTTGGCGCGGCTGACCTCGCCTCGGGCCCACGGGTACTTCAGCGCCGCGTCCAGCGTCGCCCGCGTCAGGTTCAGCCCCGGCAGATCGCTGTGGCCGGTCAGCCGTGAGGTGACCAGCCGGAACGTCTGCGCGTTCCCCTCGTACCCGCCGACGGCATCCGGGTCGAGCCCCCACCGGACGGCGACCGCGTCGATCGCGTCGCAGAGGGCGTGTTCTCCGACGTGACCGAAGGGGGCGTGGCCGACGTCGTGCATGATCGCCGCCGCCTCGCAGACGTCGGGCGATGCACCGAGGCGGTGCCCGAGCCGCCGGGCCAGCTGCGCGACCTCGAGGGTGTGCGTCAGGCGGGTCCGGAAGTGCTCGGACTCGCCGGGGGCGACCACGCCCGTCGTGCCCTGGAGCCGCCGGAACGCGCTCGTGTGGACGAGGCGGTCGTAGTCGCGCTCGAAGGGGTGGCGGTGGTCGCGCGGGTCCTCGCGGTCGGGACGGCGGGCGAGGTCGTGGGCGCCGTAGCGGTCGGCGGCCGCGGCCGCATCACGCCCGTGCGGACCGTCGGCGCCCTGCTCCACGTCACGTCCTCCGGTGCGTCCGACGGTGCGTCCGGGCGGACCCCGGCGTCGCGAGGCTAACGGTGCCCCGCGACTATCCTCCGGGGACCGGCAGCGCATGGGGCGAAGCCGGGCTCCCGAACCGAGAGGTGCCGACGTGGGTCAGGCCGCCGACGCCTGGGACCGGATCGTCACGGTCCTGACGACCGGTGACGTCAAGGACGTCCTCGACCTGTACGGGGCCAACGCGCTGTACCTCGAGCCGTACAACCCGCCCCACCGCGGGAACCTCCTCATCCAGAGCTACCTCAAGGACTGGTTCGGCGGCAAGGAGGACGTCGCCGTCGACGAGCTGGCCCGGGTCGAGTCCCCCGACGGCACCACCGTCGGGGTCGAGTGGACGATCTCGTACACGGCCGCCGGTCGGCGCTGGAAGGCGCTGCCGCGGGCGTCGTTCGTGCGGCTCGGCGACGAGGGCCTGGTCGCCTACCACCGCGACTACACCTGAGGCGACGCCGCGACGCGTGAGGGGCCGGCCCGCGGGCCGGCCTCCGTCGTCCACAGGCACGTGACCCGCCCGTCGCCGCACCGTCCGGTCCACCTACGGTCGGCCCGGTGGACGAGCTGCGATCCGACCCGGGTCCCGATCCCGGTCCCGACGCGCGGACGGATGCGACGCTCGCGGCGCTGCCCGTCGCGCTGGCGCTGGCGCCGCACCGCGTCGCCGGTGCGCGCCGGTGGCTCGAGGGGTCGCTCGGCTGGCAGGCCGTCGAGGACGCGGCCGACGCGCCGGTCCCGCCGGTGCTGCGGCTCGCGGACGTCGCGGGTGCTGCGGCCCGGGGGCTCGGCGGACCCGAGGACCAGGCGGCGCCGCTGCCGACGCTGCTCCTCGTCGGCGACGACGACCCGCCGGCGCTCGCGGCCGACGTCGGGCGGGTGCTCCGGCCGGCCGCCGTCTGCCGTTGGCCCTCGGAGCGGGACGCGGTGCCGCGCCTCGCGGCCGCCGCGCTCCGCGCCCCGCGGCGCGTCCGGCGCGACGGTCGGGTGCTGCGCGTCGGGGGGTTGGCCGGCGGGGTCGGGACGACGACGGTCGTCCTCGCCCTCGCGGGGCTGAGCGCCTGGCGGGGCGTGCCGGCGCTGGCCGTCGTGCACGGCACCGCCGGCGTGCGCGGTGCGACGCCGGTCCCCCCCGACGCGCTCTCGGCCCCCGACCTCTGGGCGCGGGCCGCACCGCTGCCCGGCGTCGGCGCCGGACGGGCCGTCCACACCGGCCGAGGGCCGGCGAGCGTGACCCCGGCGGATCCGCGCATTGGTCTGGCCGTCCTCGACGCGGGGGTCGACGCGGAGGCCGACGTCGTCGTCTGCCGTCCCGACGCGGCGGCCGTGGCCCGGCTGCCGGCGACGACGGCCGGCGCGGTCGTCGTGGTGGGTGAGGGCGTCCTGCCCGTCGCGCGGCTCGCGGCGCTGGCCGGCGGCCGGCGGGTCGTGGTGCTGCCGACCTCGGTCAGGGTCGCTCGGGCCGTGCTGCGCGGACAGGTCCCGGCCGGACTGCCGGGGCGGTGGCTCGCGGCGCTCGGGCCGGTGCTGGGGGAGGGGTGAGGGGCGGGCGCGCGGGCGGCGACGGGGCCGTCCCGCGTCACGACCCGACGGGCAGCGCCGAGGCGACGGAGCGGCCGAGGTCGCGCAAGGCCGGCGTGGGCGCGTCGATCAGCCGAGCCGCGCGCCGGCCCGCCGCCGTCAGGTCGACGTCGTACGCCCTGCCGCGCCGCGGCGGGTCCGCCATGACGCGGCGGATCAGCCCGGCGGCCTCGAGGGTCTGGACCAGGCGCGTCGCGGTCGCGGCCGACCGCCCGACGTGGTCCGCGATGGCGCCGGGCGATCGCGGTCCGTAGAGGTCGATGAGGCAGCAGATGCTGTAGGCGCGGCGACCGGGGAGGGCGTCGACGCCCCGGACGCGGGCGGCGACCGCAGCGGCGAGCACCTCCCGCGTGTGCGCCTCCGAGCGGTCGGCGAGCTCGAGCATCACCTCGGCGGCGCGCGCGACGTCGATCGGTCCGTCGGGACGCGGGGCCCGAACGCGGAGCGCCGCGACCAGGTCGAGCGCCTCGGGGGGGCGCGCCGAGAGCGCGTCGCGGGTCGCGGTGGCGAGCACGCGCGCGGCGCGTCGTCCGGCGGCGGTCGGGGTGACGGTCAGCACGCGTCGGTCCCCGGCCCCGGGGTCCGGTCGGCGGTGGAGCAGGTCCGCCCGCTCGAGCCGATCGAGCAGCGCCGTCATGCCCCCGGTCGTGATGCCGGTCACGTCGCAGAGCGTCCCCGGCCGGGCCGAGCCGTCCCGCAGCAGCGTCAGCAGGACCTGGACGTCGTGGTTCTCGGTGACGCCGGCCGCCCCGGCCGCGGTCGCGAGGGCGGTGATCCGGGTCCCGAGGCGGGCGAGGTCCATCTGCACGCGCTGGATCGCGCGGGCGCCCTCCGGTGCGCGGACGTCGGGCATCCGCGCACCCCCCGGTCCTGCGGATCCGCGCTCGTGGAACTCCGACGGGACCGTGGGCAGCATAGGTGTGGGGGTGGCGCTGACCGGGCCCCGGGGATCCGGAGCGTCGGGTCCCGGACGTCGACCGCCCTAATTTTGCGCTGGTGAGGTATCTGCGGCTACGCTGACCTCACGCCGGTGGGGCGGGACCTGCCCCCGCCCCACCGGCGCCAACCGCCCGGCCCGGAGGTGTCGCGGTGACCGCCCCCTCGGAGGCCGTCGTCCCCGTGGTCTGGGCCCGCGACGGGCGGCGAACCGCGTACGCCCCGGGAGCGCTCGACGTGCTCCGGACGCTCACGCCCGGTCGAACCCTGTCCCTGCTCCGCTGCGACGGCCGGCGGCAGCCGTGCACGGTCCTCGGTGTCGGCGCCGCGACCGCACCGGAGGCGCAGGACGCCGTCGAGGTCGACGACCGCGCCGGCGAGCTGACCCTCACGGTCTGCGGTGGCCCGTACGACCCGGCCACCGGTGGCTACCTCGGCTCGGTCGTCGTGCGCTGCGCGATCGAGCCGGCCGCATCGTCCGCACCGTCGTCCACAGCCGCCGATCCCACCCCCCCCACCACCTCTCCGCGTCCGTAGCGTCCGCCGTCGCGGGGGCGCGACCGGAGGACGGGCGTGGCCACCACGACGACGGCGAGCGCGGGCATCCCGTCGGGCCTGCGTCCCCGCATCGCCGCTCGGCTCGCCGACGACGCCGAGGTGCTCGCGGCCGGCGCGGACCGCGACGTGCTGCGCCGTGCGGTCGCCCGCGCGCTCGCGACCGAGGGCGTCGTCGCCCCGCCCGACGTCTGGGCCCAGCTCGTCCGCGACCTC
>JBEARL010000074.1:0-7058 GCA_041163265.1 Actinomycetota bacterium
CGCGTCCCGCGGCCCATCCGTCGTCTCCACCCGCCGCAGCACCTGCTCGGCCCGGACGACGTCCAGCCCCGACCCGCCGAGCGCCGCGCGCGTGTCGGCCACGGTCGGCAGAACCACCGGGTCCGGCGGCCCGCCGACGCCCCGCTCGAGGTTGTCGCGGTCGTGGACGACGACCAGCAGCGTCCCGCCCGGCGCGACCAGCGATGCCGCGTGGCCGACCGCCGCCGCGTACGGAGCGGCCGGCACCTGCAGGTAGCAGATCAGCACCAGGTCGGCGGGGGCCAACGACGGCGCGGCCGTGACGTCGGCCAGCGTCGTGGCGATCGTCACGCCGCGCGACGCGGCGAGCTCACGCGCCTTCGCCAGCGCGACCTCCGAGAACTCGACGACCTCGGCCTCCCAGCCCTGCTCGGCGAGATGGATGGCGTTGCGGCCCTCGCCGCCGGCGAGGTCGAGCATGCGGCCCGGCGGCAGGTCGACGGTCTCGGCGGCGACGAGCGCGTTCGGACCGGACCCCCACACGAGCTCACGGTCGCGGTAGCGGTCGTCCCACGTCGCGGCGTCCATGCGCGGTCCTCCCGTGGTCGGCGGTCGGTGCTCGGTCCTCGCGACCCGCTCAGCCCGCCGACGCCGCGATGTCCCCGCGGCGCTGCAGACCGTCGAAGCGGATGAGGTCCGCCGCACCGTACGCCGCGGCACGGGCGGCGGCGACGTCGTCGCCCGTCCCGGTGACCGCGAGCACCCGCCCGCCGGCGGTGACCAGCCGGCCCGAATCGTCGAGCGCGGTACCGGCGTGGAACACGTGCGCACCGGTCGCGGCGGCCGCGTCGACGCCCTCGATGGGGACTCCGGCCGTCGACGACTCGGGATACCCGCCCGAGGCCAGCACGACGGTGACGGCGGCCCCGGCGTCGAACGCGACGGGCACCGACGCGACGCCGTCGCCGCGGGCCGGCGCGCCGACCGCGGCCGCGTGCAGCAGCGCGTACGGCGACGAGGCCAGCCGCGGCAGCACGACCTGCGCCTCTGGGTCGCCGAGGCGGACGTTGAACTCGAGGACCTGCGGCCCGTCCGCCGTGTCGACGAGGCCGACGTAGAGCAGCCCGCGGAACGGGGTGCCACGCCCCGCGAGCTCCCGCAGCACCGGCAGCACGTGCGTGTCTCGGAGCGCGTCGACGCGGGCGTCGCCCAGCGCGAACCCGGGCACGGGCGAGAAGGCGCCCATGCCCCCGGTGTTCGGGCCGGTGTCGCCGTCGCCGATGCGCTTGTGGTCCTGCGCGGGTGCCAGCAGCACCGCGTCCTCGCCGTCGCAGACGGCGAAGAGGCTGCGCTCGGGGCCGGCGAGGAACCCCTCGACGACCACCGTCGCGCCGGCGTCGCCGAACCGGCGTGCGACGAGCGCGTCGGCGACGGCACGCTCGGCCTCGGCGCGGTCCTCGGTGACGACGACGCCCTTCCCGGCCGCGAGCCCGTCGGCCTTCACGACCCACGGCGGACCCGACCGGTCGAGCGCGGCCAGTGCCTCGGCCGGGTCCGACGTCGTGGTCCACGGCGCGGTCGGGACCCCGGCCGCGTCCATCACGGCCTTCGCGTACGCCTTCGAGCCCTCGAGCCGGGCCGCCTCGGCCGACGGGCCGAACGCCGGGACGTCCCGCGCGGCGAGCGCGTCGACGAGGCCCGCGACCAGCGGCGCCTCCGGTCCGACGACGACGAGGTCGACCCGCTCGGCGACCGCCAGCGCGACGAGGCCGTCGACGTCGTCGACGCGGACCGGCGCGCACCGCGCGAGCGCCGCGATGCCGGGGTTGCCGGGGGCCGCGACCACCGCGCCGACCACCGGGTCGGCGACGAGGGCCGCGACGAGCGCGTGCTCGCGGCCGCCACCGCCGACGACGAGGACCCGGGCGCCCACCGCCGCGTCAGGCCCGCGCGGCCGCGCCGGCGCGCTCGAGGGTCTGCTCGCGGCCGGGGCCGACGGAGACCCAGGTGATCGGCGCGCCGCACCGCTCCTCGAGGAGCTCGACGTAGGCGCGGGCCTCGGCGGGCAGGTCCGCGTACCGGGTGACGCCGGTGATGTCGCCCTCCCACCCGGGGACCGTCTCGTACTGCGGCACCGCGTGGTGGATCAGCGACTGGTGCGCGGGGAGGTGCTCGTGGCGGACGCCGTCGGCGTCGTAGGCGGTGCAGACGCGCAGCTCGCCGAGCCCGCCGAGCACGTCGAGCTTCGTGAGGAACAGGTCGGTGAAGCCGTTGACCCGCTGCGCGTACCGGGCGACGACCGCGTCGAACCAGCCGACGCGGCGGCGGCGACCGGTCGTCGTGCCGTACTCGCCGCCGCGCTCGGTCAGCGTCTCGGCCAGCTCGCCGTCGAGCTCGGTCGGGAACGGTCCGGCCCCCACGCGCGTGACGTACGCCTTCGTGATGCCGATGACCCGGTCGACGGCCGTCGGGCCGATGCCGGCGCCGGCCAGCGCGCCGCCGGCGACGGGGCTCGACGACGTGACGTAGGGGTAGGTGCCGTGGTCGAGGTCGAGCATCGTCCCCTGCGCGCCCTCGAGCATCACCCGCGCACCCCGCTCGAGCGCCTCGTGCACGAGCGCCCGCGTGTCGGCGACGAGCGGCGCGATCCGCGCGGCGTACCCGAGGTACTCGTCGCGGATCGCGGCGGGGTCCATCGCCGGCTGGTCGTAGACGCGGGTCAGCACGAGGTTCACGTGGTCGAGGGCCGCCTCGAGCTTCTTCGCGAAGATGCCGGCGTCGAACAGGTCCTGCACGCGGAGCCCCACCCGGGCGGCCTTGTCGGCGTACGCCGGCCCGATGCCGCGTCGGGTGGTGCCGAGCTCCTGGCTGCCGAGCCGACGCTCGATCAGGCGGTCGAGCTCGCGGTGCCACGGCATGATCAGGTGCGCGTCGCCCGAGACGCGGACGCGGGACGACGCGTCGAGCCCCCGCGCGTCGAGCCCGTCGAGCTCCTCGAGCAGCACCCTCGGGTCGACGACGACGCCCGGCGCGATGACCGGCGTGACGTGCGGGTACAGCACCCCGGACGGGATGAGGTGCAGCTTCACGACCTCGCCGGCGACGACCAGGGTGTGGCCGGCGTTGTTCCCGCCCTGGTAGCGGACGACCAGCTCGGTCGCGTCGGCGAGCAGGTCGGTCGCCTTGCCCTTGCCCTCGTCGCCCCACTGGGCGCCGACGATGATGGTGGCCGGCACGGCGTCGTCCCCCTCGTCGTGCACGCGGCGGGCGGTCGGCGGGCGGGTCCCGAGGTGCGGGCGGTGCGGGCCGGTGCGTCCCGACGCTAGCGGTCAGCGCGCGACGGTCGGGTCGTGCTGGCGCACGCGCGTGCGCACGGTCGCGATCGCGTCACCGGTGAGGATGCCGCCGCGTCCGAACAGTCGGCCGCCCTGCCAGTTCGAGAGCCCGAGCTCGGGCGTGCCGAGCGCGTACTGCCCGTCGACCCACCGCGTGAAGCCGTCGCCGACGAACGGCGCCTCGAGCGCCGCCCACGCGCGGTCGTGGTCGTCCGGGTCCTCGGAGACGACCGAGACGACGAACCGCGGGCTGTGCGCGTTGCACAGCGCGACCGCCCCGTCGAGGTCGTCGACGAGCGCGAGGGTCACCTCGGGACTGTCCTCCCACTCCCACTCGGTCGCGAGCCCGTCGACGCCGAGCTCCTCGGCCCGCGGCTCGGTGACGGGGCCGCCGGCCCGCGCGATCGGGACGGTCCGGTCGAACCAGCCCGGCCCGACGAGCGCCGCGACCTCGGCGCGCTCGGCGGCGTCGCGGACCAGCGCGTGGAGCTTCGGCTCGACCCCGCGCGCCGCCGCGGCGGACTCGAGCGCGGCGAGGACGACGGGGACCTGCGCGGCCGCGGCGGCACGGGTGACGCAGACCGTGTTCAGCGTGTTGCAGACCTTGCGGTCGAGGGAGGCCGCGACGACCGCGCCGAGGCGGTCGGCGTCCGCCGTCGGCGCGACGAGCATCCAGGCCCCGCCGGTGCCGTGCAGCGAGACGGGCGTCCCGACCTGACGGGCGACGGTGCCGAGCTGCGCGACGGCGGGACCCGAGCCGCGGGCCACCGCCAGCGCCAGCCGGTGGTCGGCGAACAGCGCCCATCCCGCGGCGCGGTCGGGCGACGCGACGAGCGACACGGCGCCCTCGGGCAGGCCGGCGGCCGCGAGCGCCGGCCGGACCGCGTGCTCCATCAGCGCGGTCGCGGTCCCGAGCGCGTCGGACCCGATCCGGAACACGACCGCGTTGCCACCCCGGAGCACCCCGCAGGCGTCGGTGACGACGTTCGGCCGACCCTCGAACACGAACGCCACGGCGCCGAGCCGGTCGCGGACCAGCTCGAGCGACCAGCCGTCGTGGACGCGCGTCCCGACGACATCCCCCCGCACACCCCGGACCGCGGTCCAGCCCCGCAGCCCCGCGATCATGTCGGCCCGCATCCGCTCGGACAGGACCAGCCGCGTCGTCGACCGCCCGCGCGCGCTGGCCGCCGCGACGTCGTCCGCGTTCGCGGCGAGGACGGGCGCGAACGCCGCGTCGTCCTCGATGCGGTCGGCGAGGCCGGTCAGGAACGCGTCGACCGCGGCGTCGTCGTGGGCGCCGAGGGCCGCCGCGGCCGCGACGGCGGCGTCGACGGCGGCGCGGGCCGCCGCCCGGGCGGCGGCGGGCACGTGGAGCAGTCCGCCGGTCGCGTCGTCGACCAGCAGCGCGTCACCGGGCGCGAACGCCGCGGCCAGCGCGGCGGGGACCGTGGCGACCCGGTCGCCGGCGAACACCACGGGCTGCCCGGCGGTCAGGCCGGTCAGGAGCGCGCCGGCGGGCCCCTCGGCGGGGCCGTCGGTCGGGTCGGGACGGGCCTGGTCGGGTTCCATGCCGCCCACGCTAGGCCCGGGTCGGCATCCGGGCCGCCCCCCGGTCGCGAACCTCTCCGTCGCGCTCCCACGGGGTGCGCGGGAGGTGCGGGATGGTCGACGACGTCGAGGACGTCGCGGACGTCGGGCTCCGCATCGGTGCCGTGTCCCGCCGCACCGGAGTCGCGGTCACGACGCTCCGCGCCTGGGAGGCCCGCTACGGGCTGCTCGAGCCCCGCCGGACCGACGGCGGCCACCGCCTCTACGGCGAGGCCGACGTCGACCGCGTCCTCGCCGTCCTCCGCCTGACCGCCCAGGGCTGGGCCGTCTCGGCGGCCGCGCGGGCCGTCACCACCGGTCGCGAGCCGGACCGGCTCAGGATCGTCGACGCCGCCCCGGGCCCGGTCGCGACCGCCCCGGCCGCCGGAGCCGACCGGTCCCGCGGCGCGCTGGCCGCGGCGATCTCGGCCTACGACGGCGACGCGGCGACCGCTGTGCTCGACGAGGCGCTGGCGCGGCTCGGCGTGCCGCGCACCCTCGAGGACGTCATCCTGCCGGTGCTCCGCGACCTCGGCGAGGGGTGGCGCGAGGACCCGGGCCTGATCGCCGCCGAGCACTTCGCGACGAACGTGCTGCGGCCGCGGCTGCACCGGCTGCTCGCCGGCGCCCGCCGCGCCACCGCGCCGACGTGCCTCGCGGCCGCCCCCGAGGGCGAGGACCACGAGCTGGGCGTGCTGGCCGCGGCGGCGGTCGCGGCCGACGCCGGCTTCCGCGTCACCTACCTCGGCGGGCGCACGCCCCGGGCGGCGCTCGAGCGCAGCGCCGCGACGCTGCGGCCGGACGTCGTGCTGGTCGGCGCCGTCGGGACCGATCCGGCCCGCGGCTTCTGCGCGGACCCGCCCGCGCTCGGCGACGCCGCGCTGGTCGTCGGCGGGCCCGGGTTCGCGGCGCTCGCGGCCGACGCGCTGCCGTCCGGCGCGCGGCGGGCCGGCGACCTCGGTGCGCTCGCCCGCGAGCTCGGCGACGCGCTGGGACGCGACGGCATCACGGGCTGAGCGCCGCGGGTCGCGGGGTCCTCCGCGCCCGGTCCGGCGCGGGGCGTCAGCGCAGGTACAGCGTGATGCTCATGCCGACGATCGTCATCACGCCGGCCAGCACCGACGCCGCCATCCCGAGGCGTTGGCCCTTCACGTGCGCGACCAGCGCGACCAGCATCCCGAGGGGGCCGAGGACGACCGCCAGCCCCGAGACCGGAGCGGCCAGCGCCAGCACGACGGCGGCCCACGCGCGTCAGCCCGTGACCGGGACGCCGGTCTCGGCGGAGGCCTCGGCGACCGAGCCGAGGTTCCGCGCGTCGAGCCCCAGCCCCGTCATGTACTCGACCGCGAGGTCGGCCCGGCGGCCCGAGCGGCAGTAGACGAGGTACTCGGCGTCGGGGTCGAGCGCCGCGACCTGGTCGGGGAACGCCGCCAGCTCGACGGGGAGGTTCAGCGCTCCGACGAGGTGCCCGGTGTCGAACTCCTCGGGGGTGCGGACGTCGATCAGCACCGTGCCGGCGGGGAGGCCGCTCGGCGCAGCGGCGTCGACCGGTGCGGAGGCCGGTGCCGAGGCGGTGCCGTCGCCGCCGCAGCCGGCGAGGCCGACGGCGAGCGCGGTGAGGACGGCGGCCGCGGTGCGGGCCGCGCGGGAGCGGGACGGGGCGATGACGGTGTCCATGGCCCGAGGGTACGACCCGGTCCCTAGCCTCCCCCGACGGCCGAGCGGAGGGGCGGCGTGCCGCGTCCGGACGTGACGATGGGCGCGGCCGTCCGCGCTGCGTTCCTCGCCGACGAGCGGACGCTGCGCCTGGCGGTGGTCGGCGCCGACGGCTGGCCGGACGTGGTGCCGCTGTGGTTCGTCCACCACCCGGACCCACGGGGCGACCTCTGGATCTGGAACCTGACGCGGGCCCGGCGCACCCCGGACCTCGAGGCCGGGGCGCGGTGCGGCGTCGCGGTCGACGGCGGCGAGGCGTACGCCGAGCTGCGCGGGCTGACCGCCCGGGCGGTGCCGACGCGCGTCCCCGACGGCGACGTGCCGCTGGAGGTGCGCCGGGCCTACAGCCGGAAGTACTTCGCGCACGACGAGCCGCTGCCGCCGGCGCACCACCACGCCTGGTTCGCGCTGGCGCTGTCGGACGAGCGCAGCTGGGAC
>JBEARL010000075.1:0-6058 GCA_041163265.1 Actinomycetota bacterium
CGCGGCCGCGGGCCCGTCGGCACCGCCGGTCGCGCTGGCCGTCCCCGCCGTCGCGGTGACGGGGGCCGTCGCGGTCGGGCTCGTCGGGACGGCGCGCCGACGCCGGCGGCCCCCGCTGGCCCCGCGCGGCGAGCGCCTCGCGGCCGCCGCCGCGGGTCCGCCGCCGGTCGCCGTGCGCGGGCTGACGAAGGTGTACGACGACGGCACCCGCGCCGTCGACGGCCTGGACCTGACGGTCGCCCCCGGGCAGGTCGTCGGCCTGCTCGGCCCGAACGGCGCCGGGAAGACGTCGGCGCTGCGCATGCTCCTCGGCCTGATGGCCCCGACGTCGGGCTCGGCCGCCGTGTTCGGCGAGGAGGTCCTGCCGGGGCACCCGGTGCTCGAGCGCGTCGGCGCGCTGGTCGCCGGCCCGGGGCTCGCGCCGGACCTCAGCGGCCGCGACAACCTCGAGCTGTTCTGGCGGGCCGGCGGTCGGCCGCTCGAGGCCGCCGACCTGCCGTGGGCGCTCGAGGTCGCCGATCTCGGCACGGCGATCGACCGACCGGTCCGGACCTACTCGCACGGGATGCGCCAGCGCCTCGCCATCGCGCAGGCCCTGCTCGGCCGGCCCGAGCTGCTGGTCCTCGACGAGCCGACCGACGGGCTCGACCCCGAGCAGATCCGCCGCATGCGCCGTCTGCTGGCCCGCCTCGGCGCCGAGGGGCACGCCATCCTCGTCTCGAGCCACCTGCTCGCCGAGGTCGAGCAGACCTGCACCCACGCCGTCGTGATGGACGCCGGCCGGGCCGTCGCGGCCGGGACGGTCGCCGAGCTCGGCGAGCGGGCCCGGACGCTCGTCGTCGAGGTCGACGACCGCGAGCGGGCGGCGGCGCTGCTCTCGTCGCGCCTCGGGTCGGACCGCGTCGCGCTGGAGGGCGCCGGCGTCGCCGTCGCGCTCGACGACCCGGCCGAGGCGGCCGACGTCGTCGCGGCCCTCGTCGGCGGGGGGCTCCGCGTCGCCTCGGCCGCCCGCCGCGGCCGGCTCGAGGACGTGTTCCTGCAGCTGACCGGCCACGGCGCGGAGGCCGGGCGATGAGGGCCGAGCTCGCGCGCCAGCTGCGCCGCCGCCGGACCTGGGTCGGGCTCGGCGGCATCGCGGCCGTGCCGGTCGTGCTGGCCGTCGCGTTCCTGCTCGCGGACGCCGGGCGCGACGGCGGCGGGGGCGGCGGGGACCCGACCGGCCTGTTCGGCATCGCGACCGCGTCGGGCCTGAACTTCGCGCTGATGTCGACCGCCGCGACCGCGCCGTTCCTGCTGATGAGCGTCGTCGCGCTGTTCGCCGGGGACACCGTCTCGAGCGAGGCGTCCTGGGGCAGCCTGCGCTCGCTGCTGGTCCGGCCGGTCCCGCGCGCGGCGCTGCTCGGCCGCAAGCTGGCCGCCGCGCTGCTGCTCTCGGTGACGGCGTCCGTGCTGGTCCCGGTCAGCGGGCTCGTCGCCGGCACCATCGCCTACGGCTGGGGGCCCCTGCTCACGCCGTTCGGCGCCCTCGAGCCGTCCGACGGGCTCGTGCGGCTGGCGGCCGTCGCCGCGTACGCGGCATGGTCGGGGCTGTGGGTCGCGACGCTCGCGTTCGCGCTCTCGACGACGACCGACACGTCGGTCGGCGCGGTCGCCGGCACGATCGTCGTCATCATCGTCGTGCAGATCCTCGACGCGATCACCGCGCTCGGGTCGCTGCGCGAGCTGCTGCCCGTGCACGAGGGGCTCGCGTGGCTGGGGCTGCTCGCGCCCGACCCCCGGTGGGGTGACCTGTCCCGGGGCGTGCTGCTGCAGGTGCCGTGGGCGGCGGCGTTCGCCGGCTTCGCATGGTGGTGGTTCGGCCGCAAGGACGTCCTGAGCTGAGCCGCCCGCGGCTCAGCGCGCGCGCAGCCGACGTGCCAGTCGCGGGACGACCGCGGCGAACACCACGACGTGCCCGACGGCCAGGACCGCCATCGTCGTGCGCGCGACGGCCTCGGGCTGGGACGCGAACGGCGTGACCGACGCGACGAGGACGGCCGCGGACGCGCCGAGGAACAGGGTGCGGGCGCGCCGACGGCCGTCGAGGAGCAGCGCGACGAGCGCCGCGCCGAAGCCGCTCGTGACCCCGATGGCCGCGAAGCTCCACCAGGCCAGCGCGACGACGCCCTGCCCCGGCACATCGATGACGTCGGGGACGCCGGCCGCGACGCCGGCCGTCCAGAGCAGGTGCGCGACCGCGCCGCCGACGAACCCGGCGGTGACGCCCTCGCCGGCGAGCCGTGCGTTGGAGACCGCGGCCATCATCCCTCCGAGGTGGCGGCGCCCGCCAGCGCCAGGCGGTAGAGGACGGGGGGTCGGCCGCGGGCCGGTCGCCCGTCCGCGTCCTCGGGCCGGCGCGTGCCGGCCCGCGCGACGAGGCCGACCTCGACGAGCCGCTCGACGCGGGACCGCGCCGTCCCGACGCCGGTCCGCCAGGTGACGGCCACCTCGTCGACCGTGAACGACCCCGTGCCGTGCGCGGCCGCGGCCGCCTCGGCCTGCTGCAGCTGGAGGTCGGTCGGCGCCGGCGGTCGGCCGGCGACCGTGGCGCCGCCGGCGGGACGCGCTGTGGCCGCGACCGGCGGTGGCGGCTCGTGGGCGCCGAGGCGGGCGAGCAGCTCCTCGACGACGGGGACGAGCCGGCGGGGGACGCGCATGACCGTCTCGCCCTCGTCCTCGACGACCCCCGTGGCGTCACGGACGGCGACGGCCCGCGCGAACGCCTCCTGCTGCGCGGGGCCGAGGCGCACCTCGGTCGCGTCGTGGAGGTCGAGGAACGCGAGCGACCGCAGCGCCGGCTCGCCGAGCAGGTCCGCCGGCGCGAGCGGCCGGCCGAAGGCGCGGTCGACGCGGATCGCGACGGTCACCCGCGGGGAGCCGCCGGCGCCGACCGCGGCCTCGGGCTCGTCGAGCACCGTGCAGGCCGCGACCACGCCGCCGCCACGGCCCGAGCGCCACAGCAGCACGCCCTCGCCGCGGTCCATCGAGGGCCCGGAGGGGGCGATGGGCCAGGCGAACGGCGCCGCGGGGTCGACCGCCAGCGCCGCCGCCAGCGCGTCAAGCGCCGCGTCGTCGCCGCGGAACACCCAGCGCGGTGCCGCCGCCGTCGGTGTCGCCGCGGGCGCGTCGGCGGGGACGTCGGCCGGGGTGTCGACCGCCACGTCGAGGTCGACCGCCGCCGCGGGTTCCGGGTTCATCGGACGCCGTTCGTCCGGGGAAACGCCGCCCGCGGTGGGCGCGGATGCGGCGTCGGGATGCGCGGCAGCGTAGCGTCGCCCGTGTCGGCACCGCGGAGGCGGCGCGGTCGGCTGTGGACGGAGGCGGCGCATGCTCGGACGGCTCGTCGGTGCGGTCCGGGACGTCGAGGCGCAGCGGCTCGGCCGTCAGTCGCCGCCGCGGCTCGTGCTGCGGCTCGCGCTCGCGGCGTTCCTCGCGACGGCCGGCGTCGGCCACTTCGTCGCGACCGAGACGTTCCTCGCGCAGGTGCCGGCCTGGATGCCGTTCGAGCGCGAGGTCGTGCTGGTCAGCGGCGTCGTCGAGCTGGTGCTGGCCGCCGCCGTCGCGCTCGCGTCGTCGCGGCGGACGCTCGTCGCCCTCGTCGTCGTCACGTTCCTCCACGTGGTGCTGCCGGGGAACATCGCGCAGTGGCTCGAGGGTGTCGACGCGTTCGGGCTGGACACCGACCGGGCGCGGCTGCTGCGACTCGTCGTCGGTCACCCGCTGCTGGTGCTGTGGGCGCTGGCCGCCGGCGACGTCTGGCCGGCGCCGCGTCGGAGCGTCGCGGTCTGACGGGTCCGATCGGCGCGGCCGCGGCTGCGGTCGTGCGCGCGGCGTCGAGCGCGACCCGCGTCAGCCGAGGTCGGCCGCGAGCGCGACCAGCAGGTCCCGCACCGAGACGACCCCGGCGACGTCGCCGTCGCGCATCACCGCGAGGTGGCGGATCTCGGCGTCGACCATCCGCCGAGCGGCCTCGGCGACGCTGAGGTCGGCCTCGACGGTGACCACGCGGTCGGTCGCGTGGTCGCGGACCCGCTCGGCCTCGAGGTCCTCGCCGTCGGCCAGCGCGGCGATGATGTCGCGCTCGGAGATGACGCCGACCATGCCGCTGGTGTTCGCGACGACCAGCAGGCCGAGGCGGTCCATCGCCATCGTCTCGACGGCCTCACGCAGGGTCGCGGTGGGCTCGACGGTGGCGACGGCGGGGGAGAGGAGCGACCCGACGGGGTCGGTCTGCCGGACCGGGGCCATGCGGCGCCTCCTTGGCGGGGGAGCCCAGCATCGCCGTTCGACCCGCCGTCCCGGTGGGGCCGAAGGTCACGCCGTGTCGGGTCCCCGGTCCGCGCCGGCCGCGGTCGGGGGCCGCCACCATCGGGGTCCCGCGGCGCCGTCGGGTGCCGCCCCGGAGGTGCTCCCGTGGCCAGGATCGTCGTCGGCATCGACGCGTCGGACCCATCGCTCGACGCGCTGCGCTGGGCCCTCGAGGAGGCCCGCCTGCGCGGCGCCGAGCTCGAGCTGGTCCACGCCTTCCCGCGTCCCGAGCTCGTCGGCATGACGATGGTCGTCACGCTGCCGTCCGACGACGAGCTCCGCGCCGCCTCCGAGCAGGTCCTCGCCGAGGCGCTCGAGCGCGTCGGTGGCGCCGGGGACGTGCCGGTGATGCGGCGCGTCGGGACCGGCGGCCCCGCGGCCGTCCTCGTCGAGGCCGCCGAGGGCGCGGACCTGCTGGTCGTCGGCGCCCGCGGGCTCGGCGGGTTCAAGGGCCTGCTGCTCGGCTCGGTGACGCAGCAGGTCATCGCTCACGCGCCCTGTCCCGTCGTCGTGATCACGCCGGAGCGCTCGCGGTGACGACGTCCCTCCCCGGGTGCGCGCGACCGCACGACTAGCGTCCGCGGTCCGGCGACGGACGGGGTGGACATGGGCGCGGCGACCGGCACCCCCGGCGGCTCGGGTCAGGAGCGCCAGCTCGTCGGAGCGGTGACGCCCTCCGCCGGCGACCCCGAGCGGCTGGCCGTCGACGCCCTGCGCGTGCTCGCGATGGACGGCGTGCAGGCCGCGAACTCGGGCCACCCCGGCATGCCGATGGGGTGCGCGCCGATGGCGGCCGTGCTGTTCCGCGAGGTTCTGCGCCACGACCCCGCCCGACCCGACTGGGTCGGCCGCGACCGCTTCGTGCTCAGCGCCGGCCACGGCTCGATGCTGCTGTACGCGGCGCTGCACCTCTCGGGGTACGACCGTCCGACGCTCGACGACCTGCGCGCGTTCCGCCAGCTCGGCTCGGTGACCGCGGGGCATCCCGAGCACGACCTGCTCCCGGGCGTCGAGACGACGACGGGGCCGCTCGGCCAGGGGTTCGCGACCGGCGTCGGCATGGCGATCGCCGCGGAGCGGCTCGCCGCCGAGGTCGCGGCGGTGGACCCCGCCGCCGCCGACCTCCTCGACCAGCGGATCTACGCGATCGTCTCGGACGGCGACCTCATGGAGGGCGTCGCGGCCGAGGCGGCGTCGCTCGCCGGTCACCTGCGGCTCGGTCGGCTCGTCTACCTGTACGACGACAACCGCATCACCATCGACGGCACCACCGACCTGGCGTTCGGCGAGGACGTGCTCGCGCGGCTCGCCGCGCAGGGCTGGCACACGCTCCGCGTCGAGGACGGCACCGACCTCGACGCCATCCGCGCCGCCATCTCCGCCGCCGCGGCCGACCCGCGGCCGTCGCTGATCGCCGTGCGGACCACCATCGGCCACGGTGCGCCGGCGAAGGCCGGCACGTCGGGCGCGCACGGCGCGCCGCTCGGACCCGACGAGGTCGCGGCGACGCGGGCGGCGCTCGGCTGGCCGTCCGACGAGCCGTTCCACGTCCCCGACGACGTCCGTGCCGGGTGGGACCAGCGGGCCCGCGGCGCCGAGCGCTCGGCCGCCTGGGACGCGCGGTGGGCGGCCTTCGCCGCCACGCAGCCGGTGCTCGCGGTCGACCTCGAGCGTCGCCTCCGCGGCGAGCTGCCGGCGGGGTGGGAGACGG
>JBEARL010000076.1:0-6033 GCA_041163265.1 Actinomycetota bacterium
CGCTGCGCGCCGGCGGCGTGGATCCCGCGGCGCTCGCCCCCGCCTACCTCCGGGAGGCGGACGTCCGCATCGGCTGGGCCGAGCGGGGCGGCGGCCGGGCGGTCGGCGCATGAGCGCCGTCGAGCGCCTCCGCGCCCCGGTCGCCGTCGCCGACCGCGACGCCCTCTTGGCGCTGGAGGTCGCGACCGAGACGCGTCCGCTCGGCTGGGAGGCCCTCGGCGCAGAGGCCGCGCGGGCGGACGGCTGCCTCCTGGTGCTGCGGGGGGAGGGCGGCGCGGTGCTCGGGTTCGCGAGCGGCCGGATGCTGGCCGACGAGGCGCACGTGCTGCGCCTGACCGTGGCGCCCGCGCTGCGCCGGCGGGGCCACGGCCGCGCGCTCCTCGACGCGCTGGTCGCGTGGGCCACGGGGCAGGGCGCCGGGGCCGTCACGCTCGAGGTCAGGGCGGGGAACGCGGCCGCGCGGGCGCTGTACGTCGGCGCCGGTCTCGCCGAGGTCGGACGCCGACCCCGCTACTACCCCGACGGCGAGGACGCGGTGCTGATGACCCGACCGCTGGCGGTGGGCTGATGCTCGTCCTCGGCATCGAGACGTCCTGCGACGAGACGGCGGTCGGCGTCGTCGAGGACCGGCTGCGCCTCCGCGCCGACGTCGTCGCGTCCCAGGTCGCGCTGCACGCCCGCTTCGGGGGCGTCGTGCCCGAGGTCGCGGCCCGCGCCCATCTCGAGGCCGTGCTGCCGACCGTCGAGCGCGCCCTCGCCGAGGCGGGCGTCCGCGCGACGGACCTCGACGCGGTGGCCGTCACGCACGGCCCGGGCCTGGCGGGTCCCCTGCTCGTCGGCGTCGCCGCCGCGAAGGGACTGGCGCTCGGCCTCGGCCTGCCGCTCGTCGGCGTGAACCACCTGCGGGCCCACGTCGAGGTCGCGCAGCTCGAGCACGGCGAGCTCGCGGGGCCGCTCGTCGCGCTGGTCGTCTCCGGCGGGCACACCAGCATCGTCGCGCGCGACGCGACCGGAGCGATGCGCGAGGTCGGTGCGACCGTCGACGACGCGGCCGGCGAGGCGTTCGACAAGGTCGCGCGGTACCTCGGCCTCGGGTTCCCCGGCGGGCCCGCGATCGACGCGGTCGCCCGCGACGGCCGCGCCGACGCCCTCGACCTGCCGCGACCGATGCTCGACGCGCCCGGCTACGACCTCTCGCTGTCGGGACTGAAGACCGCGCTGGTCCGGACGCTCGAGGCCGCGGACGCGGCCGGCACGACGCCGCCCGTCGCGGACGTCGCGGCGTCGTTCCAGGAGGCGGTCGTCGACGTCCAGGTCGCGAAGGTGATGCGGGCCGTGGAGGACCTCGGGGCGCCGACGCTCGTCGTCGCGGGCGGGGTCGCCGCCAACTCGCGTCTGCGGGCGCGCGTCGCCGCGGCCTGCGACGCCGCCGGCGTGCGCGCCGTCGTGCCCTCGCCGCGGCTCTGCACCGACAACGGCGCGATGGTCGCGGCGGCCGGGTCGAACCTGCTCGCCGCCGGCGTCACGGCCGGGCTGGACCTCGAGGCCGATCCGGGCCTGCCGCTCGCGGTGCGGGCGCCGGCGTGACGCCCCGTCCGCCCACCCTGCGCGTCCGGCGCTGGCGCCGCCCCGCCGCGCGCGACCTGCCCGACCTCGTGCGCCTCCTCGCGGACTGGCCGGCGCCGGACGGCGGCGCGGTCCGCCACCAGCTGCCGCTCGTCGGGATCGACGAGGGCGGGCCGGACGCGGTCCGCATCACCGGGGACCCGCGCGCCGTCCGTGCCGACGGCGGTGCGGCCGTCGGCGTCGCCGTGCGGACGGGCGGCGAGGTCCTGGCCGTCGGCGGCGATCCCGCGGTGCTGCGCCGGGCCGTCGGGACGCCTCCGGCGTGGCGGCTCCTCGTCGGGGACCGGGCGGCCTGCGCCGCCGTGCTCGCGACCGCGGCGCGCCCGGCCCGGGTCGTCCTCGCCCAGCGGCTGATGGTGCTCGACCCGGCGCGGCTGCCCGACGCCGACGCCCTGCCGGACCCCGGCCTGCGCCCGGCGGAGGAGGCGGACCTCGACGCCCTGGCCGAGCTCGCCGTCCGGCTGCACGTCGACGACGGCTTCGGGCCGGACCCCGGCCCCGGTGGGCGGGCCGGGTACCGCGCGCGCCTGCGCTCGGCGGTCCGCGCCGGGACGATCGACTGCCTGGGGCCGGTGGGGGACCCCGTCGCCAAGCTCGAGCGGGCCGTCCGGTCCGAGCGGTGGGGGACGCAGCTCGCGGGGATCGTGGTCCGGCCCGACGTCCGCGGCCGGGGGCTCGGCCGGGCGCTCGTGGCCGAGGTCGCCCGGCGCCTGGTCGCGACCGGCGGTGGCGCCGGGACACCGGCCGTCACGCTCCACACCCGGGCGGCCAACGTCCCGGCGCTGCGGGCCTACGCGGCGGCCGGGTTCCGGGCCGGCGAGGACTGGTGCCTGGCGCTTCGGCCCTGACCGAGCCCGTTCGCGCGCCGATCCGGCGCCCGCCCCTCGTATCCCTGCGCCGGGGCGGCGCAGGGACGCGGCCGCCCGACCCCTCGCCGCTGGCACTCGGGGGTGCCGAGCGCTAGCGTCGCGTTGGCACTCGGACACCGAGAGTGCGAACGGGCCCCGGGCCCGTCCCGGACGGCGGACGCGCTCCCGCGACCCCCGGCCGGCCACCCACCGAACCATCCCCAGGAGGGCGAACGTTGGCGACCGACGTCAAGATCAAGCCCCTCGAGGACCGGGTCATCGTCACCATCGACGACAGCGAGCAGACCACCTCGAGTGGCCTCGTGATCCCGGACACCGCGAAGGAGAAGCCCCAGCAGGGCACCGTCATCGCCGTCGGCCCGGGCAAGCGCTCGGACCACACCGGCGAGGTCATCCCGATGGACGTGAAGAAGGGTGACACGGTCCTGTTCTCGAAGTACGGCGGCACCGAGGTGAAGCTCGAGGGCTCCGAGTACCTCATCCTCTCGGCCCGCGACATCCTCGCCGTCGTCGGCTGACGACGGACACGAACCACGGCGGCGCCCCCGCGCCGCACCACGACCACACCAACGACCAGGAGGAGTCTCCGCCATGGCGAAGATCCTGAGCTTCAGCGAGGAGGCCCGCCGCCGGCTCGAGCGCGGCGTCAACACCCTCGCGGACGCGGTGAAGGTGACGCTCGGTCCCAAGGGCCGCAACGTCGTCATCGACAAGAAGTGGGGCGCCCCGACGATCACCAAGGACGGTGTCACGGTCGCCCGCGAGATCGAGCTCGAGGACCCGTACGAGAACATGGGTGCCCAGCTCGCGAAGGAGGTCGCGACCAAGACGAACGACGTCGCGGGTGACGGGACCACCACGGCCACCGTCCTCGCGCAGGCGATCGTCAAGGAGGGCCTGCGCAACGTCGCCGCCGGGGCGAACCCGATGGCGCTGAAGCGCGGCATCGACAAGGCCGTCGAGCACGTCGTCAAGGCGATCTCGGACCAGGCCCGCGAGATCGAGACCCAGGCGGAGATCGCCCAGGTCGCCTCCATCTCGGCCAACAACGACAGCACCATCGGCTCCATCCTCGCCGACGCGATGGACAAGGTCGGCAAGGACGGCGTCATCACCGTCGAGGAGTCCCAGACGTTCGGCATGGAGCTCGAGTTCGTCGAGGGCATGCAGTTCGACAAGGGCTACATCTCGCCGTACATGGTCACCGACACCGACCGCATGGAGGTCGTGTTCGAGGACCCGTACATCCTCATCGCCAACCAGAAGATCTCGGCCGTGCAGGACCTCCTGCCGGTGCTCGAGAAGGTCATGCAGGCGGGTCGCCCGCTCGTGATCATCGCCGAGGACCTCGAGGGCGAGGCGCTGGCGACGGTGGTCGTGAACAAGATCCGCGGCACCTTCCAGTCGGCGGCCGTCAAGGCGCCGGGCTTCGGTGAGCGCCGCAAGGCCATGCTCCAGGACATCGCGATCCTCACGGGCGGCCAGGTCATCAGCGAGGAGGTCGGCCTCAAGCTCGAGTCGACCACCCTCGACCTGATGGGCCGCGCCCGCAAGGTCGTCATCACCAAGGACGACACGACGATCGTCGAGGGTGCCGGGGCCGAGGCGGACATCAAGGGCCGCGTCAGCCAGATCAAGGCCGAGATCGAGAAGACCGACTCGGACTGGGACCGCGAGAAGCTCCAGGAGCGCCTCGCGAAGCTCAGCGGTGGCGTCGCCGTCGTGAAGGTCGGCGCCGCGACCGAGACCGAGCTCAAGGAGGTCAAGCACCGCATCGAGGACGCGCTGTCGGCGACCCGTGCGGCGGTCGAGGAGGGCATCGTCGCCGGCGGCGGCACCGCCCTGCTCCAGGCCGAGAAGGGCCTCGACGGGCTGAAGGTCGACGGCGACGAGGCGACCGGCGCGCGCATCATCAAGGCCGCGCTGTCCGCCCCGCTGTACTGGATCGCGGCGAACGCGGGCCACGAGGGCTCCGTCGTCGTCGAGAAGGTCCGCACGATGCCGGCCGGCAGCGGCCTCAACGCCCTCACGGGGGAGTACGAGGACCTGCTGAAGGCCGGGGTCATCGACCCGGCCAAGGTCACCCGGTCCGCGCTGCAGAACGCGGCGTCGATCGCCGGGCTGCTGCTGACCACCGAGGCGCTCGTGGCCGACAAGCCCGAGCCCAAGGAGGCGGCCGGCGGCGGCGGTCACGACCACGGCATGGGCGGCATGGACTACTGATCCGCACCGCCACGCAGTGACCCGGTGGGCCCCCGCGCGAGCGGGGGCCCACCGGCGTGACGGGGTCCGACGGTGGTCCCGCTCCGGGGGTCGGGGGACCCCCACCGCTAGCCTCGCGCGCGATGGGCGCCGCGACCTCGACCACGGGCGCGACGGACGCCGCGCGCGCCCGCCGCCGGCCCCCGCTGTGGACGATCGAGCTGCTCGACGTCCTCGACCGCCGCGGCCCCGTCGCCCTCTGGGCCGCCGGCGTGCTGGCCGCGGTCGCGCTGCTCGTCGCGACCCTGGCGCCCGCGGTCGTCCCGCCGACCGCGCTCGTCGGGCTCCTCGTCGGTGTGATGGCGCTGTCGGTCGGCGTCGCGGTCGCAGCTGCGCTCGACGCGCTCGACGTCCGCGTCCGCGGGCCGCGCCACGTCCGCAGCG
The DNA here is from genome assembly GCA_041163265.1 of Actinomycetota bacterium. Classification (GTDB taxonomy): domain Bacteria; phylum Actinomycetota; class Nitriliruptoria; order Nitriliruptorales; family Nitriliruptoraceae; genus CSBr16-57R1. The sequence goes on from JBEARL010000076.1 coordinate 5,142, forward strand.
CCGGCGGCGACCTCGTCGCGCTGCTGCCGGTCGGCGTCCGCGACGGCGACGCCGACGAGCTGGCCGCGGCGATCCTCGAGGCGCGTCCCTCCGGGGCGACGATGCACCTGGGCCTCGCCCCCGTCGGCGCCGAGGTCGACGTCACCGTCGCATGGGTCCGGTCGCTCGCAGCGGCGCTCGGTCGCGCGGGGACGAACGTGCTGGTCGCCGACCTCACGGCCGGCCCGTCCCGCGGCCCCGGGATCCTCGAGGCGGTCCGCGACCGCGTGCCGCTCGCGGACGCCGTCACCTACGTCGACGGCGCACCGGTCGCGGCGATCGGACCGGGCGCCGACGTCGCCGCGGCGCTCGGCGCGGTCGTCTCGCTGCCGACGCTGCTGCCCGAGGACGTCGGTGTCCTGCTCGTCGCCCTTCCGCAGGTCAGCACGCGGTCGGTCGTGAACGCCGCGCGCGTGCTCGACCAGGTGCTGCTCGTCGCCGAGGCCAACCTGACCTCGCGCGTCGAGCTGATGGCCTCGCTCGACGCGCTCCGCGTCGCGGGCTGCGCGCCTCAGGTCGTCCTCGTCGACGGCGCCACCTACGGCCGCATCCGACCGGGCGGCGACCCGCCGGCGCCGCGGCCGCGCCCGACCTCGGCGCTGCCCTCGCTCGACCTCGACGCGGCGCCGGTGTCCCGGCCGACGCCGGGCGCAGCCGCGCCGGCGGTCGTGCCGGCGGCCGCGGTCGCCCCGGCTCCGGCGCCGGCCGCGGCGCCGACGCCACCGCCGATCCCCGTCCCGCCGAAGCAGGCCGGCGAGCCCTCCGCGCCCCTCCGCACCGTCGAGGTGCTCGACGCCGCCGCGCAGGCCCGGGCCGAGGCGGTGCTGAGGGCGTCGCGTCTCGACACGGTGCC
>JBEARL010000077.1:0-5869 GCA_041163265.1 Actinomycetota bacterium
AGCGTCATCGCCGTGCCCGTCCGCTGGGTCAGCGGGGCGGGGCCCTCGCCGGCCGGGATCAGGCCCGGGACCGGCGGGTCGGTGGCGAGGACCTCCGGGTCGGTCGCGAGGACCGCCGGCGTGTCGTCGCCGCCGTCACCGCCGTCACCGCCGCCGCTCGGCGCCGCGACCCACGTGACGAGCGCCGCGTCGAGGACGAACGGCTCGCCGGTGCAGTCGAGGGCCTCGAAGGCCTCGCCGTCGAACGTGCCGCTGCCGGCCGTGCCCGGCGCCGTCGCGGTCACGGTGAAGGACGCCGCGTCGCCCGGCAGGAGCAGGCGGTCCTCCGCGGTGTCCGCCTGCCACATCACCATGAGCGTGGCGCCGTCGACCGTCCCCGTCCAGCCGGCGGGCAGCCCGTCGGTCAGCCCGAGCGCGGTCCAGCCGGCGGGCAGCGTCACGACGACGCAGCCGATGCCGTCTCCCTCGCCCGCGACCCAGGTCGCGACCACGTCGACATCGTGCGTCGTGCCCACCGTGATCGTCGCCGCGGCCGGCGTCATCTCGAGGTCCGCCTCGGGGTTCACCGGTGCCACCAGCGTGACGTCGGCGGTGCCGGTCAGCAGCGGCTCGCCCGAGCAGTCGATCGCCGCGTACACGGCCGCCGTCCAGTCGGAGTCGCCAGCCGTGCCCGGCGCGGTCGCGGCCACCGTGAACGTCGCCGACTCCCCGGTCGCGTCGATGACGTCGCCCGCGGTGTCGGCGGACCACGTGATGACCTGACCCGTGCCGCCGCTCGACCAACCGGCGGGGGCGCCCATGCCGGACGTCCCGATGCCGGTCCAGCCGGAGGGCAGCGTCACGGCGATGCAGCCGATCTCGTCGCCGTCGCTGGCGATCCAGCTGGCCGTGAACGCGACCTGGTGCGCGTCACCGGTCGTGACCGTGGCCGAGGCCGGGACGATCGTCAGCTCGGCGTCCGGCTCGACCGGCGGGTCCTCGAGGACGACCTCGGCGGCGCCGGTCAGGATCGGGTCGCCGCTGCAGTCGATCGCGGCGAACACGGCGACCGTCCAGTCGGAGTCGCCGGCGGTGCCGGGCGCGGTCGCGGTGACCGTGAAGGACGCGGACTCGCCGGTCGCGTCGATGACGTCCCCGGCGGTGTCCGCCTTCCAGACGATGACCTGGCTCATCGTGCTGCTCGACCAGCCGCCGGGGGAGCCCATGCCGGTCGTGCCGATGCCGGTCCAGCCGGAGGGCAGCGTCACGGCGATGCAGCCGATCTCGTCGCCGTCGCTGGCGATCCACTCGGCCGTGAACGCGACCTGGTGCGTGGCGCCGGTCGTGACCGTGGCCGAGGCCGGGACGACGTCGAGCTCGGCGAGCGAGGTGACCACGTCGACGTCGAACTCGGCCGACATGATCGGCGTGTCGGCGCAGGTCACCGAGTCGTACAGCGTGACGGTCCACGTGCCGGTCTCGGGCGCACCGGGGGCCGTGGCGCTGACCTCGACCTCGGCCGCCTCGCCGAGGTACTGCAGCTTCCCGCCGCCGTTGTCGGCGCTCCAGGTGGCCGGCGGGCCGTCGTCGGCGGACCAGCCGGTGGTCGGCTGGGTCCCGGCGACGATGGTCAGCCCCGACCAGCCGGCGGGGGCGACGACCTCGACGCAGCCGATCGGGTTGCTCGGGTCGTCGGCGGTCTTCGTCGCGGTGATGTCCAGCGTGTGGGTCCCGCCGACGAGGACCAGCTCGTCGCCGGTGACCTCGAGCGAGATCTGCGTGTCCTTCGCCGTCGCCGTCAGCGCGCCGCTGAGGGCGAGCAGCACGGCCGCGGCGGCGGTCAGGGTCCGGGCGGCGGTCCGGCCGGCCCGACCCGCGGGGGGACGGTCCGGGGGCGCGCCGCGGGTGGGCGTTCGCATGGTGACTCCTCGGTCGACGCGCTCCGACGCCGCCCGGGCACTATGGACAGTCCGTCTATGCGACGGGTCTCGGGGTCCTCACGGTCGGTGGACGGGGCGGGGCGCCCCGAGGGGCGCCCCGTGCCTCGCCGCGCGGCGGCAGCGCCTCCGCGTCCTACCAGCGCAGGATGGCCGCGATCCCACCGCGCTCGCCGAGCGCGCCCGGCGGCACGACGACGACCTCGGCGCCGGTGTCGTGGGCGGCGCGGACCGCGCGGGCGATGCGACCGGTGACGACCACGCCGTCGACGAGCGTCTCGTCGGCCGCGCCGTCCTCGACGAGGAGGCGGTGGACGCGGCCCTCGGCCGCGAGCGCGTCGACGTCGGTCCCGCCGGCGCGTCGGGTCGGCGGCAGCTCCTCGAGGTCGGCGACCGCGGCGATCGCACGGTCCCGCCGGGCCGCCTCGAGCGCGTCGCGGACGGCCGCGGCGAGCTGCGAGTCGAGGAGACGGTCGTGGTTGCCGTCGACGTCGGCGACGACGCGGCGGTCGACGACACCCGAGCGGACCGCGGCGAAGCGGTCGCGCAGCTCGGCCGTCCCGACGACGACGAGCGGACGCTCCCGTCCCGCCTCGGGCAGCGCGACCAACGCCGCGTCGACGCGGCGGAGGAAGTCGTCGACGTAGGCGTCGCGGATGCGGTCGTCGGGCGGCTCCTCCTTGCGCGGCTCACCGTGGTCGCGGACATCGTGCGTCATCGGGAACCCGGTGCCGGCCGGCTCGTCCAGCTGATGGTCCGAGAGTCGCAGCAGCCGCGTGCCGGCCGTCGCCCCGCCGCCGGTCGAGACCACCAGCACGTCGACCTCGGGGTCGGCGGTGACGGCGTCGAGCAGCGGGTCGATCAGCGTGGGCGCGGCCTCGACGACCACGCGCTCGCGCGGGGTGCGGGTCAGGCCGACGATGCGGGCCGTCGTCGGCGTGACCACGCACGCGAGGCCCTCGCCGCGGACGCTGCGGTCGAGGCGCTGTCCGATCTCGTCGGCGACCTCGTCGAGGCGGTCGGCCAGCTCGGACATCGCGTCGCGGTCGACGTCGGGCAGACCGTCGCCGCCGGCGGTCAGCGCCGCGACGGCGGTGCGGGCGAGCCGCCGGGCCAGGATGCCGTCGGGGCCACGGTCGGGGGAGGCGCCGTCGACGGGCAGGACCAGCGTCACGGTGACCGGGGGCTCGTCGGCGGCGACGGTGCGGACGAGGTCGGTGAAGGCGGCGGGGTCCATGGGTCCTCCGATGGTCCACGGGAGCCCGGTGTCCCGGGGCGTCCGCGCCCCAGCGTGCCGAGGGACGGCGTCCGGCACCGGTGACGGGGGTCCCGGGTGCAGGGACGGAGGTCCCCGATCCGCGTCGTTAGCCTCCCGCGTGATCCGAACGTGATCCGACCGACACCCGGACGTCAGGACCCGCCGTGAGCGTCACCGAGTTCGCCTCCGTCGACCCCGCGACGGGCGAGACCACGCGGGTCTGGCCCGCCCACACCCGGGCCGAGGTCGACGCGCGGCTCGCCGCCGCGCAGGCCGGCTTCCTCGGCTGGCGCGAGGTCCCCGTCGCCGAGCGGGCCGCGGTGCTCGGCCGCATCGCCGACGCGATGGAGGCCCGCACCGAGGACCTGGCGCTCCTCGCCACCACCGAGATGGGCAAGCCGCTGCGCGAGTCGCGGGCCGAGGTCGCGAAGTGCGTCGGGATCCTGCGCCACTACGCGGTCCACGCGCCGGCCGGGCTGGCGCCCGTCGACGTCGCGACCGAGGCGGCCCACTCCTTCGTCCGGTTCGACCCCCTCGGGGTGATCCTCGCGATCATGCCGTGGAACTTCCCGTACTCGCAGGTCGTCCGCGCCGCCACCACCGCGCTGGCCGCGGGGAACGCGGTCGTCCTGAAGCACGCGCCGACGACGCTGGGGACCGGCGAGGCGTTCGCCGAGGTCTGCGCCGCGGCCGGCCTGCCCGACGGCGTGTTCCAGACGCTGCGCGTCGACACCGAGGTCGCGGCCGACGTCATCGTCGACGACCGGGTCCGCGGGGTCGCCTTCACCGGTTCGACGCGCGGCGGGCGTGCGGTCGCGGCGCTCGCGGCCGGGGCCGGCAAGCCGACGCTGCTCGAGCTCGGCGGGTCCGACCCGTTCGTCGTCCTCGAGGACGCCGACGTCGCCCGCGCGGCCGCCGCGGCGGTCACCGGTCGGTTCGTGAACGCCGGCCAGTCCTGCATCGCCGCCAAGCGGTTCGTCGTGCACCGCGCCGTCGCCGACGCCTTCACCGCGGCCGTCCAGGACGGCCTCGCCGGCGTGATCGTCGGCGATCCGAAGGACGAGGCGACGACGATGGGGCCGATGGCACGCGCGGACCTCCGCGACGAGCTCGCGGATCAGGTCGCGCGGTCGGTCGCCGCCGGCGCCGAGCCGGTGATCACGGGCGGCGTGCGGTCCGGCCCGGGGTTCTTCTTCGCGCCGGCGCTGCTGCGTGGCGTGACCCGCGACCACGCCGTCGGCGGCGAGGAGACCTTCGGTCCGGCCGCGGCGATCCTGGTCGCCGACTCGGACGACCACGCCGTCGCGCTCGCGAACGACACGCGGTACGGGCTGGGCGCCTCGGTCTGGACGGCCGACCGCGCGCGCGGCGAGGCGATCGCCGCCCGCCTCGAGGCCGGGACGATCGGCGTGAACGCCGTCGAGCGGTCCGACCCGCGCCTGCCGTTCGGCGGGGTGAAGGACTCGGGCTACGGCCGCGAGCTCGGCGTCGACGGCCTGCGCGCGTTCGTGAACGTGAAGGCGGTCTGGGCGGAGGACTGAGGGGCGACCCGGTGCGTGGCCGGCGGGTCGCCGGCCGGTCTCAGCGGATCGAGTAGCGGAGCACGACGAGACCGGATCCACCGGCTGCGCCGGCCCCCGGGTCCGTGGTCCCGCCGGACGGGTCGTCGTCCCCGCCGCGACCGCCGCCACCTCCACCGCCCGATCCCGTCGCTCCGGCCCCCGCGGAGGCTGCGCCGACGCCTGCCCCTGCGCCGCCGCCCTGCGTGGCCGTCCCGCCGGTCCCTGCGGCACCGCCACCTCCTCCTCCACCCCCGCCGTAGGCGGACGGTGCCGTGACGACGTCGGACGTGACGGCTGATGTCGTGCCGGCGCCGCCCGCCCCGCCGGCCGCCCCTCCACCGGCCGATCCGGTGCCCGTCTGACCGCCGCCCCCTCCAGCACCGGTGTCGACGCTGGGAGTGGGGGTCTCGCCGCGTCCCCCGCCGGCGTTCCCGGACCCCGACGTCCCGCCCGCGTAGCCGGGGAGTCCGTCGGTCCAGCCGCTCACGGCGTTGATCCCGCCGCCGATGCCGGCTCCGCCTCCCCGGGCCGTGACCGTGGAGGTCCCGTCGGAGAGGGACGAGTCGCCACCCTTCGTCCCGGTCACGCCGTTCCATGCCGACTTGTCGCTGCCGGCACCGCCGGTCCCGCCCGTCCCGACCGTGACGGTCCAGTCGACCGCGGCACGCCCGACCGAGCCGGTCACGACCTCACCGCCTCCACCGCCGGTCCCGCCGCCACCCTGGCTGCTCGCGTAGTGGGACCCGCCGCCACCGCCCCCACCACCGCCGACCATGAGGTGGGTCACGGTCGTCGCGATGGCCAGCGCGAACGTGCCGCCGGTCGTGAAGACATGGACGCGCTCGGTGCCGATGATCTCCTCGGTGCCGCCGGAGGCCGTCGCAATCGGGGTCGTGCTGGTCGGCGCCGTGACCCAGGGACTGGTCGTCCCACCCGCTCCGTGGGCCCGGACCCGGACGTCGTACGCCGCATCGTTAACGAGCGCCAGGGCGTTGCCGAGCCCGTCGATGGGCAGCGTCAGGGTTGCGGCGCTCAGGACTCCGCCGACCGTCTGATACGCGGTGTCGTCGCTCGAGGCGGGCTTGTACTGGACCTCGTACCCGGTCGCGTTCGCCGCCGACGTCCAGGCCGTG
>JBEARL010000078.1:0-5821 GCA_041163265.1 Actinomycetota bacterium
TGCTTGTTTGCAGCTTTGTTTGCAGCAGCACGCTTTTCGCAGCATCGATTTTTTGGATAACATTTTGCGTTTTTTTGAAGCACTGCGTTCTTTGCAGCACGGTTTGGCAGTTTGTTTGCACGAGCTCTTGATGTCGTGTGTTGGCAGCACGACATTTCTGGTGTTTGGTGTGTGCAGCAGTGCAATTCACATTCCGGATGCAGTGTCCGCATCCGCCGCAGCAGGTCCAGCCCGTCCTGCCAGTGCGGCGCCTCGCCGACCTTGTACAGCTCGTAGACCGGGACCGTCCGGCGGCCGGCGGTGCAGGCGGCGGCGGAGGCCAGCACGGTCGCGGTCGTCCGGCGCTCATCCGCGAGCCGTGCGGCGAGGACGCCCGGCAGGCCGGCGGCCCGCCACTGCCGCGCGAGGTAGGTCGGCGAGCCCGGGCCCGCGAACACCCAGGCGGCCTCGCCGACGGCGGCGAGGGCGACCTCCCGAGCGACCGTCCCGACGGCGTCCGCGTCGCGGAGCGACACGACCCCGACCTCGCGCCCGACGTTGCGCGCGAAGTACTCGAGCGTGCGGTCGGTCAGCTCGTCGGCGTTCTCCTGGAACCCGTAGGGCGTGTCGACGACGACCGCCGGACCGTCGCCGACGGCCGTGAGGATCCGCTGGTGGGTCGTGACCATCGTCGGGGTCGTCTCGCCCGAGCCCATCAGCACCAGCAGCCGCGTCATCCCGTCCTCCTTCATGCCGTCGCCGGCAGCGCGCCGCCCGTGGCCCACGTCCGCAGCAGGTCCGCGACGAGGTCCGGCGCCTCGAGGTGCACGTCGTGGTCGCGTCCCGGCAGCCGGACGACGTCGAACGACGCACCGGCCCGCGCGGCGGCCGCGTCGAGCTGCTCCTCGGCCACGACGCCCCGCGCGGTCCCGGTCACCGGCAGCATGAGGAACGGGACGCGGAGGTCCGCGACGCGCTCGAGCGGACGGTGGCCGTAGAGGTCCTCGACGATGCGGCGGTGACGCTCGCGGGTCAGCACCGGCCGCGCCGCGTCGTCGGCGCCGGGACCGAGCCGGAAGTTCCCGAGCTGCGCGGCGGCGGCCCCGTCCGGCCAGCCGGCGGTCCGCGCCCGGAGGTGCGCCTCGATGGCGCCCCGCGTCAGCCCCTCGAAGGACGGTGGCGCCAGCGCGGCCCAGCAGGACGCGACGTCGGGGAACCGCGACGAGAGGTCGATCAGCCCCCCGTCGACGCCGGCGACGCCGCGGACCGCGTCGGGTCGGCGGGCGCCGAGCTCGAGCACGACGTTGCCGCCCCAGGACTGCCCGACGGCGAACGGACGCTCGAGTCCCGCCGCGGCCGCGACGGCGACGAGGTCCTCGACGAGCGTCGCCAGGTCCAGGCGGTCCGACGCGTCCGACGCGCCGTGGGACCGCTGGTCGACGGCGACGACCGCATGGCCCGCGGCCGCGAGCCGCGCCGCCACCCCGTCCCACATCCGGGCGTTGGACGCGAGGCCGTGCACCAGGAGGAAGGGCGGGGCCGCGGGGTCGGTGCCCGGCGCGGGATCCGTGCGCCGGACGCTCAGCGCGACGCCGTCCGCGACCGGGACGCGCAGCACGGCCGGAGCGCTCAGCGTCATCACCGGCCCCCGTCGCGCCGCGGTCGGGGCGAGGGTACGAGCGGCCGGCGGGACCCGTCCGCGAGAGCCCGCCGCGAGGACCCCGTGAGCGGGGCGAGAACCGCCGTCCGTACCTCTCCCCCGCGTGACGGCGGCCCTCCCGTGGCCCCGCCCCGCGTGAGGTCCCCGTGAGGTTCAGCTCCACCGCCTTCGTGCTGACGGTCCTGGCGATCGCCGTCGCCGGCGTCGTCCTGGCCTTCACGGCCCCGTCACCGCTGCGCACCTCGATGGCCGGCGCCGCCCCGGCGGCGGTCGACGCGGCGACGGACGGCGACCCCAGCTGCGGCGGGCTCGGCCTGCCGTTCGCCAGCGACGTGCTCGAGGTCGCCGCGGGCCGCGTCGTCGGCACGCCCCCGCCGGGCGTGGCGCTGACCGTCGACCCGGGCGGGCGGACCGTGGCGTGGGCGGCGGCGTTCCCGCTGCACGCGGTCCTCGTCGGCGCCGGTGGCCGCGTGCACGTCTACGCGTACGAGCCGCCGCTGACCCGCGACGCGGGCCTGTCGGCACCGCGCGACGGCGGCGGGCTGCCGGTCCGGATCGACCGTGTGCTCGTGTGCTGGACCGCCGACGGCGTCGAGGTCGCGTGGTGCCCACCGGGGTTCTGGGCCTCGCCGGCGAGCGAGGCGGCGTGGCGCGCGGCCGGCGTCGCCCCGGACGAGCGGTTCTCGGCGCGGTTCGGCGTCGAGCCGCCGCGGTCGGCCGTCGCCCGCGATCTCGGCGCGCCGCTCAGCCCGACGCTGCGCCAGGTCCTCGTCGCGCCGCAGTGGTACGGCGCCGATGCGGCCGACCTCGTCGCGGACCTGCTCAGCGACCGCCATCCGGGCGTGACGTTCGCCGGCGCCCGCCTCGCCGACGCCTGCCCGCTCTGAGCCGCCGCCCGCCCGAGGAGCAGCCGTGCGCATCCTGCAGATCGCCCCGCCGTGGTTCCCCGTCCCGCCGCGCGGGTACGGCGGCATCGAGTGGATCGTGTCGTCGCTGGCCGACGGGCTGACCGATCTCGGCCACGAGGTGACGCTGGTCGCGAACGGGGACAGCGAGACCCGGGCCGAACTGGTCAGCGTGTACGACGCCTCGACGCCGCACCGGCTCGGCGACGTCTGGATGGAGGCGGCGCACGCCGTCGCCGCCTACCTGCGCGCCGGCGACGTCGACGTGGTGCACGACCACACCGGCGTCATCGGCCCGGCGATCGCGGCGGCCGGCGGCCTGCGCGTCCCGGTGGTGAACACGCTCCACGGCCCGTGGACGCGCGACAACACGGTGCTGTACCGCGCGATCTCGCGCCACGTCGCGCTCACGGCGATCAGCCACGACCAGGCGGGACGCGCGCCGGACGGGGTCCGCGTCTCCGCCGTCGTGCACAACGGCATCGAGACCGACGCCTACACCGTCGGCCTGCACCGCGAGGACTTCCTGCTGTTCGTCGGCCGCGCCTCGCACGAGAAGGGCCCCGAGATCGCCGTCGAGGTCGCGCGGCGGCTGGGCATGCCGCTGGTCCTCGCGATGAAGGTGAACGAACCGGCCGAGCACCGCTACCTCGCTCAGGTGGTCCGGCCGGCGATGGCCGGGGCGGACGTCGAGCTGCGCACCGCGGTCGGCCACGACGCGAAGGTCGACCTGATGGGTCGCGCCCGCGCGGTGCTGGTCCCCATCGGCTGGGACGAGCCCTTCGGCCTGGTGATGGCCGAGGCCGCCGCCTGCGGCGCGCCGGTCGTGGCGTTCCGCCGTGGCGCCGCGCCCGAGCTGGTCTTCGACCGCGTCACCGGCCGGCTCGTCGCACCAGGCGACGTCGACGCGATGACCGAGGCGGTCGGCGAGGTCGACGGCATCGATCCCCTCGCCTGCCGCGCCTGGGCCGAGGGCCGGTTCTCGGCCCGACGGATGGTGCAGCGCTACCTGCGGATGTACGAGGAGATGGCATGGCCGATCTCGGCCCCCTCAGCGAGGTTCTTTGCGTCCGGGGGGACGCGTTCGTGATGTCCAGCGCGACCGGGGACATCGTCCCCGGCGGCGACCAGGGCTTCTACGACCGCGACACCCGGTTCCTGAACCGCCTCGAGCTGCTCGTCGACGGCCGCCCGCCGATCCATCTGGCCGCGGTCTCGACGGGCGGCGACAGCGCCATGTTCCACGCCTGTCTCCCCCCGGCCCGCCCGGGCGAGATCGACCCCACCGTGTCCGTGATCCGTCGGCGGGTCGTCAACGGCGGGCTGAGCGACGAGGTCGTGTTCCGCAACGCGTCGGCCCGACCCGTCGAGCTTCGGGTCGCTGTGCACGTCGGGACGGACTTCGCCTACGTCCAGGAGGTCAAGCACGGCAAGGTGCTCCCGCAGACGCCGGCCGCGGCCTCGGACGCGACGGTCCGCCTGCACCGCCGCGACGGCGACGAGTGGACCCGCGTCGCGATGACGGACGGCGTCGCGGAGGACGACCTGCTCATGACGACCGTCGTGCTGCCCGGACGCGGCGAGGCGGTGGTCCTCATCGAGGCCGAGGCGTCGTCCTCGCACGCGGGGAACGTCACGCGCACCCCGCGGGTCCGTGCGCCGGGTGGGACCGGCGTCGCGTCCCGAGCGACGACCCGGACGACCGTCGACTGCTCGGACGGTCGGCTGCGCCAGCTGATCGACCGCTCGCTGCGCGACCTCGCCTCGCTCGACCAGCGCGACCCCGAGTCGCCGTCGGACCGGTACGCGGCCGCCGGAAGCCCGTGGTTCCTCACGCTGTTCGGACGCGACGCGCTCTGGACCGCGTTCATGGCGCTGCCGTTCGACCCCGAGCTCGCGCGCGGGACGCTGCGCGTGCTCGCGCGCCGGCAGGGCGTGGACGAGGACCCGGTGAGCGAGGAGCAGCCCGGCAAGATCGTGCACGAGGTCCGGTACGGCGCCCTCTCGAGCCGCGGCGACCTGCCCGACCGCTACTACGGCTCGGTCGACGCGACCCCGCTGTTCGTCGTGCTCGCCCACGAGGCGTGGCGGTGGGGGCTCGGCGACGCGGACCTCTCCGACCTGATGCCGCACGTCGAGGCGGCGCTGGGGTGGATGCGGGACTTCGGCGACGTCGACGGCGACGGGTTCCTCGAGTACGCGCGGCACGACCGCACCGGCGGGAGGCTCGCGAACCAGGGCTGGAAGGACTCGGGCGACGGCATCCGCTTCGCCGACGGCCGGAACGCCGCCGCGCCGATCGCGCTCTCGGAGGTCCAGGGCTACGCCTACGCGGCGGCGATCCGCGGCGCCGAGCTGCTCGATCATGCGGGCCGGCCCGGCGGTGACGAGTGGCGGAGGTGGGCGGCCGAGGTCCGACGCCGGTTCCGCGAGGAGTTCTGGGTCGAGGACGCGCTCGGCCCTTACCCGGCCATCGCGCTCGACGAGCACAACCGCCCCGTCGACGGGCCGGCCTCGAACATGGGCCACCTGCTGATGACCGGCATCCTCGACGCGAGCGAGTCGGCGCGCGTCGCGCAGCGGCTCGCGCATCCGTCGCTCGCGTCGGGCTGGGGCCTGCGCACGCTCGCGACGACGTCGGTGGGGTTCAACCCGCTCTCCTACCACTGCGGCACCGTCTGGCCGCACGACACGGCGATCGCCGTCTGGGGTCTGGCGCGGTCAGGTCGCGGCGCCGAGTCGCTGCAGCTGGCGCGCGGACTCGTCGGCGCCGCGCCGTGGTTCGACTACCGCCTGCCCGAGCTGTTCGCCGGGTTCGCGGCCGAGGACACCGTCACCCCCGTCCCGTACCCGGCGGCCTGCCGTCCGCAGGCGTGGGCGGCGGCCAGCTCGCTGCTGGTGCTGCGCGCGCTGCTCGGGATCGAGGCCGACGTCCCGCACGGGGCGCTGACGCTGCGGCCGCTGGCACCGCTGCCGTGCGAGCGCATCGAGCTGGTCGGGCTGCGGGTCGCGGGTGGGACCGTCGACGTGACGGTCGACGAGGGCGCCGTCGCGGTCCAGGTGCACGACGCCGGTGTGAAGGTCGCGATCGAGGCCCAGCGATGAGCGGAGGTGTCACGATGGTCGCACGGCGTGGGACGATGTTCCACCGGACGGGACGGAGCACCCGGGAGATGATGGTGCCCGAGAGCGGGTCCGGATGGGGAGCGCGCGGGGGAGCGACGGTCCGGTACCCGCTCTCGGGCGACGTGGACGGTCGCAGCCGGCCCTCGCGACC
>JBEARL010000079.1:0-7173 GCA_041163265.1 Actinomycetota bacterium
TGCTCGGTGACGGCTCGGAGGGCATCGGGTCGAACTCGTGGGCGGTCGCGGGGTCGATGACCGCCACCGGCGGTGCCATGCTGGCCAACGACCCGCACCTCGCGCCGGCACTGCCGTCGATCTGGTACCAGGTCCGGCTGCGCTGCGCGCCGGTGTCCGAGGCCTGCCCCTACGACGTCGCCGGCTTCTCGTTCTCGGGCATGCCCGGCATCATCATCGGACACAACGACCGCATCGCCTATGGCTTCACGAACCTCGGCCCCGACGTCGCCGACCTCGTCGTCGAGCGCCTCGACGGCTCGGACGTCGTCACCGCCGGCGGTGCGGTGCCGCTCGAGGTCCGGACCGAGACGATCCGGGTCGCGGGCGGGGACGACGTCGTCCACGAGGTCCGCGTCGGCCCGCACGGGCCGCTGATCTCCGACGTCGGCGACGACTACGGGGGCGTCGCGTCGGGCCCGCTCGCCGCGGGCGCCCCCGACGGCGACGCCTTCGCGGTCGCGCTGCGCTGGGTCGCGCTCGATCCCGCGCCGACCGCAGACGCCATCCCGCTCCTGATGCGGGCCCGTGACTTCACGGAGTTCCGCGCCGCGGGGGCGCGCCTCCAGGTCCCGAGCCAGAACCTGCTCTACGCCGACGTGGACGGGCACATCGGGTACCAGGCGCCCGGTCTCATCCCGGTCCGGGACGGCCACGACGGGACGCTGCCGACCGTCGGCTGGGAGGGCGGCGCCGCGTGGACGCGGTTCCTCGCCTTCGACGAGCTGCCCTACGTCCTGGACCCGGCCGGCGGCGTGATCTCGACCGCGAACCAGCTGGTCCTGCCGCCCGGGACCACGCCGTTCCTGCACGTCGACGTCAGCTACGGCCAGCGGGGCCGCCGCATCGCGCAGCTCCTCGACGGTCGGACCGCGCTGACGCTCGACGACCTGGCCGCGATCCAGATGGACGCGCACAACGCGAACGCGGAGGTCCTCGTCCCGCACCTCCTCGCGGTCACCACCTCGGACGCGGGGGCCCGCGAGCTGCAGGCGCTGCTCGCGACCTGGGACCTGCAGGACGACGTCGACTCGGCCGCGAGCGCGGCGTTCAACGCGACGTGGCGGGCGCTGCTCCGCCTGACCTTCCACGACGAGCTGCCGGAGTGGGCGTGGCCCACCGGCGGGGGTCGGTGGTGGGAGGTCGTCCGCGGCCTCGTCGACGACCCGACGCACCCCTGGTGGTCCGACGCGGTGACGGGCGAGGCGCTGGACCGCGACGCCGTGGCGGTGGGGTGCCATCCACACGCTGACGCCGCGGCACGCGACGTTCGGCTCGTCGGGCATCGCGCCGGTCGAGTGGCTGTTCAACCGCCGGCCGGGTGTCCTCGAGACCTCCGGCGGGACCGACATCGTGAACTCCAACTCCTGGAGCGCGGTCGACGGCTACGCCGTGGACTGGGTGCCCTCGATGCGGATGCTGGTCGACCTGACCGACCTCGACGCCGGCCGCTGGATCCACCTGACGGGCCAGTCGGGACGACCGTTCCACGCCAACTACGGCGACGCGACCTCGCCGAGCGGTGGCGGACGGGCGGCTACGTCCCGATGCGCTTCAGCCCGGCGGCGACGTCCGCGGCCGCGGTCGACGTGCTGACGCTGACGCCGACCGGCTGACGGGGGCCGCGCCGGTCAGCCCCGTCCGCCCCACCGCCCGAGCACGTCGGCCGGCTCGGTCGGGGTGCACCGCGGGTCGGCGCGGAACCACGCGCGCTGGCGCCTCGCGTAGCGCCAGGTGCGCGCCGCGACCGCGGCGGCGAGGTCGTCCTCCGCGAGCTCGCCGCGCAGGACGGCCGCGGCCTCGGCGTACCCGATGCCCGCGGCCGCGGTCCGCGAGCGCGGGGCCGCGGCCAGGCGCCGCTCCTCGGCGACGAGCCCTCCCGCGACCATCGCGGCGGCCCGCGCCGCGATCGACGCGCGCAGCACGTCGTCCGGCGGGTCCAGCAGGGCGACGTCGAGGTCGGCGTGGACCGACTCGTAGCGGCCCCAGGCGTCGTCCCAGCTGCTGAACGGTCGGCCGGTCAGCTCGAGCACCTCGAGGGCACGGACGACGCGGCGGAGGTTGCGGACGGGGATCCGCTCCGCGGCGGCCGGGTCCCGGGCCGCCAGCTCGGCGTGGGCAGCCTCGGCGTCGTCCCCGAGCCGGTCCGCCACCGCGGCCCGGACCTCGGGATCCGTCGGCGGGAACTCCAGCCCGTCGACGACGGCCCGCCAGTACAGCCCCGAGCCGCCGACGAGCAGCGCCGTCGCACCGCGGGCGTGGACGTCGGCGATCGCCGCCCGTGCGAGGTCGCGGAACCGCACGACGGTCAGCTCGTCGGCCGGGTCGAGGACGTCGATCAGGTGGTGCGGGACCCGGGCGCGCTCGGTCGGCGTCGGCTTCGCGGTCCCGACGTCCATGCCGCGGTACACCGTGAACGCGTCGATCGCGACGATCTCGTGGGGTTCGCCGCGCGCGGACGCCGCCTCGGCGACGGCGAGCGCCAGCGCGGACTTGCCGGCGCCGGTCGGACCCAGGATCGCCCGGACCCGCCCCCGCGACGCCGGCGCGGACCCCGACGGGGACGCCGGCGACGCCGCGGGCGCCCCGGGTCCGGCG
The DNA here is from genome assembly GCA_041163265.1 of Actinomycetota bacterium. Classification (GTDB taxonomy): domain Bacteria; phylum Actinomycetota; class Nitriliruptoria; order Nitriliruptorales; family Nitriliruptoraceae; genus CSBr16-57R1. Next base: position 2,638 of record JBEARL010000079.1, read on the forward strand.
CTCACCCCGCCGCCAGCGGCAGCCGTCGCGACGGCGCGAGGAACGTCGGCGCCGGAGCGGGCGGGGCCGGCGGCGTCCCGGCCGCCGCGGCCCGCTCGGCCGCGAGCCCGGCCCGCGTCCGGGTGACGGTCAGGGCCGGGCCGGCGAGGGCGTACGAGGTCGCGGCGGAGGTCACGGTCGCGGTCACGAGGTCGCCGGGGTGGAACGCGGGGTCGGTCGGCGCCGGCAGGTGCACGAGGTGGTTGCCCGGCGTCCGGCCCGACCACCGGTCGGGATCCGTGCGCGACGGCCCCTCGACGAGGAGCTCGAGGGGCCGGCCGACCAGCCGCTCGTGCGCCGCCCGCGAGTGCGCCCGGACGCGGGCGTCGAGCCGCACGTAGCGGTCGGCCACGACGTCTGCGGGGACGAACCGGTCCGTCATCGCGGCCGCCTCGGTCCCCGGCCGGGGCGAGTACTGGAACGTGAAGGCCTGGTCGAACCGGACCTCGTCGACGACCGCGAGGGTGTCGAGGAAGTCCTCCTCGGTCTCGCCGGGGAAGCCGACGATGACGTCGGTCGTCAGGGCGGCGTCGGGGATCAGCGTCCGCGTCCGTGCGACGAGCTCGAGGTACCGCGACCGCCGGTACGAGCGCCGCATGGCGCGCAGCACGCGGTCGGACCCCGACTGCAGCGGCAGATGCAGGTGCGGCATGACGTTCGGGGTCGCGGCCATCGCGTCGAGCACGTCGGGGGTGAAGTCGTGCGGGTGCGGCGAGGTGAACCGGACGCGCAGCAGCCCGTCCACACCGCCGAGGGCGCGGAGCAGGTCGGCGAACAGCGGCCGTCCGTCGAGGTCCCGCCCGTACGAGTTCACGTTCTGCCCGAGCAGCGTGACCTCGACCACGTCCTCCGCGACGAGCGATCGGACCTCGGCGACGACGTCCGCGACGGACCGCGACCGCTCGGGCCCGCGCAGCGCGGGGACGATGCAGAACGTGCAGGCGTTGTCGCACCCGACCGAGATCGCGACCCAGGCGTGGTGGCGGACGCCGCGGCGCGCCGGCAGGGCCGAGGGGAAGACCTCGAGGGTCTCGAGCAGCTCGACGACGGGCAGGTGGTCGGCGTCGGCCCGCGCCAGCAGCTCGGGCAGGCGTCCGAGGTTGTGGGTGCCGTAGACGACGTCGACCCAGGGGGCGCGCTCGGCGACGCTCGCCCCGTCCTTCTGCGCGAGGCAGCCGCCGACGACGATCGTGAGGTCCCGCCCCTCGTCGCGCCGAGCCGCCTTCAGCGCCCGCAGATGGCCGAGGGTGCCGTACAGGCGCTCGTCGGCGTTCTCGCGCACCGCGCAGGTGTTGAGCAGGACGAGGTCGGCGTCCGAGGGGTCGTCCGCCGGCCGGTACCCGACGGCCTCGAGCAGTCCCGCCGCGCGCTGCGAGTCGTGCTCGTTCATCTGGCAGCCGAAGGTCCGCACGGCGTAGGTGCGCGGCGCGGCGCGGACCTCCATCTCGGCCTCCCCCGGCGGTGCGGACCCGGTCGGGCCCGCGGGGTGCGAGTGTGCCGGACCGGCGCTCAGACGGCCGCGACGGCGGGCGCGGCGGGGGCCGGCGGCGCACCCGGTCCGACGGCGCCCCGCCGGACGAGCGCCACCGGGACGACGAGCAGCGCCAGCGTGGCCGTCGCGAACGTCGGGAACCCGAGCAGCGTGACGAGCACGCCCGAGAGCCCACCGGCGGTCGCGCCGGCGGCGTTCATCGTCAGGTCGGTCAACCCCTGCGCCGGCGCGCGCGCCGCGAGCGGCAGCGTCGCGGTCAGCAGGGCCGAGCTGCCGATCAGGCAGAACGACCAGCCGGTGCCGAGCAGGACCAGCCCGGTCAGGAACCCGGCGCCGCCGTGCGGCTCGCCGCTCGCGGCGAGGGTGACGGCCCCCGCGAGCTGGACGAACCCGAGCCACAGGGCGGTCCGGGGCCCGAGCCGATCGGTGAGCCGACCGACGAGCGGGCTGAGCGCGTACATGCCCGCGATGTGGAGGCTGATCGTCAGGCCGACGAGCTGCACGTCGGCGCCGTGCGCGCCCATGTGCACGGGTGTCATCGACATGACGCCGACCATCGTCGCGTGGGCCGCGGCGATCGTGACCGCGGCGGCACGCGCCGCCGGGATGACGCGGACGGCGGCCAGCCCCTCGCCGAGGGCGCGCCGGACCCCGACCCGTCCCGCGCCGACGTCCACGTCCCCGGCGAGCCGTCGCGCGAGCAGCAGCGGGTCCGGCCGGAGCAGCGTCGCGACGGCGAGCCCGGCCAGCGCGAACGCGGCGCCCGAGAGGAGGTACGGCCCGGCCAGCCGCGGCACGCCGACGAGGTCGGCCAGCGCCGCCCCCGGACCCGTCAGGTTGGGTCCGAGGACCGCGCCGACGGTGGTGGCCCAGACGACGAGGGCCAGGTCCGCGGCCCGGCGCTCGGGCAGGGCGAGATCGGTCGCGGCGTACCGCGCCTGCAGGTTGGCGCCACCGGCCCCGCCGAACGCGAGGCCCGCGAGGAGCAGCAGCGGGAGGCTGTCGAGTCGCGCGGCCACGACCGCCCCCAGCGCACCGGTCGCACCGACGAGGTAGCCGGCCGTCAGACCGGGCCGGCGGCCCCGGTGCGCCGACGCGCCGATCGCCGCCGCGGCGAGTCCCGAGCCGAGCGCCGTCGCCGAGCCGGCGAGGCCGGCCAGCGCGGCCGTCCCGGCGAGGTCGTAGGCCAGCAGCGTCGCGACCGCGACGCCCGTCCCGACCCCGAGGCCACCGAGCACCTGCGTCGCGACGAGCGTGCGCCGCGCGCGGCGCTGCGCGGCGGCTCGATCGATCTCGACGGGGGGCATGTGCAGCACGCTAGTCAGCGGCCCCCTCGGTACGGTGGGGGCGCCGCGCGGGGGCGCGGCACGCCGTGGCAGGCGGTGGGGGCGCATGGGTCGTTCGACGTCGTCGTGGGCCGGTCGATGACCGGCCCGAGTCCGTTCGGCCCGCTGCTGCCGCTCGGCCGGCGCGGTCCGGTCGTCGCGCTGGGCCTGCTCGTGTCCCTCTCGGCCGTGGGCGTCGCGGTCGTGCTGGCGGTGACGGGCGCCGGGTGTCCGACCGACCGCTTCGGTCCCGGCTCCGGCGACGGCCGCAGCCCGGCGGTGCCGCTCCTCGTCCACTCGACCGACGCCCTGGCGGCGGTCCCGGCCTGTCCCGACCGTCACCTCCGCCAGGTCGCGGACCTCGCCGCACCGAACCCGTGGATCCCCGTCGGCGGTGCGGGCGCGCCCGCGTTCACGGGCAGCTACGACGGTGGTGGGTTCCGCGTGACGGGCGTCCGGGTCTTCCTCCCGGGTTCGGCCGACGTCGGGTTCTTCGGCGTCGTCGCCGACGGCGAGGTGCGCGACCTCGTCCTCGAAGATGTCGTGGTCCAGGCAGGCGACCGCTCGGGCGCCGTGGCAGGTCGGGTCGGACCAGGGGGCCGCGTCCGTGACGTGACGGTCCTCGACGCCGTCGTGACCGGAGGGGACGACGTCGGCGGCCTCGTGGGGCTGGCCGATCCCGACGCCGTGGTCGAGGGCGACTTCGGGGGTCGCGTCGCGGGACGCGGCGGGGACGTCGGGGCGTCGTCCGTCGGGCGCGTCGGGGCGGTGGCCCCCGCGGCCGGGGACGCGGTGGACGCGGACGACCCGGCGCCCTGACGGACCGGCCCGGTCAGCCGGCCCGGGTCAGGTGACGCCGAGCCGCGCCCGGGTCCGTCGGTGGCGGTCCCTCGAGGCGGCCACCGGCGACGAGCAGCACGGCGAGCATGCCGACCGCGGCGGCAGAGACGCGACCGCCGCCCGGCGCGGCGGTGAACACGAGCACCAGACCCGCGAGCAGCGCGACCGCGACGCGCGCGCGCACCGGCGAGCCGCCGACGAGCAGACCGGCGACGGTCACCAGCACCGGCACGCCCACGACCAGCCAGAGCTGCAGGATGCTCACGACCGACCTCCTCGCCGTCGCGAGCCTACGGTCGCGTCGCCGGGGACCGACGCCTCACCGCTCGGCGGCCCGCAGGGGCTCGCGGTCGGCGTGGACCGCGTCGAGGGCGGCCTTCCGGGCGACGGCCTCGCCGTGACCGCGGCGCATCAGGAAGGCGACGATGCGTCGGACCGCCGCCTCGGGCGGGACGGCGCGGTGCCGGGCCGCCTGCTCCCGTGCGAGACCGAACGCCGCCGCGAGGGGATCGGTGTCACGGTGGCGCAGGAGCGCCTCGTCGACCACGGCGCCGTCGAAGCCGCGGGCCCGGAGGTCGCGGCGCAGCCGCGGCTCGGCGTGACCCCGGTCGCGGCGCTCGGCGATCAGGGCCGCGAGCAGCGCCGCGTCGTCGACGAGGCCACGCTCACGGGCCAGCCCCAGCGCCGCCTCGATCTCGTCGTCCGGGTGTCCGCGGTCGTGCAGCTTGCCCCGCAGCCGTCCCTCCGACTGGGGCGCGTTCGCGGTCGAACGCTGGATGAACGCGAGCGCCCCGGGGACGCCGCCGGTGGACGCGGCCTCGGGGGCACCGGGTTCGTCGC
>JBEARL010000080.1:0-9422 GCA_041163265.1 Actinomycetota bacterium
TCCGCAGCTCGCGGTGGGCGGCGACGGCTGCGGCGACCGCCGATGCGACCTCGGCCGGGGTCGCGTCGCGGAACTCGGGACCGGTCCCGGCGCCGGTCGTCGGGTCGACGGCGCGGAAGGTGGGGGAGGAGGTCATGACCGGGCCTTCGAGGATCGACGGGTGGACGGTCGAGGCCGAGGCCGGCTTCCTGGTTCGGCCGGACCGTCGCGGACGTCCGGGCGGGCGATGGAGCGTAAGTGGAGGGCCCGCGTGGGCGCCATCGGTCGGGCTGCGGCGGGCCAGGGCGCGGTCGAGCGGCGCACGCGGCATCATCACGGCCATGGCCCCGACGACCCCCCGCCCGGCCCCCCTCGAGTCCGGCGTCTGGGCGATCCTGCCGACCCCGTTCACGCCCGACGGGGCGGTCGACCTCGCGTCGGTCGCGACCTGCGTCGCGTTCCAGCGCGCGCGGGGCGCCACCGGACTCGTCGCGCTCGGCGTGTTCGGCGAGGCGGCCGCGCTGAGCGCCGACGAGATGGACGCGGTCCTGGCCGCGGTCGTCGCCGCGGCCGACGGACTGCCGGTCGTCGCTGGGCTGGATCCGCTGGGCACCGACGAGGCCGTCGCGCTCGCGGCCCGGCTCGCCGCCGCGGCGCGGGTTGCGGGCGACACGGCCGCGACCCGGGGCGTCACCGCTCCCGGCCTGCACGCCGTGATGGTCAAGGTGCCGTCGCCCGACGCGGCCACCACGGCCGCGCACCTCCGCGCGGTCGCCGGCGCGGCCGGCTGCGGCGTCGTCGTGCAGGACTACCCGGCGCGTTCCGGCGTCTCGATCGCACCTGAGGCACTGGCCGCGGCGACGGTCGCCTGTGGTACCGCCGTCGCCGTCAAGGCCGAGGCGGCGCCGTCCGCACCGACCGTCGCGCGGCTGGTCGCGGCGCTCGAGGCTGCGGCGCGTGACGACGCGGTCCACAACGCCGAGGCCAACGCCGACGCGACCACCGCCCCGATCCCCGTCTTCGGCGGCCTCGGCGGTGTCGGCCTGCTCGACGAGCTGGCCGCCGGCGCGGCCGGCGCGATGACCGGCTTCGCGCTCCCCGAGGGGCTCGTCGCGACGCTGGCGGCGTGGCGCGACGGCGGGTTCGCCGCGGCCCGCGACGCGTGGGCGCCATGGCTGCCCCTCGCCGTGTTCGAGGCGCAGGGGCCGTACGCGCTGGCGCTCCGCAAGGAGCTGCTCCGCCGCCGCGGGGCGCTGTCCCACGCGACGGTCCGGCCGCCGGCCGCGGCGCTGCCCGAGGGGCTCGCGGCGCTGGTGGACGCGCACCTGGCGACGGCGCGGTCCCTCACCCTCCAGCCGGCACCTCCAGCACCGCCACGCCCGGCAGGTCCGTGAACGCGCCGGCGTCGCGGGAGACGACCGTGCGAGGGAGGTTCGGTGCGATGTGACGCGTCCCGTGGGCCTGCGGACGGTGGTCCCGAGCGGCGATGGCCTCGGGGCCGACACCGGGGGTCCGGGCGCTGGCGGGATCGCTCAGATCGGGTACCGGATCACGACGACGCCGGATCCCCCGTCGCCGCCTGAGGTGTCCAGGCGGTAGCGACCGGCGCCGCCGTTCCCCGTCCCGGCCGGGCCCGACGCGGCGACCGGGTCACCGTCGTTCCCGGCCGAGGCGTCGCCGCCCTCCGCGTAGGTCACGGGCGTCGCGGGGGCGACGATCGCGATGCTCCGACCGGCGCCGCCGGACGTCCCGGAACCGGCGCCTCCGGCGCCGCCCCCACCGCCGCCGTTGAGGTTGTCCACCCGGGTCCCGACGTTGCCCTGCCCGCTCGTCCGGCCGCCCCCGGACGTGAAGTTGTTCCGGCTGGCGCCGGCACCACCACCGGACCCACCGGCCAGGCCGCTCGCGTCCTGATCGCCGCCGCCACCACCACCGATCGCCGTGAGGCCCAGCGCGGTCGTGTTCGAACCGTTCGTCCCGGTCGCCCCGAGTCCACCCGCCGTCCCGCCGGCGCCGACGACGATGGTCTGGTCCCCGCTCATGCCGCGCAGGGTTCCGCCGACGTTCTGGAGCAGTCCGCCCGCGCCGCCCCCGCCCGCGGTCCGGGTGCTCTCACCGCTGGTCCCGCCGCCGCCCCCGCCGCCGCCGGCGACCAGCAGGTACTCGACGTCGCGGGCGGCCCGGACGGCCAGCGAGTGCGTCCCGGCCGTGTCGAACACGTGCACGCGCCAGGCCGCCCCGTCGACGGTGATCACCGACTCGGTCCCGCCGAACGCGGCGGCGCGAGGTCGCGTCGACGTGCTCCCGCCCTCGAACGTCACACCCTCGGACTCCGAGACGACCCGGAACGTGACCAGCACGTCGTTCGTCAGCCCCGTCACGGTGGTGGGGGAGGTCGCGGACGCGGCGATGTCGGTCCAGCCGCCCGCGCCGTCGTCCTGCTGCACCGTGTAGGTCACGCCGTCGGTCTCGGCCCATGCGACGATGACGCGCGTGTCGTCGGGGGTCAGCGCCGGGCCGTCGGCGACCGTGCCGACGCCGGTCGAGGCCGACGTCGCGGCCAGCGCCGCCGGCAGTCGGAGGGTCGTGATCCCGAACGCCGGCAGCGCCGCCGCACCGCGGAGGACGTGGCGGCGCGAGGTCTTCACGGGTCTCCGAGCTGCGGTGCGACGTGCCGAGGGCCGGGAGGCTAGGCGGGGGCGGTCCGTCCGACGCGACGCTCGCCGCTTAGAATCCTGACAGTCAGCCAGCCGGCCGCCACCGCGTCGAGGCGGCGGTGAGAAGGTGGGGGAGGGTCGCGATGCAGCCCTCCCGGCGTGCGGTCCTGGGCACCGCGGCACTCGGCGTCGCTTCCCATCTGCTCCCGACGGCCGCAGCCGCGGCAAGCTCGACGCCCGCGGCGCTCGCCTCCGCGACGGACGTCGCGGCCTCGGGGGACTCGGGGCTCCGCGTCGACTGGACCGCCGTGTCCGGGGCGACCGGCTACGCGGTGACCTGGCGGGTGGCCGATGGCGACGCGTTCTCCGACGCCGGCGTCACCGTGGACGGGTCGGTCCCGACCGCGACGATCACGGGGCTGACGAACGGAACGACCTACGACGTCCTCGTCACCGCGACCGCGGCCGACGGCGCCACGAGCGCGGCGACGGTGACGGCCACGCCGGTCCGGGTCATCGCCTCCGGCGGGTCCGTCACCGGGTTCGGGGCGGACGCCACGCGGACCCACACCTTCACGACGGTCGGCACGGCCACGCTGACGCTGGCAGCGGGTCGGACCTGCGACGTTCTGGTCGTCGGCGGCGGGGCCGGTGGCGGGGGCGGGTACGACGTCGCCGGCGCGGGCGGCGGCGGTGGCGGCGAGGTCGTCGAGACCTCGATCGCCGTGGCGGCCGGGACGGTGACGGTCACGGTCGGCGGCGGCGGTGCCGGTGGCACGGCCGATCGGACCGCGGCGACGAAGGAGTACCCCGGCGCTGCGGGCGGCGACTCGGCGTTCGGGGCGACGACGGCCGTCGGTGGTCGGGGCGGGGCGAACGGCCGCTCCTTCGGTGAACCGGGCGTGCGTTCCGCCGGCGGAACGGCGTACGACGGTTCGACGTACCTCGGGCAGGGCGGCGCCGGTGGCGGTGGCGGGAGCGGCGGCGGCGGAGGTGCCGGGGCCGGCGCGGACGGTTCGTCCGCGAGCTCCGGGACCGGTGGCGGCGGTGGTGCGGGGACGCTCGCGGCGCTCACCGGGTCGACCTATGGGGCGGGCGGGAGCGGGGGCAGCACCAATCTCCGTCAGAACGGAGCGAACGGCACGAACGGCCTCGGGCGGGGCGGCGGTGGTGCGAGCCCGGGCAGCTTCGACTCGCGGAACGGCGGGAACGGCGGCTCCGGCGTCGTCGTGGTGCGCTACCCGGTGATCCCGCCGGCCGGCGCCGCCTGATCCCGTGATCCCAGCGCCGCCAGGTCCGCGGACCCCGGTCGCTGGTGCACGCGCAGGGCGAAGCTCGGGAGGATCGCGAGCAGGTGGTCGAACACGTCGGCCTGGATGCCCTCGTGGGTGACCGGTCGGTCGTCGCGCCGATCGCTCGGTGGACGAGTCCAGCTCAGATCCGGTAGCGCACCACGACGATGCCGCTGGCGCCGGCGCCCGACGCGTCGCGGGCGCCCCCACCGCCGCCGCTGCCGGTGCCGGCCGTCGGGGTGACGCCGGGACCCGAGACGTTCTCCTTCATCCCGGCCCCTCCGGCGGCGTAGGTCACCGTCGCGCCGGTGATCGAGGAGGTGACGCCGGCGCCGGCCGCACCCGCGGCGCTCGTCGTGGCGTTGCCGCCGCGCCCGCCGGCTCCGCCGCCGCCGCCCCCGCCGCCGGGGACGCCCCGCCCCTCGCCGCCGGCGTTCCCCTGACCCGACGGCGTGGCCGTCCCGCCGGTCCGGTACCCGCTCGTGCCGCCGCCCCCACCGCCGGATCCGCCCGGGCGACCGCTGCCCGTGGTCGCCGCGCCGCCGCCACCCCCGCCGGCCGCGGTCAGCCCGAACGCGCTGCTGCTGCCGCCGTCGGCGCCCGCGCCGTTGGCGGCCCGCGCCGCCCCGCCGGCCCCGACGACGACGGTCACCCCGCCGACGCCCGAGCCGATGGCGGTGCCGCCGAGGTTGGTGAGACGGCCCCCGGCACCACCGCCGCCACCACCGGCGAGCTCCTTCCCGCCGGATCCCCCGCCGCCGACGATGAGGTACTCCAGGTCGCGGGCGGCGCGGAACGTCAGCGTCGCGGTCCCGATGTCGGTGAAGCTGTGGACCCGCCAGTCCTCTCCACCGACGCCGATGACGGTCTCGGTCCCGCCGGTGGCGGCCGCGCGGGGTCGGGTGCTGGTGGTGCCGCCGGTGAGGGTGACGCCGCTGGACTCCGCGAGGATGCGGAAGGAGTACAGCTGGTCGTTGGTCAGGCCGGTGATGGTGGTGGGGGAGGTGGCGCCGGCCGCGACGGCGGTGGTCCAGGTGGTGCCGCCGTCGGTGGACTGCTCGACGGTGTAGGTGGCACCGATGTCGTCCCAGCTGATGGTGACGCGGGTGTCGTCGGGGGAGATGGCGGGGCCGTCGGTGACGGAGCCGAGGCCGACGGTGGCGGAGGTGGCGGCGCTCGCGGGGGGCAGCCGCAGGGAGGTGACGCCCAGGACCGTGCCGGAGGCGACGGCACCGAGCACGCGACGACGCGACGGCGCGCGGTCCACGGTGCCTCGGGGTCGGGGGGTGGATCCGACCGGCGCGGAGCCTAGGTCCACCCCCCGCTCACACCTCCGCTGACTCCGCTGATGCCTCGAGCGCCGTCGGGCCGGGGTGGTCCCGACCGCTCAGGCGACCGGGTGGTACAGCGCGTGGGTCGTCGCGTACTGCGCTTCGACCTCGGCGTCCGTCGCCGCGTCCAGCGCCGCGAACGCCGCGCGAAGCATCGCCACGACGACCGATGTCCTCCATCCGCCGCGCGTGGCGCACCAGCCCGTGGTCCGACTGCAGCCCCATCTCGAGCATGTGGAGGACGTGGTCGGCCCGCCAGGCCGGGACCGGGTCGCCCCGACGGCGCTCGGCCGCGTCGCCCGGCCCGAGCAGCCCGGACCGCGCCGACGCGACCCGCTCGGCGAGGTTGTGCGCGAGGAAGTCGAGGTCGTCGTCCCGCTCGACCCGTCGCTGCCCGAGGTGCCGCCGGGTCGGCCACCGGCCCTTCCGGTCCTCGGTCCGTTCGAGCAGTCCCATCGTCGGTCCCTCCCCTCGGCCGCGGCCGGTCCGCGGCGCCGCGACCAGCGTGGGAGGTGGGGGAGCGGGGCGCAACACATCCGTGGCGCACCTCCGCACCGTTCGCCCCGCCCACCCGCGGCCCCGCCACCGCCCCGCGGCTAGCGTGCGTCGCTCCGGCGATCCCACGCCGGCCCCCCACGGAGACGCGCGGAGACGCGTGGCCGGGCTCCCACCCGGCCGGAGGAGCGAGCGAACGTGATGGACTCGAGGAAGGCGGCGGCCCTGCTGGCCGGCCTCGCCCTCGTCCTGGCCGCCTGCGGCGGCACCGAGGACGACGCGACGGCCGCCGGCGGCGACAGCTGCGCGGTGGAGGACCTGGCCCTGCACGAGGCCGGCGTCCTGACGGTGGCGACCGGCAGCGAGGTCTACCCGCCCTGGATGATGGACAACGACCCGGCCGGTGGGCAGGGCTTCGAGAACGGCCTCGTCTACGCGCTGGCCGAGGAGATGGGCTTCACGGCCGACCAGGTCACCTGGGTCGGGACCGAGTTCTTCGAGGCCATCGCCGCCGGCGACAAGCCGTACGACTTCAACATCCAGCAGTACTCGATCACGCCCGAGCGGACCGAGGTCGTCAGCTTCTCCGCGCCGTACTACGAGCCGGACAAGGCGATCATCGCCCTGCCCGGCAGCGCGATCGCGTCGGCGACGTCGTTCGACGAGCTCCGCGCCGCGAACTGGGGCGCGACGATCGGCACGACGGACCTCGACTACCTCGAGAACGTGATCGGCATCGAGGACGTCGCGGTGTTCAACGACCAGGCGGCCGTGTTCCTGGCCCTCTCGGCCGGCGAGATCGACGCGACGGTCGCGGCCATCCCGACCGCGCTGTTCGTCACCGCCGTCCAGGCGCCGGACTCGAGCATCGTCGCGCTGCTGCCGAAGGACGCGAACGACGCCGGCCTCGGCATGCTGTTCGAGAAGGACAGCGCGCTGATCCCCTGCGTGGACGCGGCGCTCGAGCGGCTGTACGCCGCCGGCACCGTCGACGCGCTGGTGGCCCAGTGGCTGCTGCCCGCCGAGGACATCGCGTACATCACCGAGTGAGCACCACCGCGGACGCAGGCGCCGCCGCGCCGGAGGGGACCCCTCCGGCGCGGCGCGCCCGTCCGCTGCCCCCGCGGGCCGAGCAGGTCAGCGCCCGCGACCGCTGGCTCCCGATCGGCATCGCGGTCGCGACGACCGTGGTCGTCTTCGGCGCCGTCGGCGGCGTCATCACCGCCTCGCCGACGTGGCCGGTGATCCGCGACCAGTTCTTCGACGTCGCCGAGATGCGGGCCGCGCTGCCGCAGGTCTGGGCCGGCTTCCTCGTCAACATGCGCATCTGGGCCGTGTCGCTGGTGCTCATCGCGCTGGCCGGCCTCGGCGTCGCGATCCTGCGCTCGCTGCCGGGACCGTGGATGGCGCCGGTCCGGGTCGCGGCCGTCGTGTACGTCGACCTGCTGCGCGGGATGCCGGCCCTGCTGCTGGTGCTGCTGTTCGGCCTCGGCGTGCCGGCCCTCGACATCCCGGGCCTGCCGAGCGGCCGGCTGTTCTGGGGGACGACCGCGCTGGTCCTCGGCTACGCGGCGTACACGTCCGACGTCTACCGCGCCGGCATGCAGGCCGTCCACGACGGGCAGCGGGCGGCGGCGAAGGCGCTCGGGCTGACCGAGTGGCAGATCCTGCGCCACGCGATCATCCCGCAGGCGGTGCGCAACGTCACCCCGGCGCTGCTGAACCTCGCGGTGGCGCTGCAGAAGGACGTGGCGCTGCTCAGCGTCATCGGCGTGCGCGAGGCCGTGCGCGAGGCCCAGATCTACACGTCGCGCACGTTCAACTTCTCGTCGATGGTCGTCGCGACGCTGCTGTTCCTCGTCGCGACCGTGCCCCTGGCCCGGTTCACCGACCGGATGGCCCGCCGCGACCAGGAGCGCCGGCTCCAGAGGACGCGATGAGCGCCGCCGACGTCCGCACGACCGCGACCGCCGCGGCCACCGCCGCCCCGAAGCTCCGCGTCGACGACGTGACGAAGTACTACGGCTCGACGCTGGTGCTCGACGGGGTCGACCTCGACGTCGCCGAGCACGAGGTCGTCTGCCTCATCGGCGCGTCGGGCTCGGGGAAGTCCACGCTGCTGCGCTGCGTCAACCGGCTCGAGCCGTTCGACCACGGGCGGATCCTGCTCGACGGCGTCAGCATCGACGACCCGTCGTTCGGACGGACGGGGCTGTGCCGCCGGGTCGCGATCGTGTTCCAGGCGTTCAACCTGTTCCCGCACCGGACGGTGCTGGACAACGTGACGTTGGCACCGCGCCGCGTGCACGGCCGCGACCGGGCCCAGGCCGAGGCCCGCGCCCACGAGCTGCTCGCTCGGCTGGGGCTCGACGGGCTGGCGGGGAAGTACCCCGAGCAGCTCTCGGGCGGGCAGCAGCAGCGGGTCGCGGTGGTCCGCGCGCTCGCCACCGACCCGGACCTGCTGCTCCTCGACGAGGTGACGGCGGCGCTGGACCCCGAGCTCGTCGGCGGGGTGCTCGACGTCATCCGCGACCTGAAGGCCGGCGGGATGACGATGGTGATCGTCACCCACGAGATGGGGTTCGCCCGCGACGTCGCCGACCGGGTCGCGTTCCTCGACGGCGGCCGCATCGTCGAGGTCGGGCCGCCCGACCGGGTGCTGCGTGACCCGACCGAGCCGCGGACCCGCGCGTTCCTCCAGCGGATCATCGACGCCGGGCGGCTGTAGGCGGCGGGTCGCTCAGCGGGCGACGAGCGCGGCGACCGCGACGACGAGCACGGTGGTGGGCAGGAACATCCAGAGCATCCAGTCGGAGTCCTCGCTCAGCAGATCGATCCGTCGCCCGAGCCGCCGCTCAAGATCCGAGACCGCGTGCTGGGTCCGGCGGCGGTGGTCATCCAGTTCGGAGCGGAGGTCCGACCGGAGCTCCGACCCGAGGTCCGAGCGGAGATCGGCGCGGAGTTCCGACCGGAGCGCCGACCGGAGCTCCGATTGCAGCTCTGACCGGAGCTCGGCGCGGAGGTCCGCCCTCAGCCGTCGGATGTCGGGATCGGTCGCCATGGTGGATGCCTCCGTTCCGGTCGTGCGACCTCGAGGAGTCGCCCGGGCAGGGTCCGCCCGGACCCGCCGGGTCGCAACACATCCGTCCCGTCGGATTCAGGACAGCCAGGTGGCGATGCCGACGATCGCGGTGACGATCGCGGCGTTCGCGGGCAGGAGCCGCGTGAGGAGGTAGGACCTCAGGCGCTCGCTCGCACCGTCCAGTTCGGACCGGATCGCCCGACCCTCGGCCTCGAGTCGCTTCTCGAGGGCACCGACCTTCTCCTCGAGCTTCCCGACCTGTGTCTCGAGCGCCGAGATCCGTCCGCGGACCGCGTCGAGCTCACCGCCGACGTCGGTGCGGAGCCGCTGGATGTCGGCCCGGACCTCGCCCCGGAGCTCGGCCATCTCTCCCCGCAGCTCACCTCGGAGCTCGGCCATGTCGACGTGGAGCTCGGCGCGGAGCAGGTCCAGGTCCTGGCGGACGAGCAGCAGGTCCTGCCGGGTGGCGAGGTCGGAGTTCGCCGGGATGGTGACGGCCATCAGCGCCTCCGCGGCGGGCTGGCCGAGGTGGTCCCGCGCGGCCTCGAACAGCTCGCGGCGGGTGTCCTCGGTGGTGGCCATGGTG
>JBEARL010000081.1:0-5548 GCA_041163265.1 Actinomycetota bacterium
GGTGTGGAAGAACTCCTCCTGGGTCCGCTCCTTGGACTGGAGGAACTGGACGTCGTCGACGAGCAGCACGTCGGTCATCCGGTAGGTGCGCTGGAACGCCCCGATGCGGTCGTCTCGGATCGCGTTGATGAACTCGTTCGTGAACTGCTCGGTCGTGACGTACCGGACGCGGAGGCGCGGGTACAGCTTGCGGACGTAGTGGCCGATCGCGTGCAGCAGGTGGGTCTTCCCGAGCCCGGCCCCGCCGTAGACGAAGAGCGGGTTGTACGACTTGGCCGGCGCCTCGCTGACGGCCACCGCCGCGGCGTGGGCGAAGCGGTTCGAGGACCCGATGACGAAGTCGTCGAAGCTGTACCGCGGGTTCAGCCGCGTGTCGGGCTCGAGGTCCTCGGTGCGCAGGCGGACCGGCGGCGGCTCGGGGTGCGCGACCGTCGGGCCGGCCGGGCGGCCGGGGGCCTCGAGGGGTGCGTCGGCGGCGCGGGGGTCGCCGTGCGCCGCGACCGCGTCGGGGTCGACGTCCGGGAGCGCGTCGTAGAGCGGGTTGGTCCGGTGGTCGAGCGCCGCGAGCGGGTCGTGCTCGGCGAGGGCACCCGCCATCACCTCGGCCCGCGCCGCGCGGGCGTGCGCGACGAGCTCGTCGAGGTCGCCGGTCGCGTCGGCCGCCTGCTCGGCGGCCAGATCGTCGGCGCTGGGGGCGGTCCGGACCGTGATGACGAGGGCGATGGGGCCGCCGGCCACCTCGGCCAGCGCCTCGCGGAGCGGGTCGCCGACCGCGCGCTCGAGCCAGTCGCGGGCGAAGGCGTGGGGGCTCGCGATCACGAGCGTCCCCGCGTCGTACCCGACGGGGTCGGTGCCGGACAGCCACCGGCGCTGCATCGGCGAGTCGACCCCCGGCAGGACCAGCGCCAGGGCGTCTCGCCACAGCGCGGCGGGATCGGTGACCGTGGCCGGGCCCTCGAGGGGCTCCGTGCCCGGTGCGTCGTCGGTCATGCTCCTGCGTCCTCCCCCGTGCCGCCCTGCCCGCGGTCTCGCTCCCGGTGGTCGTCGGTCCTGGTGCGGGCACGCCCGGAGGCATGCCGTCGCCGGACCGTGCTGCCGCACGGCCCCGCATCGCGGTGGGGAAGTCCGCCGGCGGCCGGGCGTCCGCGAGGCGACCGGCGCGTTCTCCCGTCGGTGGCGGCGCCGCGGCGGGGAAGAAGTGCTGACCGCTGGCGCGCACCGTGCGGGTGGCGGATCGGCGACGCTAACACCGGTGCGACGAGCCGCGCAACCGGGGTCGGTGGTGCGGGCGGTGACGCGGTCGGGCGTCGGGGTCGGGCGTCGCCGCGCGCGACCGGGGGCCGGTTGCCGTGGTGCGGCGGCGCCGGTAGCGTCCGCCCGTCCCTCCGACGTCCCCGGTCCCCGTGGCACCGCCGACCCGGCACCGCCCACCGAGCGCGTCACCCCCTCACGACGGCGCCACCGCGCGCCGGAGGTCCGAGCCGTGAAGCGCACCTACCAGCCGAACCGCCGCCGCCGCGCCCGCAAGCACGGCTTCCGGGCCCGCATGCGGACGCGCGCCGGCCGGTCGATCCTCAGCGCTCGCCGCCGGAAGGGCCGGGACAAGCTGAGCGCGTGACGCCGGCCGCGGCCCCGACCGCGCCCGAACGCCTGCGCCGTCCCGGTGACGTCGTCGCGACCCTGCGCCGCGGCCGCCACCGCGCCGGGGCCCTGCTGGCCCTCCACGCCCGCCGCCGCGATCCCGCCACGGGACCGGCGCGGATGACCGTCGTCGCCTCGCGGAAGGTCGGGAACGCCGTCCGGCGCAACCGCGCCAAGCGTCTGCTGCGGGCCGCCGCCGAGGGTCGGCCGTGGGCCGAGGGCATCGACCTGGTGCTGGTCGCCCGTCCCGCCTGCGCCGACGCCGGCATGGCCGACGTCCGCGCGGAGCTCGAGGGCCACGGAAGGTCGCTCGACGCGCTGAGGGACGGGGCATGACCCGGGTCGCCGTGCGGTCGGCCGTCGTCGCGGTGCTGCTGGTCCCGGTCCACCTGTGGCGCGCGGCGGTGGCGCTGCGCCAGCCGCGGTGCCGGTTCCACCCGTCCTGCTCGACGTACGCCGTCGAGGCCCTGCGGGTCCACGGCCCGGTGCGCGGCACGGCCCTGGCCGTGCGCCGCGTCGGGCGGTGCCACCCCTGGAACCCCGGCGGCGTCGACCACGTCCCGCCGCTCGACGCGCGGCGGGACGGCGACGCGCTCGACAGCCAGGACGCGCACGCCGTCCATGCCGTCCACGACGCCGATCGGGGTCACGACCCCGCGGTCAGGAGCCCACGATGAGGGAGTTCTTCAGCCCGGTCCTCGACGCCTTCTCGGCGCTGCTCGGCCTGATCCACGACGGGCTCGACCACATCTTCGGTCCGGCGTCGTGGGGGTGGTCGATCATCGTCCTGACGCTGCTGGTGCGCGTGCTCCTGCTGCCGCTGGCGATCAAGCAGACACGGTCGATGCGGGCCATGCAGGCGCTGCAGCCGCAGCTCAAGGCGCTGCAGCAGAAGTACAAGGTCGACCGGGACCTGATGCGGAGGGACCCCGAGACGTACCGCCAGCGCCGGCAGAAGCTCAACGAGGAGATGATGGCGCTGTACCAGCGGGAGAACGCGAACCCCG
This sequence comes from Actinomycetota bacterium, assembly GCA_041163265.1. Lineage (GTDB taxonomy): Bacteria > Actinomycetota > Nitriliruptoria > Nitriliruptorales > Nitriliruptoraceae > CSBr16-57R1. Next base: position 2,649 of record JBEARL010000081.1, read on the forward strand.
CGGCGAGCTGCCTGCCGCTGCTGGCGCAGGCGCCGATCTTCCTCGCGCTGTTCTGGACGCTGCAGGGCGAGACGGCGCTGCAGGGCGCGCCGTTCTACTTCATCACCGGCGCGACCGAGGGTGGGCTCGAGAAGCTCGTCAGCGCGGCGGGGTGGCCGGGGTGGCTGCTCATCCTGCTGATGTCAGGGTCGATGTTCTGGTCGCAGAAGCAGATGATGGCGCGGACCGCCGCGACCATGGCCGACAACCCGATGGCGCAGCAGCAGAAGGTGCTGCTCTACGTGATGCCGATCTTCCTCGGCGCGATCTCGTTCAACTTCCCGCTGGGCATCCTGCTGTACTGGGTCACCACGAACGTCTGGCAGATCGCGCAGCAGGCGATCATCCTGCGCGAGACGCGGGGCGACGGCGACGTCGGGGCGAAGCCCACGGGCGGGTCCGGTGGGTCGGGCGGCTCGGGCGGTGGGGCTGGCGGCGCCGGCGGGTCCGGGTCGACGCGGCGCTCGCCGGGTGCGACGTCGGGCCGACCACGTGACGTAGAGGAATCTTCTAACAAGCCGGGGTCGACGTCCACCGGACGCCCCGACCGGCTCCCCCGCCGCGGCGGTTCCCGCGGGAAGCGCTGAGGCGCGGCCGACACACGATCGACCAGGCGGCGGCACGCCGCGAGGAGGACCGACGGTGGCATCAGGACGAGGTGGACGACCCCGCGGCGGGCGGGGCGGACGTGGTGGCGGGGGTGGCCGCGGTGGTGCCGGCGGTGGCGCCCCAGCGGACGCCCTGACCGGGTCGCTGCGGGCCGCACTGGCCGAGGCGCTCGACGTCGCGGACGAGCAGGTGGACGTCCGCGTGACGGTCGACGGCCGGCCCGTGTCGGACCGTGAGGCGGTCCGCGTCGAACTGCGGGCGGTGGTGGTCGCAGGGCCGTCGGAGGAGGCTGACGACGACCGGGACGACGACCGGGACGACGACCGGGGTCGGGACGCCGGCGGGGACGGGGAGGTCCGCCGGCCACGTCAAGAGGGCCGCGGGTCGTCCGACCGCGACGACGCCGGGACCGAACCGCGGCACGTCACCCCCGAGGAGCTCGACGAGGAGGCCGAGGCGGCCGCGGACCTGCTCGAGGGACTCCTCGACGCGATGGATCTGCCGGGGGACCTCCGGATCCAGGTCCACGAGGCGCACGCCGAGGTCGAGATCGTCGGACTCAGCGAGGGCGTGCTCATCGGGCGGCGCGGGCAGACGCTGGAGGCGGTCCAGGACCTGGTCCGGACGGCGATGCAGCGCCGCTTCGAGCGGCGGTCACGGGTCCTCGTCGACGTGGACGGGTACCGCGCTCGACGGCTCGAGAAGCTGATCGAGCGGGCGGAGGAGGCGGTGCAGGAGGTCCTCGAGACGGGGGAGCCGCAGCGCCTGGAGCCCATGGACGCCATCGAGCGGCGGCTCATCCACCAGCGGATCGCAGCGCACGAGGGTGTCGTGAGCCGGAGCCACGGTCGGGAACCCGCCCGCCGCATCGAGATCGAGCTGGCGGACGACGAGGACTGAGCGGATCGCCCGCCGGGATTCCAGGGGCGGCGTCCGGGGTGACCCGGCGCCGCCCCTTCGTCGTCCCGGGCCTTGGAGGCGCTCTCGGATCCATGTTGCAGGGTCCTGTCCATGTCTGGTCGGGACGCGGCACGCGGTCCAGCACACCGGGGGTCCGCTCTGAACGACCCTCGTAGGGGTCGGGCCCATGCCCGGGAGTTTCACGAGTGGAGTTCCACGATTGTGATGCGTCGGTCGGGATCGGCCTTCCCGGGTTCCGTCAACCAGTCCGAAGTGACTGTTCTGAACTCGTTCGGCCGGTTGATGGGTCCGGACTCCTGGCGCCGCCGCACCTAGGGTCTGGCCGTCATCCCCAGTCACCTGTGGATGAGATCGAGTTTCTGGGGATATCGGGGTGCTCACACTGCACAGGCCGGAGAAGCTCGCGACTACTCGGCGCCATGGCTGACGTCTGGTGCGGCCAGCGCATCGCGCGACGCCATTCCGGGCGGTGCATCGGTTCTGGGGAATCGGACCGTTCGGAGGTCGCGGTGGCAGCACTGCTCCGGTGGCCCAGGTCGGTTCGGGATGCGCAGCTTCTGGCGCAGCGCGGCCTGGGGGGCATCCCGGTCCGCAGGGGTGCAGTCTGGGGCACTGGGATCCAGTGGTTCTCGTTCCACGTGGAACATCGTGCGGGTGAGATCGTGCATCCGAGTGCCATGAACCGCTAGGATGCCCTGAAACGGTCAAATTCAAGCTTTTGGGGGCGTTCCACGTGGAACATGTCGACCCGGTGACAGCACGGCGCCTCAATGAGTATGCGGAGGCGGTCCGGGCATCACCGCACAACCTGCTCTCACGGGTGGGCCTCGAGGAACTCTCGACTCGGCACATCCCGGAGTCCCTCAGGTTCGCCACGCGCCTGCCGCCGACGGATCGACTTCTCGACGTCGGCTCGGGTGGCGGCCTACCGGGCGTCGTCATCGCGGTCGTGCGACCGGAGATCGAGGTCCATCTCCTGGAGGCCACGACGAAGAAGGCCGACTTCCTGACCGCGGTCGCGACCAACCTCGGGCTCCGTGTGGTCGTCCACAACGGGAGGGCCGAGGAACTCGCCAGGACGGGCCTCGCGGGGTCGTTCGAGGTCGTCACGGCTCGAGCTGTGGCTCGACTCAGTCGGCTGGTTCCGCTCTGCGCCCCGTTCCTGGGCCCGACGGGCCGTCTCCACGCGATCAAGGGCGAGCGATGGGGCAGCGAGGTTACTGATGCAACATCAGAAATGACCCGTCGTGGACTCGTCGTCCTGTCGTCGCCGGCCCAGCACCCGGACCTGGACCCGCGGGTGGTCGTCATCGGTCGCCCGGGCGCCGCCC
>JBEARL010000082.1:0-5502 GCA_041163265.1 Actinomycetota bacterium
GGCCTCATCGTCGGCGTCATCGTCCTGTCGGCCGGCATGTTCGGCCTGACCGACACCCCGTTCAACTTCGGCGAGACCATCGACGCCGCCGTGGCGGGTGAGCTCGCGACGGGCTCGATCGTGCTGGGCATGCTGCTGATCTTCGTCGGGTGCATCTCGAAGTCGGGCCAGCTGCCGCTGCACGTCTGGCTGCCGGACGCCATGGCCGGCCCGACCCCGGTCTCGGCCCTGATCCACGCCGCCACGATGGTCACGGCCGGCGTGTTCCTGCTGGCCCGCCTGTTCCCGGTGCTGGCCCAGTCCGCGCTGGTCATGGGCGTCATCGCGGTCGTCGGCATCCTGACGCTGTTCCTCGGCGGCCTGCTGGCGCTGGTCCAGGACGACATCAAGAAGATCCTGGCCTACTCGACCATCTCGCAGCTGGGCTACATGGTCGCGGCGATCGGCGTCGGTGGGTACACCGCCTCGATCTTCCACCTCTTCACCCACGGCTTCTTCAAGGCGCTGCTGTTCCTCGGGGCCGGGTCGCTCATCCACGCCGTGCACTCGAACGACATCTCCGCCATGGGCGGACTGCGGAGACCGATGCCGGTGACGTTCTGGACGTTCACCATCGGGTCGCTGGCGCTGGCGGGGTTCCCGATGACCGCGGGGTTCTTCTCGAAGGACGAGATCCTGGTCTCGGGCGACCTCTGGGCCGTCAACGGCTTCGCGACGGGGACGCTCGTCTACTGGGTCGGCATCGCGGCGGCGGCGGTCACGACCTTCTACATGGCCCGCGCCTGGTTCCTCATCTTCACCGGCGAGCACCGCGGAGCGCCGCACGCGGCGGAGGCGCACGGCGCCCACGGCTCCGCTCACGACGGCGCGCACGACGAAGCGCACGACGACGGGCACGGGGACGCCTCGCCGCACGAGTCCGGGCGGTGGATGCTGGTCCCGCTCGTCGTCCTCGCCGTCCTGTCGCTGACCGCCGGCCTCATCGGCTCGCCGTTCCTTCAGGACGAGCCGAACTTCGAGGCCTGGACGGCGACCGAGGTCATCGAGAAGGCCACCTACCCGTTCCTCGACGAGGTGGCCCTCGGCGCCGGTGTGGTCGCGGCCGAGAAGGGGCCCAGCGCCAAGATCCTTCACGGGCCGCCGACGTGGCACCTCGACCTGCTCGGCATCGTGCTGGCGGCGTTCGGCGCGGCGGTCCTGCTGGCCTGGCGGCTGTACGGGCGGGGCCTGCCGGAGGTCGACCCGACGCTGCGCATGGGGCCGCTGTCCCGGGCGCTCGTCGCGAAGTACGGCTTCGACGACGCGGGGTACCGGTTCGTGGTCGTCCCGGTCCGGGACCGGCTGTCGGCCTGGGCCACCCGCGTCAGCAACGACGTCATCGACGGGTTCGTCGGCGGTACCGGCACGGCCGCGAAGCGGCTGGCCGGCGTCACCTACCGGACCGTCGACCAGAGCATCATCGACGGCGGCGTCAACGGCGCCGCCTTCAGCGCCGCGTGGTGGAGCGCGCGGCTCCGCAGGATCCAGTCGGGCGACGTCCAGCGCTACGCCGGAGCCCTCGTGGCCGGCGTCGTGCTGCTCGTGCTCGCGTTCGTCGCGATCCGCTGAGTCCAGGGAGGACACGAGATGGACCCCAACACCGCCGGCTGGGCGCTCGTCGCAGCGCTGCTCCTGCCGGTCGCCGGCGCGGTCGCGATGCTGCTCATCCCCGCCGAGGCCGACCGGACGATCCGCCGCTTCGCCGTCGTCGTCACGGGCGTCGCGTTCGCGCTGGTCACGGCGCTGACCGTCGCGTTCGACTACGGACGCTCGGCCGAGCTGCAGTTCGTGACCGACCTGCCCTGGATCCCGGCGATCAACGCCCGGTTCCACCTCGGCATCGACGGCATCTCGCTGCCGCTGTTCTTCCTCAGCTACCTGCTGCCGTTCCTCAGCGCCATCTACACGACGAAGCACCTGCCCGAGCCGGGGAAGCCGAAGGCCTTCCTGTCGCTGATGCTCCTGCTCCAGACCGGCATGGCGGGCACGTTCATCGCGTTCGACCTGATCCTGTTCTTCATCTTCTTCGAGCTGGTCCTCGTCCCGATGTTCTTCATGATCGGGATGTGGGGCGGGCCGCGCCGCGACTACGCCAGCGTCAAGTTCTTCCTCTACACGCTGTTCGGCTCGATCTTCATGCTGGTCTCGTTCCTGGCCGTGTACTTCCAGTCGGGGCTGCGCAGCTGGGACATCGTCGAGCTGTCGCAGGCCGCGGGGATCGGCTCGGTCACGTTCCAGACCTGGGCGTTCCTCGGCATGTTCCTCGGGTTCGCGATCAAGGTCCCGATGTGGCCCTTCCACACCTGGTTGCCGGACGCCCACACCGAGGCGCCGACGGTCGGCTCGGTGCTGCTCGCGGGCGTGCTGCTGAAGATCGGGACCTACGGCTTCATCCGCATCGCGCTGCCGATCCTGCCGGACGGCGCCGTGAGGTTCGCGCCGGTGCTGGGTGTCCTCGCGGTCATCGGGATCGTGTACGGCTCGCTCTGCTGCCTCGCCCAGACGGACATCAAGCGACTCATCGCGTTCTCGTCGGTCGGGCACATGGGCTTCGTGATGCTCGGCATCGCGGCCATGAACGAGGCCGGGATCCAGGCGGCCCTCTTCGGGAACATCGCCCACGGCGTCATCACCGGCATGCTGTTCTTCCTCGCCGGGTCGCTGCACGAGCGCTACCACACGCGCGACATCGCGGTCATCGGCGGCGGCATGCTGATGAAGATCCCGCGGTACGGCGTGCTGCTGACCTACGTCTCGGTCGCGTCGCTGGGCCTTCCCGGCCTCGCCGGGTTCTGGGGCGAGTTCGGCGCCATGTGGGCCGCGATCCGGCCGGGCCTCGGGCTGGACGCGACCTACGGCGGCCTCTACCTCGGTCTGGTCATCTTCGCCGCCATCGGCACCGTGCTCACGGCCGGCTACTTCCTCTGGATGCTGCAGCGCGTCAACCTCGGTCGCCCCAGCGAGAAGTGGGCGGCGGCCGAACTCGACGACGTCATGCGGGTCGAGTGGGTGGCGTGGACGCCGCTGCTGCTGCTGGTCCTCGCCCTCGGCGTGTTCCCGCGCCTGGTCTTCGGCGTCCAGGACGCCGCGGTCACCGCGCTGCTGCGCAGCATGGGCGGCTGATGGCGATCGACTTCGGGGCGATCGGGCCCGAGATCGCGCTGGCCGTCACGGCCCTGGTCGTGCTGGCCGCCGACCTGTCGCTGCGCGGTCCGGCGAAGCAGCTGGTCAACCCGCTGGCCGCCGTCGGCACCGTGGTCGCCATCGCGCTGACGCTGCGGCTCTGGGGCGACGAGCGCAGCACCTTCGGCGGGACGTTCGTCGTCGACTCGCTGGCCCTGACCTTCAAGCTGCTGTTCCTCGGCACGCTGCTGGCCGTGCTCGGGATCAGCTGGCGGTTCTTCGCCGAGGGTCGGTACTTCCAGGGCGAGTACTACTTCCTGCTGGTGACGGCGTTCCTCGGCATGGTCCTCATGCCCTCCTCGCGCGACCTCCTGACGCTGTTCGTCGCGCTCGAGACGGTCTCGATCCCCGCCTTCGTGATGGTCGGCCTGCGCAAGCGCGACCTCTACTCGTCGGAGGCCTCCCTCAAGTTCTTCCTCATCGGTGTGCTCTCGGTCGCGATCATGCTGCTGGGGATGTCGCTGGTCTACGGGTTCACCGGGACCACCTCGCTGACGGGCATCGCCGAGGCCATCGCCGCGACCCAGACGCCCGGCGCCGAGACGCCCCTGCTGCTCGCCGCCGTGCTGCTCATCATCGTCGGGTTCGGGTTCAAGGTCTCGGCCGTGCCGTTCCACTTCTGGGCCCCCGACACCTACGCCGGCGCGCCGATGCCCGTGACGGCGATGCTGGCCGTCGCGTCCAAGGCCGCCGGGTTCGTCGGCCTGACGCTGGTCGCGTTCGCCGCGTTCGCGCCGCTGGCGGGCGCCTGGGCCCCTGTGCTCGGCGTCGTGGCACTCGCGACGATGACCGTCGGCAACCTGGGGGCGCTCCAGCAGCGGGACGTCGTCCGACTGCTGGCCTACTCGTCGGTCGCGCAGGCCGGGTACATCCTGCTGCCGTTCGGCGTCGCCCGCGGCGGCACCGACGCGCTCTCGCTCGCGGTGAACCAGTCGGCGTTCCGGGCGGTCCTGCTCTACCTCGTCGCCTACGCCGTCATGAACATCGGGGCGTTCGCCGTCGTCATCGGCGTCGCGCGGCGCACGGGCCTCCGCGCCACGGCCGACTACGCGGGGCTCGGTGTCCGCTCGCCGCTGCTGGCCGGCGGGATGACCGTGTTCCTGCTGTCGCTCGGCGGTGCGCCGCTGACGGTCGGCCTCTGGGCGAAGTTCGCGATCATCGAGGCGCTGACGGTCGACGTGACCGGGTTCGGACTCCTGCTCGCCGCGGGCCTCGTCATCAACTCGGTGATCGCGTTCTTCTACTACCTGCGCCTCGTGCGGGCGATGTGGATGGAGGCGCCGGTCGACGGCGCGCCCGCCCTGCAGCCTGGGCCGAACCTCTCGCTGGTCGTCGCGGGTCTCGCCGGTCTGACGGTGCTGCTCGGGATCCTGCCGGCGCTGGTCACCGACACGACGTCGGTCGTCACGCTGGCGCTGGGCCGCTGACGTCGGGGCCGGACGGTCCCGGGGCGTCCGGTTCGTCCGCGCCGGCCTCGCGCTGGACCCAGCGGGTCAGCAGCACGACGAGGCCGGCCAGCACGACGAGGCCGGCCACCGTGATCCAGACGCCGTAGCGGTCGTAGGCGTCGCCGAGTGCGACGCCCAGGCCGACCATCAGGGCGAAGGACGCCAGTGCGCCGACGAGGTCTGCCGCGAGGTAGCGGCGACCGTCGACGTCCGAGGCCCCCGCCGCGGCCGCCATCACCGTCGGCGGCAGCGCGGCGAGGCGCCCCAGCACGGCGATGACCGGACCCCGACGGGCCAGCACCCTCCGGGCCACGGCGAGCTGCTGCGGGGGGAGGATCCGGGTGAGCCACCGCGGCGCCACGCCCGCGTCGAGCGCCGGGCGGAACAGGCGGCCCAGGGCGAAGAAGGCCCAGACCGCCATGATCATGAGCGGTGCGTAGACGGCGAACAGCGCGGTCGCCGTCGGGGCGCCGGTCCGCGCGAGCGAGGCGCCGGCGAGGAGCAGGAACTCCTTCTGCGGCCGCAGCAGGACCAGCAGCTCGAGGCGGTCGTCCGCGATCAGGAACGGGATGGCCGGGATCGCCGCGATCGGGATGGCGTAGCGGAGGACCGCGACGGCGACGACGGCGCGGGTGACGAGGGGACTCACGCGCGCCCCCGTCCGCGCGCACGGCCGCGGCTCCGCCCCGGCGGTGGCTGGCAGGTCTCGCAGGCGTAGGCCCAGCGGCCCGCCAGGTCGTAGCGGCGCACGGCCGTCCCGCAGCGCCGGCACCGCTCCTGGCGGTAGACGTAGGTGGAGTCCGCGCGGCGCATCCGCGAGCGCGGCACGCCG
>JBEARL010000083.1:0-5294 GCA_041163265.1 Actinomycetota bacterium
GCTCGACGCGATCGTCGTGCCCCACTACGACAACGCCGAGGGCGGGACGCACGACACGTCGTGCTGCTACGTCGGCGACCGCCGCCTCCGCGTCCTCGAGGGGATGCTCGATGCGACCGAGTGGGTCCTCGGCGTCGACGAGCACACGGCGGCCGTCCTCGACCTCGCCGCGGGGACGCTGCGCGCCGAGGGGCGGGGGCGGGTCGTCGTGCGCCTGCGGGACCGCGTCCACGAGGTCGCGACCGGCACGACCATCGGGCTGGACGAGGTGCTCGGATGGGTCGCGGCGGGGCTCGGGACGGCCGCCGGCGCGGACGCCGACGCGGCGTCCGGCGACGGTGGTGCCGCGGCGCCGACCGACGGAGCCGCGGCGACCTTCGACGCCGCGCTCGCGCGGGGCGATCTGCTCGCGGCGGCCGAGGTGACGGCCGGCCTGCTGGCCGGCGGGGGCCGCGGCGACGGCACCGCTGGTGGCGGCGGGTCCGACGCCGCGGAGGTGGTCCGGCAGGTCGCGGCGCTGGCCCGCGTCGCGCAGGCGGGCTGGCACGAGCACCGCGACCTCGTCGCGCCGCACGTCGAGACCCTGCTGGCGCTGCGCGAGCGGGCCCGGGCCGAGCGCCGGTTCGGCGACGCCGACGCGATCCGGGACGCGCTGGTCGCCGCCGGCGTCGAGGTCCACGACGCCCGCGGCGGCACCGGGTGGGAGTACCACGACCCGCTCGAGGAGGCGCTGCCGACCGCCGGCTAGGGTCCGCGGCGCCCACCGCCCCGACACCGCTCCCGCGAGGTCCACCCGTGCGCCGCACGATGATGAAGTCGAAGCTGCACCGGGTCACCGTGACCGAGGCGGACCTCGACTACGTCGGGTCGATCACGCTGGACCGCGACCTGATGGACGCGGCGGACCTGCTCGCGAACGAGCGCGTCCAGGTCCTCGACGTCACCAACGGCGCCCGGCTCGAGACCTACGTCCTCGAGGGACCGCGCGGCTCGGGCGTGGTCGGCATCAACGGGCCGGCCGCGCACCTCGTGGCCATCGGCGACGTCGTGCTCGTCGTCAGCTACGCCGAGATGGAGGACGCCGAGGCCCGTGCCCACCGTCCGGTCGTCGTCACCGTCGGTCCGGGCAACCGCGAGCCGCGCGTGCTCGGCGAGGTCGCCGGCGAGCGGGCCTGAGCGACCGACCTCGCGGCGGACGCCGCGTGAGCGTCAGCCCAGGACCAGCTCGCGCAGGTGGTCGAGACCGACCGAGCCCGAGCCCAGCACGTCGGCGTGGAAGCGCTTCGCGTCGAACGCCGCGCCCTCGCGCTCCCGCCGCGCGTCGCGGAGCGCCAGGATCTCGCGCTTCCCGACCGCGTAACTGATCGCCTGGGCCGGCCAGCCGAGGTACCGGGTCACCTCGGACCGGGCCGTGTCGACGCCGTTGAACGCCAGCTTCACCAGCGCGTCGACCGCCCGGTCGTACGTCCACTCCTCGCCGGCGTGCAGCGGCGCGTCGTCGGGGATGCGGAACCCGAGGTGCAGGCCGAGGTCGACGACGACGCGGACCGCGCGCAGCAGGTTCGCCCCGAGGTACCCGAGCTCGTACTCGGGTCGCTCCAGCTCGCCGAGCTCGTCCATGACCTGTTCGGCGTACAGCGCCCAGCCCTCGCCGTACCCCGGACGCCACGAGATCAGCCGGTGCGCCCGCGACAGCCGGTCCGAGAGCGTGACCGCCAGCCCGATCTGGAGGTGGTGGCCGGGGAAGCCCTCGTGGTACGCGGTCGTCACCTGGTCGAACAGCGGGACGCTGGTCGCGTCGCCGAGCGACCACCAGATGGATCCGACACGCGTGAAGTCCTCGCTCGGCGCCATGTACCAGGCGGCCAGCGGCGCGCCGGGGGCGACGAGGTTCACGCGCACGTCGCGGATCTCGTCCGGCACGTCGAAGTGCACGCCGGTCAGGCTCGCGAGCGCCCGCTCCTGCCGCTCCTGCATCGCCTCGCGGAACGCCTCCTGCGACGGTGCGGCGTAGGCCGGGTCGGTCTGGAGCATGGCGACGACGCCGTCGAGGCCGGCGTCGGCGTCGATCCGGGCCGCGACGTCGACGGCGCGCGCCGTCAGCTCGCGGATGAGGTCCCAGCCCCAGGCGTAGGTCGCGGCCGGGTCGATGTCCGTCCCGAGGAAGCGGCGGGCGTTGCGGAGGTACCGCTCCTCGCCGACGCCCTCGCGGGGCGCGGCGTGGGGGAGGTACTCCTGCTCGAGGCGTGCCGCGGTGCGCTCGGACGCGGCGGCGACGGCCGCGAGCGCCGCATCGGCGCGGTCGGCCAGCGCCGGGTGCGCCGCGGCGATCTCTGCGAGGCGGCGCGGGAACGCGCCCCCCTCCGCGACGCCGGCGCGCAGCTGCCGCGCGACCGACTCGACCTGGCGGGCGGCCACGGTCCGGCCGGTCCGGACGCCCTCGGCCATGCAGGCCCACCAGCCGTCCAGCGCCCCGCCGATCGTCTCGAGCCGGGTCAGCACGTCGCCGGCGCGCTCGGCGGTGTCGAACGGCATCAGCTCGATCAGCTCCCGCATGCTCGGCACGGTCGAGGCGAGGTGCGCGAGGTCGCGGAGGTGGTCGCCGTGCTCGTGCGACGCCAGCCCGTCGGCGAGGTCCTCCTCGAGCACGCGAGCGGCCAGCGCCGACCAGCGGTCGGTCGCGGCCGGCAGCGCGCGCAGCTCGTCGCGCGTGCGGCGCAGCAGGTCGGCCCGTGCGTCCGCGCCGGCGGGGGAGAGGTCGCCCCAGCGGTCGTCGAACCCGGGCAGACCGAGGAACGTCGCGGTCATCGGCTCGAGCGCGGCGAGGTCGTCGACGAACCGCGACGCCAGCGCGAACACGGGGTGGTCCAGGTGCGGGGCCGCGGCCGTGTCGTCCGCCGCCGAGCCGTCCGACGTCACGTCCGCCGCCATCGCCGCCTCCCCGCTCGCCGCGGTTCCGGCGTCCGCCTCGGACGCCACCGCCGGACAGGCCACGGTACGCGCCCGTAGTCTCGTCCGATGGCGGTCGAGCGCGTGGTCGTGCCGGGGTCGGTGCGGCCGTTCCTGGCCGCGGGTGCGACCACCGGGCTGCTCGGCGGCCTCGGCGCGGTCGCCTGGCGGGCCGGCGGTGCCGCGCCGGGGCCGGTCGTCGCGCTCGCACTGGCCGCGCTCGCCCTCGCCGTCCTGCTCCTCGACCTGCCCCGCCGCACGGAGGCCGACGCGGACGGCCTCGTCCGGATCTGCCTGCTCCGCCGCGAGCGCATCGGCTGGGACCGCGTCGTCGCGATCGAGCGGCAGCGCCGCCGTCTCACCGGAGCCGGCACCGGCGGCCTGGTCGTCCTCGGACGGCGCGGGCGGTGGCTCGTCGCGACGTCGGCCGAGCCGCCGACGGTCCACGTGGCGCTCGCCCGACTCGTCGCCGCCCACGCGCCCGAGGTCCGCATGCGGGCCGAGCCGCCGGCCGTCGTCACGGACCGCGGGTGAACGCCGCGTTCCGGCGCGCGCTCGGCGCCTCGGCCGCGTCGAATCTCGGTGACGGCGTCCGCGGTGCGGCTCTCCCGCTCGTCGCCGCATCGCTGACGCGCGACCCGCTCGCGTTCTCAGCGGTCGCGGTCGCGGGCAGCCTGCCGTGGCTGCTCCTCTCGCTGCCCGCCGGCGCCGTGCTGGACCGCGTGGACCGGGTCCGCGCGATGGCGGTGGCCGCGGCCTGGCGGGCCGCCGCCGTGGGACTGCTCGGCGCCGCGGTCGCGACGGGCCGTGCCGGCGTGCCGCTGCTCGTCGCCGTCGCCCTGCTGCTCGGCGCCGGCGAGGTGCTGTTCGACAACGCCGCGCAGACGCTGGTCCCGGCCCTCGTGCCCCGCGCGGACCTCGAGCGCGCGAACGGGCGGCTGTACGCGGTCGAGATCACGGCGAACTCGTTCGCCGGACCGCCGCTCGGCGGCGCGCTGTTCGTCGCGGCCGCCGCGGTCCCGCTCCACGTCGATGCCGGCCTGCTCGCGGTGGCGGCGCTGCTGCTGGTCGGCCTCGGCGGGCACGTGCGCCGCGCGGCACCGGACCGGTCGGACGGCCTCGGGGCCGCCGCGGCCGTCGCCGCGACCTCCGCGCCGCGCGAACCGCTCCGGGTCGCGATCGCGACCGGCGTGCGGTGGCTGCGGGGCCACCGGCTGCTGCGGACCCTCGCGGTGCTGCTCGCCGTGATGAACGGCACGGCCAGCATGGGGATGGCGACCTTCGGGCTCTTCGTGCTGGGCGAGGGCTCGGTCCTCGGGCTCGGGCCGGTCGCCTTCTCGGTGCTGCTGACGTCGGGGGCCGTCGGATCGCTCCTCGGCAGCCTCGTCGCAGCCCGGGTGGTGCGCCGCGCCGGTCGGCTGCGCGTGCTGTGGTCGACCCTGATCGCATCCGCCGGCACGTCGCTGGCCGTCGGGCTCTCCCGCGGTCCGGTCGAGGTCGGTCTGGCGCTCGCGGCGATGGGGCTGACCGGTGTCGCGTGGAACGTCGTCACGGTCTCGCTGCGCCAGACGATCATCCCCGACGAGCTGCTCGGCCGCGTCAACAGCGTCTACCGGTTCCTCGGCTGGGGATCGATCCCGGTCGGCGGCGCGCTGGGCGGGGTGGTCGCCGACGTCGCCGGGCTGCGCGCGCCGTGGGTCGCCGCGGCCGCGGTCGCGGCCCTCGCGCTGATCCCGGCGGCTCGGGTGCTCCGCGGCGACGTCCTCGACGCGGCGCTGGCCGGTGGGTCCGAGGGCGCGGTCTAGCGCGCGTCCGGGCGGGCCGAGCTGCGCTCAGCCGGCCGCGGCGATCCGGTCGGCGAGCGTCTCGCCCGCGGCCAGCGGGAAGTGGCAGGCGGCGTGGTGACCGTCCGCGATCGCGACGAGCGGCGGCCGCTCCTCGGCGCAGACCGGCTGGGCGATCGGGCACCGCGTCCGGAACCGGCAGCCGGACGGCGGGTCGGCGGGCGAGGGCAGGTCGCCGGCGAGCACGATGCGCTCGCGGGCCCGCTCGGTCCGCGGGTCGGCGACGGGGACCGCCGAGAGCAGCGCGTGCGTGTAGGGGTGGGCCGGCCGGGCGTAGAGGGTCTCGCCGTCGGCCAGCTCGACGAGGTGCCCGAGGTACATCACGGCGATGCGGTCCGCGACGTGCCGGACCACCGAGAGGTCGTGCGCGATCATCAGGTAGGTGAGGCCGAGTCGGTCCTGCAGGTCCTCGAGGAGGTTGATGACCTGCGCCTGGACCGAGACGTCGAGGGCCGAGACCGGCTCGTCGAGGACGACGAACTCGGGCTCGAGCGCGAGCGC
>JBEARL010000084.1:0-5262 GCA_041163265.1 Actinomycetota bacterium
ACCTGCTCGCCCGGTGGGGCGCGACCGAGGTCCACGTCGTCGCCGAGGAGGACGCCGCTGCCTGGGCCGCGCTCGTGGTCGAGGCGACCACGCAGGCGGTCCCGCTGCCGCTGCCGCCGGCGCCGGCGCTCGAGCCAGTCGATGCGACGGAGTCGCCTGGAGTGGCCGCGACGGACGACGCCGAGGCTGCGGAGCCCGACGCGGCGCCGGACGAGGCCGTCGACGCCGGCGCGGTGTCGGACGAGGCCGCGGTCGTTCCGCCCGACCCGGCCGGGGCGGCCCTGTCCCTCGTCCCCGCCGACGCGGCGCTGACCGTCGTCGCCTCCGACGCGGCGGGCGCCGCCGCGCTGGTCGCCCGCGTCGTCGCCGCCGGCCGAGCCGAACCCGCCGTCCGCGTGGTGGCCACCGACGCCGGCGCGCCGCCGGCGGGTGGGGACGGCGGTCCCGACGGGACCGTCTGGCTCGCCGACCCCTCGGACCCGGTGCGGCTGCTCGTCGCTGCGGCCGCGGCCGGCGCGCGTGGCGAGGCGCTCCTCGCCGTCGACCCGACCGACGCCGCGCAGGTCCTCGGCCGCGCGGACGCGCTCCGCGCCGCCGCGCCGGCCCGGCTGCTCCTCGTCGGTGGCGACGCCGACGGGACCGGCCCCGCCGGCGCAGGAGCCACGACGGCGTGGGCCCTCGACGTGGCGCTGCACACCGACCCGCTGCCGTGGGGCGGGTGGCTGCCGCTCGACGGCACGCGCATCGTCGCCCTGTACGGCGCGCCCGGTGCGCCGTCGCTCGGTGCGCTCGGCCAGCAGGACCTCGAGGCGACGATGGACCGCGTCCGCGAGTTCGCGGCGCGGTACGACGGCCTCGACGAACTGCGCGTCGTCCCCGGCTTCGACCTGATCGTCACGGTCGCGTCGGCATCGCCGGGGTCGGCCGGTGACTACAGCCAGCGCATCTCGATCGAGCGCCTGCGGCCGCTCGTCGACCGGGCCCGCGCCGAGGGGATGGCGGTGTTCATCGACCTCCAGTCCGGTCGGACCGACTTCCTCGTCCAGGCGCAGGAGTACGAGGAGCTGCTGCTCGAGCCGCACGTGTTCCTCGCACTCGACCCCGAGTGGCGCCTGCGACCCGACCAGGTGCACCTGCGCCAGATCGGGTCGGTCGAGGCGGCCGAGGTCCAGCGGGTCGCCGACTGGCTGGCCGAGCTGGTCCGCCGGGAGCGGCTGCCCCAGAAGGCGTTCATGCTCCACCAGTTCCTGCTCGAGATGCTGCCCGACCGCGACACCGTCGTCGTCCCGTCCGAGCTGGTCGGCGTCGTCCACGTCGACGGTCAGGGGCCGATCGCGACCAAGGAGCGGACCTTCCGCATCATGGCCGAGGGCGCCGACCCGCAGTGGCGGTGGGGGTGGAAGCAGTTCCTGCGCATCGACGCGCCGACGATCATGGACCCGGCCGACGTCATCGACCGCACGCCGCTCCCGGTCGTCATCACCTACCAGTGAGGCCGGTGAGGGCCGCGGCGGCGCTGGCGGCGGCGCTCCTCGTGCTGCCCGCGACCGTCCTGCCCGCCGCCCCGGCCGCGGCCGCGCCCGGCGACGAGCGCATCACCGGTCCCGTCCGCGCCGCCGGGGGCGTGAGGTTCACCCCCGACGTCGCCGCGGACGTCCTGACGGACCCGCTCGCCGCGCCGACGGTGGTCACCGGGCTCGGACCCCGCCGCTTCCTCGGCACCGTCGAGCTGCTGCCGCGGCGCACCGGCCTCGACGTCGTGAACGAGCTGCCGTTCGACGCGTACCTCTACGGCCTCGCCGAGGTGCCGCGGTCCTGGCCGGCGGCGACGCTCGAGGCGCAGGTGATCGCGGCCCGCACGTACGCCTGGCACGTCATGGGCCTGACCGCCTACCGCGACTACGACATCTGCGCGACGACCGCCTGCCAGGTGTTCCGCGGCGCCGAGGTGCTGCTCGCGTCGCGTGGCGAGTGGTGGCGCCGCGCCGTCGATCGCACCAGCGGTCGCGTGCTCCTGTACGAGCGCGAGCCGATCCTGGCGCGGTACTTCTCGACCTCGGGCGGCCGGACCTACGCGAACGAGTTCGTGTTCCCGTCGTCGGGCCCGCGTCCGTACCTCACCGGCATCGAGGATCCCTTCGACGCGCTGTCCCCGCTGCACCGGTGGGAGGTCCGGTTCACCCGGGCCGAGTTCGACGCGCTGCTCGCGCAGGGGCGGCGGCTCTCGGCCGTGACCCCGTTCGCCGACGTCGAACGGGTCGGGGCCGTGGACGATCCCCGGGCCATGATCCGCGTCACGGGCCGCGACGGCCGCCGCGTCGAGGTCGCGGCGATCGAGCTGCGCGACTTCCTCAGCAGCCGCGCGCCGGAGCTCGACCCCGACCGCTTCCCGCCGCTGCGGTCCGACGGCTCGGCCCGGCTGCCGTCGGTCATCCCGACGACGCGGTACGCGATCGGCGTCGCGGGCGACGAGGTCGTCATCGAGGGCTACGGCTGGGGCCATGGCGTCGGGATGGGTCAGTGGGGCGCGCACGCGCGGGCGCTCGCCGGTCAGGAGGCCGACGAGATCCTCGCCGCGTACTACGGCGGCATCCGGCCGACGGTCGACCCGCGCCTGCCGGCGACGATCCGGGCCGGGATGGGCGCGGCTCGGCTCGAGGAGGACGCCGACGGCGACCCGGTCGGGGTGAGCGTCACGCTGACCGCGCCGGGCGACGTCCGCGACCGTGCCGGCCGGCTGATCGCCCGCGGCCTCGGGACGTGGACGGTCGACCGCGTCCGGACGCGCGCCGGCGCCGCGACCGGGACGACGGTGGTCGTCACGCCGCCGGCCGGCCACGGCGAGCCGCTCGTCGTCACGCCGAGCGAGACCTACCCGGGGCTCGCGTGGGGTCCCGGCCGCGAGCTCGGCAGCGTCCACCCCGGCGAGACCGGCGCCGTGGACGTCCGTGCCGAGGTGAACAAGCCGGTGCTGCTCCGGCTCGAGGCGCGGCGTCGCGACGACGGTGCGGTGGCGTGGTCGCGCGAGCTCGGCCTCGCCGAGCGTGGCCCGCAGTGGGTCCGCGTGTTCGCCGGCGACACGACGGGGATCGGACCCGACACGCACCGGTTCGTGCTCGTGGGGACGGACGTGACCGGCGCGGTCGCCGGCGGATGAGCCGGTCGGCGGTCGAGCGGCTGAGTGGCCGAGCGGCCTACCCGGCGGCCGACCCGGTGTCCTCGTCCTCAACGAACTCCGGGAAGCAGTCCTCGAGGGAGACCAGCTCGTCGTCCGAGCCGCGGGGGAGCGACTCGAACAGCGGGACGAGCAGGTCGGCGAGCTCGTCCGGGGTCAGGCCCCAGATGCGCGGCTCGTCCGATGCCACGGTCATGTGCGAACCTCCACCCAGGCGCGCGGTCCCGCGGCCCCGGCGGACGGTACGGACGGGGGCGACACGGGCGGCGGCCCCGGGCGACGGAGCCTTCCCCCGTAGCCTCACAGGCGGAGGGTTGGCCGAGCGGCCGAAGGCGGCGGTCTTGAAAACCGCTGTGCGGGGCGACCCGCACCGTGGGTTCGAATCCCACACCCTCCGCTGACGCCGCCAGCAGCCCGGCCGGCGCCTACGGCGCGACGGACCCCGGGGCGCTGCCGTTGAGGACGCCGTCGTCGTAGGCGTCGTCGACCATCGGGTAGGCGCCGTCGAGCAGACGGACCGCCGAGGCTGCGCCGATCGTCGCCGTCGTCGACGGGATCAGTTGGCGCTGGACGGTGGCCGGGTCGACGCGGAGCGCGTCGAGGCCGAGCCGGACCAGCTGCGGCATCGTGAAGCTGGTGATGGTGTGGCGGCGGAGGATGCGCAGCGCGTCCATCATGCGGGCGACCGAGCCGTCCTCGGCGACCTCGCGGTGGGCGATGGCGAGCAGCTCGGCCTGGCCTTGGGCACGACCGAAGTCGCCGCCCTCGCGGCCCTTCCGGTACCGGGCGTAGGTCAGCGCCTCGTAGCCGTTGAGGCGCTGCTCGCCCCGCTCGGGGATCGCGAGCCCGCCGCACTGGGTCGTGCAGGTGAAGTCGACGTTCACGACGAGCCCGCGGTCGCAGTCCTCGGGACCCGACGGGCAGCCGGAGAACTCGTTGACCGCGTCGGCCATGCCCCACATCGAGGTCAGCATCCAGCCGGCGATCTCGACGCCGAACACGTCCTCGATGGTGTCGGCGCAGTTCTGGGGGCCGCGGGTCATGCAGGCGTTGATCTTGGTCTCGCCGACGCCGTTGACCGGGACCCACGAGTCGCGCGGGATCGAGATGAACGTCGCCGCGTCGCGTTCGGCCGAGACGAACAGCAGCTGGATCGCATCGGCTCGGCCCTCGTCGGGGCGTCCGTCGCGCGGCGGTCCCTCGTCGCTGCCCATCAGCAGGACGACCAGCGTCCCATCGCCCTCCGGCGCGACGGCGGTCAGCCGCTCGGTCGCGAACGCCAGCGCCGGCAGCAGGAGGAGGGCGCCGACCAGCGCGGCGGTGATGCGGCGGGTGCGGGGGCTCATGCGCCGGTCTCCAGGCCGAGGAACGTCAGGGCGCCGTCGTCCTCGACGGCGAAGATGAACGTGTCGAGCCGCGTCGACCGGTTGCCGTCGGGGTCGCCCAGCGTCGACTCGACGCGGACCTGCATCCAGCCCGGCGTGCCGAGGTACCCGATCTCGACGAGGTAGGTCGCGGCGGTGATCTGGCTGTCGAGCACGCCGTTCGTGGCCGGCCCGTCCATCCCCATCGCCGTCGCGAACGCATCGGCGTCGACCTCGGTCGCGGCGACGGTCGTGGTCAGCCCGGCGTTCCGCTCGGTCAGCACCGCGTCGAGCCAGGACGCGACGGCGTCCGCGGCGGTGGTGATGGCGGTCTGGTCCGGCTCGACCGGCTGGTCAGCCTCGGACCCCTCGACGAAGACCTTCGTGCCCGACGGCGAGACGTCCCAGAGGACGAGGCCCGAGCGGCCGATGACCTCGACGGGCTGGCCGGCCTCGACGACCGGCGCCTCGTCGACGGACGCCGCGCCCTCCTCGTCGCCGCCGCAGGCGGCGAGGACCAGGGCGGTCGCGGCGAGGGCGGCCGCGGTGCGGACCCGGCGCGGTCGGAGGCCGGCGGCGGGCAGGGAGGAGGAGGGGTTCGCGCGCATGGGCCTACCGTAACCCCTCGCGTCCGCGCGGACCGGTGCCACGGGGCGGCCGGACGGCCCGGAGCGCGGTCGGGGGTGCGCGTGGCGCGCGGCGGGGGACGCGGTGGCGACCGCG
>JBEARL010000085.1:0-5163 GCA_041163265.1 Actinomycetota bacterium
CTGGACCCCGCGGCGGCCGCACGGCTCGACGCGCTCGTGGCCCGCCGCGCCGGCCGCGAGCCCCTGCAGCTCGTCGTCGGCACGACCGCGTTCCGGACGCTGACGCTGGCCTGCGCCCCGGGCGTGTGCGTGCCGCGGCCCGAGACCGAGGCGCTGGCCGGCCGAGCCGTCGCCGCCGCGCGGGCCGCGGTCGCGGCGCGGGGGACGGCGCTGGTCGTCGAACCGTGCTGCGGCACGGGCGCGGTCGCGCTGGCCGTCGCGGCCGAGGTCCCCGGCGCGCGCGTCGTCGCGGGCGACGCGGACCCGGCCGCGGTCGCGCTGGCCCGGGCCAACGCCGCGGCCGTCGGCGCGGCAGGTGCCGGGACGGTCGAGGTCCGGGAGGGCGACCTCCTCGGGGTGCTCGCGCCGGACGAGCGCGGCCGGGTCGACGTCGTCGTCGCGAACCCGCCGTACCTGCCGCTCGGCGACCTGCCGACGCTGCCGCCCGAGGTCGCCGACCACGACCCGCACCGGGCGCTGTTCGGCGGCCCCGACGGGCACGAGGTCGTCGGGGCGCTCCTCGCTGCGGCGGCCGCGGCGCTGACGCCGGGCGGGACGGTCCTCTGCGAGATCGACGCGCGCCGCGGCGACGACGCCCTCGCGCGGGCCGCGGCGGCCGGCCTCGTCGACGCCGCGCTGCACCGCGACCTCGGCGGCGTCGAGCGGTTCCTCGCCGCGCGCCGACCGGGCCCGGAGGGGTCGCGGGGCTAGCCTCGCCGTCCGCCACGCCGCCGCCGACCGGAGCAGCCGTGACCTTCTGGGGACCCGACTTCGACGAGCTGCGCGCCACGGACCCCGAGGTCGCCGAGGGGCTGCTCGTCGAGCTCGAGCGGCAGCGGACGAAGCTGCAGCTGATCGCGAGCGAGAACTTCGCGTCGCCGGCGGTGATGGCCGCCCAGGGCTCGGTCCTGACCAACAAGTACGCCGAGGGCTACCCGGGTCGGCGGTACTACGGCGGCTGCGGCGAGGCCGTCGACCCCATCGAGCAGCTGGCGATCGACCGCGCGAAGGCGCTGTTCGGCGCCGAGCACGCCAACGTCCAGCCGCACTCGGGCGCCAGCGCCAACCTCGCCGTGTTCCTCGCCGTCCTCCAGCCGGGGGACCCGGTGCTCGCGATGTCGCTGCCGCACGGCGGGCACCTCAGCCACGGCATGAAGGTCAACCTCTCGGGGAAGTGGTTCGACGTCGCGTCCTACGGGGTCCGCGAGGACACGGGCCGCATCGACATGGACGAGGTGCGCGAGAAGGCGCTGGCGCATCGGCCGAAGCTGATCATCGCCGGCTGGTCCGCCTACCAGCGGCACCTCGACTTCGCCGCGTTCCGCGCGATCGCCGACGAGGTCGGGGCCGTGCTGCTCTGCGACGCCTCGCACTTCATCGGACTGGTCGCCGGCGGCGCGCACCCGAGTCCCGTCCCGTACTGCGACATCGTCACCGCGACGACGCACAAGGCCCTCCGCGGGCCCCGCGGCGCGCTCATCCTCTGCCGCGAGCCGTGGGCGGCCGCGATCGACAAGGCCGTGTTCCCCGGCTCGCAGGGCGGTCCGCTCGAGCACGTCATCGCCGCGAAGGCCGTCGCGCTGAAGGAGGCGGCCACGCCGGAGTTCCGCGCCTACGCGCGGCGCATCGTCGACGACGCGTCGGCGCTGGCCGACGCGATGGTCGCGCGCGGCTACCGCGTCGTCTCGGGCGGGACCGAGACGCACCTGTTCCTCGCCGACGTCACCCCGACCGGGGCGACGGGGGCCGAGGCCGAGGCCCGGTGCGACGCGGCCGGCATCGTGCTGAACAAGAACGCCATCCCGTTCGACCCGCTCCCGCCGGCGAAGGCCTCGGGCATCCGCATCGGGACGCCCTGCGTCGCGACGCAGGGGATGGGGACGGCCGAGATGCCGACGATCGCCGACATGATCGACCGCGCGGTCCGGGGCGACGACGACGACCGCCGTGCGGTCCGGGGCGAGGTCGCGGACCTCGTCGGCCGCTTCCCCGTCTACCCGCGGCCGGCCGCGGCCTGACGTGACGTCCCACCTCGCGGTCGCGGCGGTCGCGGCCGTGGTCACGGCGCTGACCGCGCCGCTCGCGGCCGCACTCGCGCGGCGCATCGGCGCCACCGCCGTCCCGACCGGGGACCGACCCGGGCCCGAGGGGGCACGGCGCGGTCCCGTCCCCACCCTCGGCGGACTGGCGGTCCTCGCCGGCGTCGTCGCCGGGCTCGGGGCCGCGCCGCGGTTCGCCGACCTCGCGCTCGCCGACGCCGCGACGGCCGCGCCGCTCGCGGTCGTCGCCGGTGGGGCGGTGATCGCGGCCGTGGGGGCCCTCGACGACCTGATCGACCTCTCGGCCTGGCTGAAGCTCGCGGGGCAGGTCGCGGCGGCGACGCTCGTCGCGACCCTCGGGGTGCAGCTGCAGTACCTCTGGATCCCGGGGCTGGGCGTCGTCGCCCTCGGTCCGGACCTCGGGCTCGTGCTGACGGTGATGGCGCTCGTCGCGACGGTGAACGTCGTGAACCTCGTCGACGGCCTCGACGGGCTCGCGGCCGGGCTCGTCGCGATCGGGGCCGTCGCGTTCGCGGCGTACGTGCTCGGGACGGGTCCCGGTCCGATCGGCACGGTCCCGTCGGGGGCGGTGCTCGTCGCGGCCGTCACCGGCGGCGCCGCCCTCGGGTTCCTGCCCGCGAACTGGCACCCCGCCCGCGTCTTCCTCGGCGACACCGGCTCGATGCTGCTGGGGCTGCTGCTCGGCGCCGCGGCCGTCGCCCACGTCGGCCGCACCGCCGCGCCGACGACGGCCGACTTCCTCGCCTCGGTCCCGCTGCTCCTGCCGCTGCTGGTGCTGGCGGTGCCGTTCCTCGACACCGCGCTCGCCGTCGTGCGCCGCCTCGTCGCCGACCGCCCCGTGACGCGGGCCGACCTCGGTCACCTGCATCACCGGCTCCTCGAGGCCGGCCACCCGCACCGACGGGCCGTGCTGCTGCTGCACGGCTGGTCGGCGCTCGTCGCGTTCGGCGCGGTCGGACCGGCGCTGCTCGCGACGCCGACGGTCGTCGCGGTCCTCCTCGTGGCGGGGCTCGCGCTGACGGCGCTGACCGCGGCGACCGGCCGACCCGCCGCGCCCCGGGGGGGCGCGGGACCCCGCCGGTAGCCTCGCCCCATCGACGCGTCCCGCGCGCGTCCGGTGGAGGTCACGATGGCCGGCGACCGCGAGGCCGCGGCCCATCGGCGCGGCGCCTGGCGCGGGGTCGACGAGTCGAACGTCATGGGCGTCGAGCTGCTCGCGGCCACGCTGACCTGGGCCGGCATCGGGTGGCTCCTCGACCGCTGGCTCGGGACGGGGCCGTGGCTGCTGGGCGCCGGCGCGGTCGTCGGCAACGCCGCCGGCCTCTACCTGATCTGGCTGCGCGGGGCGCGCATGGACCGGGCCGAGGCCGCGCGCCTGCGGGCCGCGCGGCTCGGCCGCACCGCGGACCCGGTCGCCGACGCCGAGCCGGACGTCGGGACGTGACCGACGCGCGGGACCCGCTCGCCGGGCGCGTGCTGCGCCGGGTCCTCGGCGTGGCGGCGCTGCTCGCCGCGCTCGGCGCGGCCCTCGGCGGCGTCCTCGTCGGCGCCGGCGGGGCGGCGGGGGCCGTGGTCGGGGTGCTCCTGGGTGCGGTCCTGGTGGCGGGGGGCGTCCCGGGGCTGCGCCGGCACCGCGGACGCTCGCCGCTGACCCCCGTGGCGGTGTCCCTCGGGCTCCGGCTCGTCGCCTATGCTGCGGCCCTCGCGCTCGTCTCCCGAGCCGGGTGGATCCACGGCCCGAGCCTCGCGCTCGCCACGGCGACCTCGGTCGCCTGCCTCCTCGCCGTCGGCCTCCACGCGGTCTCGCGCGGGTCGGCGACGGTGCTCGAGCTCGACGAGACGACGACGGCGACGACCGGGAGCTGACGGGTGGGACTCATCCTCGCGGCGGCGGAGTGGGGCGGTGAGTTCGAGGGCGTCCTCGACCCCATCACCGGCCTGTTCAAGACCCCCATCATCTTCGGCGAGGACTGGCAGGTCGCCGGCGTCTCGCTGTACTTCAACCGCGCGATGCTGATCGCGGTCACGATGACGCTGATCGCGGTGACGCTGTTCGTCGCGGCGATGTGGAACCCGAAGGTCGTCCCCGGGAAGCTCCAGAGCATGGCCGAGCTGGTCATCGACTTCATCCGCCAGAACCCGGCCCACCTCCGCGTGGACCCCGGCTCGGTGGAGCCCGGGACGGTCTGCCCCAACCCGGCCTCCTGGCACCGGCTTGACACGAGCCTCCGCCATATGGCCCTCTCCCCCACCGAGCTCGCCGGTCGCGGTGACCGCATCATCTTCTCGGTGGCCCAGGGCTTCGTGGGCACGGAGGCGGCCATCGCCTTCAACGAGTTCGTCTCCAAGTATGCCTCCGTCATCTCGGCCGAGGACATCCTGGACCGCTTCAAGAAGGTCGAGGACCGCCTCAAGGACCAGCCGGCCTCCTCCGTGACGGCCATCATCGAGAAGCTCGCCGACCACTGCAAGGACAACGCCTGGTCGGCGGCCCAGGCGAAGAACGTCGGGGCCTTCTCCGAGACCCTGGGCGGTGAGCTCCTCGTCACCCTCTGGAATGCCGTCAGCAAGACCGGCAACCTCCCCAACATCCAGAAGCTCCACAAGCTTGTGGGCAAGCGAGTGGTCGAGGCTGTCAAGGCCGGCCGCGACATCAAGTGACCTCCGGGGGAGGCTGGGACCGTCTCTCCCCGGTCTCCCCCACCCTGTCCCCTTAGCTCAGCTGGACAGAGCGTCGGCCTTCTAAGCCGCAGGTCGGAGGTTCGAATCCTCCAGGGGATGCCAAGCAATAGAGAACAAGCCCCCGTAGCTCAGAGGACAGAGCAGCGGTTTCCTAAACCGAAGGTCGGACGTTCAAGTCGTCCCGGGGGTGCCAACAGGAGGAGAGCTGAAGATGGGTGACACGAGGGCACTGTTCGACCACCTGACCTCCCGCAAGGAGGGGCACTGGGAGGGCATCAACTTCATCGCCGGCGAGGAGCTGGACGACGTGAGAATGCGGACCCTCCTGTCCCTGCCCACGCGGATGGTCGGCTGGGACACGAGCCCGATGGATGACCTGTTC
>JBEARL010000086.1:0-6622 GCA_041163265.1 Actinomycetota bacterium
GCGTCGTTCTCGAGCAGGATCTCGAGGACCTCGGTCGCGAGGTGCTCCGCGGCGTGGTCCGCGCCGCGGACGTCGTCGAGCCGCGCGCCGTCGGCGCCGATCAGGGCGTGCTGCAGGGTGGCGCTCATGCAGGTAAGGGTAGCCTTACCCCGCGATGCCGAGCCGCCACCGGTCATGACCCGACCCTCCCCCGCGCCCGCCCTGCGGTGCCGCGGCATCTCCCGGCGCTTCGGCGACGTCGTCGCGCTGGACGGCGTCGACCTCGACGTCCCGGCCGGGTCGCTGACGGCCCTGCTCGGGCCTTCGGGCTGCGGGAAGACCACGCTGCTGCGGGTCGTCGCGGGCCTCGAGCGGCCCGACGCCGGCACGGTCGAGCTGGCGGGCCGGACCGTCGACGGTCCCGGCGGGTCCGTGCCGCCCGAGGACCGCGGCGTCGGGCTCGTGTTCCAGGAGCACGCGCTGTTCCCGCACCTCGACGTCGCCGGCAACGTCGCGTTCGGGCTGCGGCACCTCGACCGGGCGGCCCGGGCCGCGCGGGTCGAGGAGGTGCTGACGCTCGTCGGGCTCGGCGGCAGCGGCGGCCGCAGTCCGGCCGAGCTGAGCGGCGGCCAGCGCCAGCGCATCGCCCTCGCGCGGGCCCTCGCGCCCGCTCCGACGCTGCTGCTGCTCGACGAGCCGTTCAGCTCGCTCGACGCGGCGCTGCGGGTGACGCTCCGCGACGAGGTGCGGGCGATCCTCCGGGCCGCCGAGCAGACGGCGCTGCTCGTCACCCACGACCAGGAGGAGGCGCTCTCGGTCGCGGACCGCATCGCGGTCATGTTCGACGGGCGGCTGCACCAGGTCGCCGACCCGCAGACGCTGTACCGGTCGCCGGCGACGCCCGAGGTGGCGGCGTTCATCGGGGACGCCGACGTCCTGACGGGCCGGCGGGCCGGGCAGTACCTCGTCGACACGCCGCTCGGGCGGCTCGCGACGGCAGGCCCCGTGGCCGCCGAGGACGTCGCGGTGGTCGTCCGGCCCGAGGCAGTGCGGCTGCGGGCGCGAACCGACGGCACGGCGACGGTCCGCACCCTCACCTACTACGGGCGGGACCAGCTGGTCGGGGTCGAGCTCGGCGACGGCACACGGCTGCGCGCCCGGCGGGGCCCCGACCTCGACCTGCCGAGGGGGACCCGGGTCGACGTGGCCGTCGAGGGACCGGTCGTGACCTTCGCGCGGGCCTGAGGGTCCGGCTCAGGACACGACGTCGGCGCCCCGCTCGAGCGCGACGAGCAGCGCCCCGACCGCGGTCATGCCGACGGCGACCATCGCGAGCGACGGGACCGCCGCCTGGGCCCAGAGGCTCTCGGCCGTCGCCTGCCAGACCCAGACGGCGAGCGTGTCGACGCCGAACGGCCGCAGCAGCAGCGTGATCGGCAGCTCCTTCACCGTGTCGATCGCGAGCAGCGCCGCGGCGGCGAGGACCGCGTACCGCGCCTGCGGCAGCTCGACGGTCAGCGCGACGCGGGTCGGGCGGGCCCCGAGGACCCGGGCGCTCGCGACGGTCTCGGGCGGGACGCGGTCGAGCCCGGCGTCGACGCCCTGGTAGCCGACGGCGAGGAACCGCACCACCAGCGCGAACACGAGACCGGCGGTCGAGCCGACGACGAGCATGCCCCGCGGCAGGTCGAGCGCACGGCCGACCGCGGCCAGGGTGATGACCGCGCCGACGGCGACGACGGGACCGGGCATCGCGTACCCGAGCGACGCGATCCGCCCGAGCGCGCGGCCGACGCCGCCGCGGCGCCGAGCCGAGAGGGCGAGGACGGTCCCGGCGACGAGGCACGTGGCGGCCGCCGTGCCGGCGACGGTGACGGTGCTGACGACGTGGTGGCCGAGCCCCCCGGCCACCGTCGCGGTCGCCGTGCCGGCCTCCCGCGCCCATACGACGAGCCGCACCAGCGGGACGCCGACGGAGAGCGCGAGGACCGCGGCGACCGCGCCCTGCGCCGCCCGCGCCGCTCCGCCGCTCAGCACCCGCGGCCGCAGCGCACGTCCCGCCGCCGCCGGCGCGTGGCCGGCGCCGCGGCGCAGCAGCCGCTCGGCCGCGATCAGCGCGACCGCGGCGACGAGCAGCGCGGTCGCGAGCTCGGCCGCGGCCTGCCGGTCGCCCGTGCCGAACCAGACGCGGAGCACCCCGTCGGCCAGGGTGCTGACGTTGAACAGCCGCACGGTCCCGATGTCGGTCAGGACCTCCATCGCGACGAGCGCGCCCCCGGCGGCGAGGGCCGGACGGGCCATCGGCAGCGCGACGCGCCGGAACGTCGCGACCGGACCGTGACCGAGGGTCCGGGCCGCGTCGAGCGCGTCGGCGGCCGCGTCGCGGAACGCGGCGCGGGCGAAGAGGTAGACGTAGGGGTAGAGCGTCAGGATCAGCGCGACCGCGCAGAGCCAGAGGCTCCGCACGGCGCGGACGCCGAACGGTCCCGACAGCGTGTCCAGCCAGACGAACCCGGCGACGTACCCGGGGACCGCGAGCGGCGTGACCAGCAGCCACCCGACCACCCGGCGACCCGGGAAGCGGTGGGCCGCGACGAGCCAGGCCAGCCCCGTGCCGAGGACCAACGTCCCGGTCAGGACCAGCACCAGCAGCAGCGCCGTGTCGCGGAGCATGCCCGGCAGGCGCGTCTGCCACAGCCGGACCCAGACCTCGGTCGACGGGTCCGCGACCGAGGCGACGAGGACGCCGATCGGGGCGGCGACCACGGCGGTGATCGCGACGGTCGCCGCCCAGCCGGGGAGCGCGCGCAGACGGGGCGACGCGACGCTCACGGACGCCTCACTCGTACCCCACCACCGACAGCAGGTCGACCGCCTCGGCGTTCAGCGCGCCGAGCTCGCGGACCGAGGCCGTGTCCGACGCGAAGGTCCCGAACCCGACGAGCACCTCGGCCGGCGTCAGGTCCGGGTCGGCCGGGTACTCGAAGTTCGCGTCGCTGAACGAGCGCTGTCCGTCGGTCGCGAGCCACTCGAGCAGCGCAACCGCGCCGTCCGGGTTCGGGGCCGCGGCGAGGACCGCGGCGGCGCTCACGTTGACGTGGGCGCCGACACCGTCCTGCTCGGGCCAGGTGATCGCGACGGGGAACGCCGGGTCCTCCGTGCGGAGCCGGCCCAGATAGTAGGAGTTGGCGAGCGCCACGTCGCAGTCGCCGGCGGCGATGGCCCGCAGCAGCTCCGTGTCCGAGTTGATGTAGATCGGATCGTTCGCGACCCAGGCCGCGACGATCGCCTCGGCGGCCGCGCGGCCCTCGTTGCGGATCAGCGCCGCGACGAGGGACTGCGTGTAGGGATGGGTGCTCGGCCGGAGGCAGAGGCGGCCGCGCCACACCGGGTCGCCGAGCGCCGCGTAGGTGGTCGGCGGCGCGTCGACCCGCTCGGTCGAGGACTGGATGACGCGGAGGCGGCGGCTCAACGTGAACCAGGTGTCGTCCTCGGCCCTGAGGTCGGCCGGGATCGCCTCGCGCAGGACGTCGCTGTCGACGGGGGCGAGCAGGCCGGCCGCGGCGGCCAGCGCGATGTTCGCCGCGTCGGCGGTCATCACGACGTCGGCCGGGGTGTTGTCCCCCTCGGCGAGCAGGCGCTCGCGCAGCTCGGGGTCGGAGCCCGTGGTGAACCGGACCTCGATACCGGTCGCGGCGGTGAACTCCTCGAACACCGACTCGATGCCGTAGTGGCGTCCGGTGTAGACGGTCACGACCCCGCCGGCGCCGGCCCCGGCCGTCGGGTCCGCGTCCGCGGTCGGCGCGGCGTCGTCCGTCGCCGCACCACCGCAGGCCGAGAGGACGAGGGGGACGGCCACGAGGGCGGCGAGGCGGCGGCGCGTGGTGGCGACGCGGGAGCGGGGCATCGGGGACCTCCGGAGGGACGACGGCCGGGAGCGACCATCAGAGGTAAGGTTAGCCTAACCTCGTGCGGTCGGATGGCCGCCGGTGGCCGCTGGGACGCCATCGGTAGCCTCCCCGCATGCCCGACACGCCCGCGCCCCCGGCCTTCGCCTGGGACTGGCTGGGTCGGCAGCGGCTGGTGTGGGTGGAGGCTCGGCGCCGGCTCGCGCCGGCCCCGGCCGGGGACCCCCGGCCGGCCGACGTCCCGGACTGGTCCGATCTCCTCGACCGCGGTCCGGTCCGGCGAGCCCTCGGCGCCGACGACGCGGACGGCGGCGGCCCGGACTGGGCGGCCCTCGCCACCCGGGCCGAGGTCGTCGCGGCGCTTCGGGACGCGTACGGCCACGACCCCGCCGTCCGCGCCGCCGTCGACGGCGCCGTCGCCGACGTCGCGTTCCTCGGCCGGCGCGGCGGCGACCTCGCCGCGCTCGGGGTCCGGACCCCGCCCCGCGGCCTCCGCTGGTGGTGGGCGCACCTCGGCGGCGTCGACGCGGACCCGGTCCCGGTCGAGCCCCGCGCGGCGGGCGTGCAGCTGACCCTCGCCGACGTGATGACCGGCTACGGCGATCCGGCCCCGGTCGGCTGACGAACCCGACGTGCGGCGCACGGCCGCACGCGCAGCGCAGGAGGCGGCCGTGGGCGGACGTACCCCCGTCACGCTCGAGCCGATGTCCCCCGGGCTGCCCCTGCTCGGCCGCGCCGTCCGGGGCGTGCTGACGACGATGTTCGGCCCACCGCCGTTCGACGCGACGGTCGACCCCGGCGACGAGGGTCTGACCGGCCCCGGGTCGGCGTCGTGGCGCGTCATCGGCGACCCGGCGGCGATCGCCGGCGGGATCCGCGGCCTGCTGGTGCAGGTGAGCCACCCCCACGCCATGGCCGGGGTCCACGACCACTCCGCCTTCCGCGAGGACCCGCTCGGACGCCTGCAGCGCACCTCGGCGTACGTCACGACGTCGGCGTTCGGGTCGACCCGCGAGGCCCTCTCGGTCGCCGCCCGCGTCCGGGCCGTCCACCCGCGCGTGCACGGCACCGCCCCCGACGGGTCCCCCTACCGCGGCGACGACCCACACCTGCTGACGTGGGTCTCGGTCGCGCTGACGTCGTCGTTCCTCGCCGCGCACCGGCGCTGGGCGCCCGACGTGCTGACGCCCGCGGAGGAGGACGCCTTCGTCGCCCAGCAGGGCCGCATCGGTGCGCTGCGCGACGACCCCGACGCCCGGTCGGCGTTCCGCCGCGGCGAGCTCGACGCCGAGCTGCCGCTCGTCGCCGAGGGGCTGCTTCCGACCACGGCCGCCCGGCTCGACGCGACGATGGCCCGGTTCGCGCCCGAGCTCGGCATCAACCACCAGGGCCGCGAGGCACTGGCGTTCCTCGACCGGCCGCCGATCCCCCGCATCGCCCGGCCCGGCTACCGCGTGCTGTTCCGGGGTGCGGTCGGGTCGCTCGACGACGTGCTGCGGCACGCGCTCGAGCTCGACGCCATGGCCGCCGACGCCGCGCGCACCACCGCACGGGCCGGTGCCGCGCTGACCGCGATGCGGGTCGCGACGGGCAGCTCGCCGTCGATCCGCGCGGCCTGGGCCCGGGCGAACGCCGCACCGGCTCCCGCCGCCGACTCCGCGGTCCGGCGGTGAGCACCGCGGAGTCCGCCTACTCCCTCCTCATCACCGCGGGCCTCCTCCTCAACGGTCTCGCCGTCGCGGGCGGGACGCCCGTGCGCGCGCTGCTGGCGCCGCTGCGCGATCGCGGCCTCCTCCTCGGCGCGGTCGCCGTCGATCTCGTGGTCGTCCCCGCCGCGCTGCTGCTGCCCACGCTCGTCCTCGACCTGCGGCCCGGGGAGACCGCCGGCCTGGTGCTGCTCGCCGCGGCCTCGACCGGGCCGATCGGGATCGCCCTGACCCGCATCGGGCGCGGCGACGTGCCGGCGACCGTCGCGATCGTGACCGCGCTCGGGACCGCGAACCTGGTCACGGTCCCCGCGCTGCTGGCGGTGCTGCTGCCGGAGGCCGCCGGCGTCCCCGCCCTCGAGGTCGGGCGCACCCTCCTGCTGCTCCTGGTGGCACCGCTGGGGGCCGGCGCGGTCCTGCGGCACCTGCTCGGGCGCCGCCGCTGGCACCCCGAGGCGGTGGCTCGGCTGGCCCGACGCCTCGGCGCCGCCTCGACGGCCTGCATCTGTGCGGCCGTCACGGTCGGCCTGGCGATCGATCCCCGCGGCATCGTGGGCGAGCTGCTCGGACCGCCGCTGGTGCCGGCGCTGCTGATGATCGCGGTGGCGTGGGTGGCGGCGGTGCTGCTGACCACCGACGGTCCGCGCCGGCGCTCGCTCTGGCTGGCGTCGACCGCCCGGTCGGTCGGCGTGGCGCTGGCCGTCGCCGCCATCCACCTGCCGGGATCCGCGGAGACGCGCGCGGCCGTGCTGGCCGTCGGCGGCCTGACCCAGGCACTGCCGATCCTGCTGCTGCTCGGCCGGGACCGCTGGGCGCGCCCGGCGGGAGCGCCGCGACGCGGCGTGACGCCGGGGCGTGACGCCGGGGCGTGACGCCGCGGGTGGGCCAGACGCTGTGGCAGACTCGCGGCGACCGGGGGACGGCATGGCGGCGCGGCTCGACCCCGGCGCGCTGCTGCTCGACCTCGACGGCGTGGTGACCGACACCGCCCGCGCCCACGAGGCGGCCTGGCGCGCGACCCTCGCCGCG
>JBEARL010000087.1:0-8056 GCA_041163265.1 Actinomycetota bacterium
CGTCTCGACGACGAGGTCCATGTTGGCGCTGCCGACGACGACGACCCGCGGTTCAGCCACGTCCCGCCCTCCCGACCAGCGCCGTCTGCCGGCTGAGCGCGACCAGCCGGCCGTCGGCGTCCCAGACGTCGCCGTCCTCCTCGAACGTCCCCGCGGTCAGCGCCCGCGTCGCGAACCGCGTCGCGAGCCAGCCCGGCGCCGGCCGGGCCCGGACCTGCACGGTCAGCTCGATCGTCGGTGCCCAGGTCGACGGCGCCGCCGCGAGGTCGAACACCGCGGGCGGGTAGGCGTCGGCGACGAACAGCAGGCCCAGAGTGTCGACCGCGTCCGCGTCGGGCCAGCGGCACCAGCCGCCGGTCAGGCCCGCGTCGGAGGGCCGCCCGACGGCCCAGCCGAGGTGCGCGAGCGGCATCCGGTGCCGGAGGCGGTGGAAGATCTCGGGCGCGGCGAACCCCGGCGCCTCGGTCGGCGTGTCCGCCATGTCCTCGACCGCGGGCCACGGCGGCGGGGTGAGCCGCACGTCCGTCGGACCCTCGGGCGCCGACAGGTCCCCGAACGCGCCGAGGAGCCGCGTGCACTCGCGCCCGTCCTGGACGATCCGGGCCGCGACGGTCCGGGACCGGCGGCCGGCGCGGACCAGCTCGGTCACGACCTCGACCGGTCCGAGCTCGGGCGGGGCGAGGAAGTGCGCGGTGACCGTGACGGGGTCGGGCCGCTCGGCCCGGACCGCCATCGCGCGCCCGGCGAGTGCCATCAGGTAGCCGCCGTTCGGTGCCGCGCCGTCGGTGACCCGCCACCCGGCCCGGACCTCGGCGGCGAAGCGGTCCTCGTCGAGCCGGGTCACGGCGGTGTCGGCCTCGAAGCGGCTCTGCACGCGGACCCCCGGCCCTCCACGCCGGTCCGGAGGACCGCCGCGGCTAGCATCCTACGACCGCGGGCTCAGCCGGCCGGAGCGCCGACCGCCGCGCGCCGGAGCCGCAGCGCCCCCGCGTCACCGACCTCCCACCCCCGTCCGAGGACGTCCTGCCGTGGCCGACGCCGCCCCCACCGCCGACACCGAGGGCCTCGCCCCGAGCGTCGAGGTCACCCTCCCGACCCTCGTCGAGCTGTGCAAGAAGCGCGGGCTGATCTTCCCGTCCTCCGAGATCTACGGCGGGTTCCGCTCGACCTGGGACTACGGCCCGCTCGGCGTCGAGCTGAAGGAGAACGTCAAGCGCCAGTGGTGGCGGGCGATGGTCCAGCTCCGCGACGACGTCGTCGGCCTCGACGCGTCCATCCTGATGCACCCGAAGGTCTGGGAGGCGTCGGGTCACGTCGCGAACTTCTCCGACCCGCTCGTCGAGTGCATGAAGTGCCACAAGCGGTTCCGCCAGGACCACCTCGAGGAGCAGGTCGCGGCCGGTCTGCTCGAGCGGATGGCCTGCCCCGAGTGCGGTGGCGGCTTCACCGAGCCGAAGCAGTTCAACCTGATGTTCAAGACGTTCGCCGGTCCGGTCGAGGACGACGGCGCCGTCGTCTGGCTTCGACCCGAGACCGCGCAGGGGATGTTCGTCGACTTCGCCACCGTCCAGCGCACCAGCCGGCTGAAGGTCCCGTTCGGCATCGCGCAGATGGGCAAGTCGTTCCGGAACGAGATCACGCCGGGCAACTTCGTGTTCCGCACCCGCGAGTTCGAGCAGATGGAGATGGAGTTCTTCGTCGTGCCCGGCACCGACGAGGAGTGGCACCAGTACTGGATCGACGCTCGCCGGGCCTGGTACGAGGGGCTCGGCATCCGGCCTGAGAACCTCCGCGTCCGCGAGCACGGCCAGGACGAGCTGTCGCACTACGCGAAGCGCACGGTCGACCTCGAATTCTTCTTCCCCGACGCCTCGATGGGGTGGTCCGAGCTGGAGGGCATCGCGAACCGGACCGACTTCGACCTGAAGGCGCACGAGGCCGCGAGCGGCCAGGACCTCAGCTACTTCGACCCGGCGACGAACGAGCGGTACCACCCCTACGTCATCGAGCCGGCCGCCGGCGCGACGCGCGCCACGCTCGCGTTCCTCTACGACGCCTACCGCGTCGAGAAGGCGCCGGACGCCCAGGGGGAGGAGCAGGAGCGCGTCGTGCTGCGGCTCGACCCGCGCCTCGCGCCCTACCAGGTCGCGGTGCTGCCGCTGTCGAAGAAGCCCGAGCTGACCGCCGTCTCGCGCGAGCTGTTCGACCTGCTGAAGGTCGACTGGATGGTCGAGCACGACGAGACGCAGTCGATCGGCCGCCGCTACCGCCGCCAGGACGAGATCGGCACGCCGGCCTGCGTCACCGTCGACTTCGAGACGCTCGAGGACCGGGCCGTGACGGTGCGCGACCGCGACACGATGACGCAGGAGCGGGTCTCGATCGACCGCCTCCCCGGCTACCTCGGCGAGCGCATCCCGCGCCGCTGAGCCGCGCGTCGGTCCCGGCCGACGTCGCCGGCGCGGCCCGTCAGGCGCGCCGCGACCGCACCGCGTCCTCGAGCGCGGCGACGCGGTCCGTCAGCCCCCGTACGGCCCGCATCAGCGTCGCCGTCCCGACGAGCACCGCGGCCACGGCCAGCGTCGTCGTCCAGACCACCAGCGCCGCCGGGATGTCACCGTCGCGCAGGGCCAGCGTCCCGCCACCGGTGCCGGCCACCGCGACCGCGTAGGCCATGATGCGCGCGGCCCGCGACGCGACGGCGAGCTCGCGGACCGACGCCGCGGCGGACGGATCGTCGGGCGCGGACGGGGTCGCGGGACCGGGGTGGGACATGCCGGCGAGCGTAGGCTCGAGCGTCCGTGGGACCTCGACCGGAGCCGCGACGTGGGGGCCGCCATGCCGACCGTCGTGGCCCTCGAGGGTCCCGTCCGGGCCTACGACTGGGGCTCGCGGACCCTCATCGCCGGGCTGCGCGGACGTCCGCCGAGCGACGGTCCCGAGGCCGAGGTCTGGTACGGCGCCCACCCGGCCGCCCCGGCGCTGGCGCTGCTGCCCGGCGGCCCCGTGCCGCTCGACGCGTCCGGCCTGCCGGTGCCGCGGTTCCTCCTGAAGCTCCTCGCGGCCGGCGCGCCGCTCTCGATCCAGCTGCACCCCGACCGTGACGCGGCGGCGGCCGGGTTCGCGGCCGAGGACGCCGCGGGGGTCCCGCGCGACGCCGCGACCCGGACCTACCGCGATCCGCACGACAAGCCCGAGCTGCTGCGCGCGCTGACGCCGATGCGCCTGCTCGTCGGCGCCCGTCCGACCGACGAGGCGGTCGCGGTCCTCGACGCCGTGCTCGGTGACGGCGCGGTCCGCGCCGCGCTCGTCGCCGATGGTCTGCGGGCCGCCGCCGCCGAGCTGCTCACCGCCGCGTCCGACGTGACCGCCGCGCGCCTCGCCGCGCTCGGCGCCGCGGTCGCCCGCACCGCGGACGGTCCGGGTCCGGTCGCCGCGGCCGCCGGGCTGGCCCGCGAGCTGCTCGCGCACCACCCCGGCGACCCCGGCGTCGTCGTCGCGCTGCTGCTGCGGCCCGTGGACCTCGCGCCGGGGGAGGCGGTGTTCGTCCCCGCCGGCCTGCCGCACGCCTACCTCTCGGGGCTCGGCGTCGAGGTCATGCGCGCGTCCGACAACGTCGTGCGGGGCGGGCTCACGACGAAGCACGTGGACGTCGCGGCGCTGGTCCGGCTGCTCGACCCCGCGCCGCGGGAGGCGCGGGTCGCGACCGAGACGCGCGGCGGCTGGTCGCGGCATCTCGCGCCGACGGACGCCTTCACCCTGGACGAGGTCGAGCTCGACGGCGAGCTGCCGCTGCCGCCGGCGTCGGGGCCGCGCATCGTGCTCTGCACCCATGGAGCGGTGACGGTCGCCGGCGGGGAGGCCGGCGTCGAGCTGCGACAGGGCGAGGCCGCCTACGTCGCCCCCGGCGCGGACGCCGCGGTCCGCGGCGCGGGGACGGTGTTCGCCGCCGCCTGACGGTCCCTACCGCCGACCGTGCGCCGGTCAGGCGCTCGGGTGCTCCAGCCCGCACCATGCGGTGAACGACGCCGCGGCGGCCGCGGTCGCGGCCGCGTCGGCGGCCAGCCGCAGGCGCGGGTGCGGCGGGTCGAGCACGATCCGACGCTCCAGCAGCCGGGCACCGCGGGCCAGCGTCGCGACGACCGTCGCGCCCGCCCCGCGGGCCCGGAGGAACGGCGTCAGGTCGTCGACGGTCAACGTCTCGCCGTCGAGCGCCAGCAGGCGGTCGCCGCCGCTGACCCCGGCCCGCCAGGCCGCGCCGCCCCGCAGCGCCGTGCGGACCGCGATGCCACCGGCCTCCGACCCGACGACGAGCCCGAGGTCCGGCACGTCGGCCGGCCCGTCCTCGTGCAGGGTCAGTCCGACCACGCCGAGGAGCGGCGCCACGTCGGGGCGCATCGGCCGGTCGACGAGCTCCTCGCAGCGGCGGGCCAGCTCGTCGCCGCCGGCCCGGGCGAGCGCCGCGAGCACGTCGTCCTCGGTGAAGCCACGCCGGCGGTCCGACGGGTCGCGGCCGTGGCGGACCCAGAGGTCGCGGAGCACCGCGTCGAGGCCGGGTCCGCGCGGGTCGCCGGCCCGCAGGCGCAGGTCCAGCTCGAACGCGACCAGCGCGCCGTGGCCGTAGTAGTCGGTGCCGGCGTTCGGCGTGTTCTCGTCGCGGCGGTAGTGCTTCGTCCACGCGGTCCGCGAGGCGTCGCGCAGCGACTGCAGGTCCGCGCCGGGCGTGCGGTCGACGGCGTCGCGCACCGTGTCGAGGCCGCCGAGGAGGTCGGCGACGCCCCAGACGCCGGCCCGGGCCGGCAGCAGCCGGTCGTAGTACGAGGTCCAGCCCTCGGCGACCCAGAGCGACGGGGTCAGCACGGGCTGGTCGAGCGGCGGGTCGACGAGCGCGGCGGGGATCAGGCGGCGCACGTTCCAGAGGTGGAGGTGCTCGTGGGAGAGCAGGCCGAGCAGGCGGCGCCGGCGCACCGGGTCGCCGTCGGCGTGCGGCGGGATCGAGACGACGCAGCCGTCGCGGTGCTCGAGGCCGCCGCCCTGGCCCTCGACCGCGATGACGGTGTACCGCTCGGTCGGGAGGTCGCCGCCGAACAGCTCGACGGCGGCCTCGGCGAGCCGGGCGAGCCGCCCGAGGTCCGCGGCCAGCCGCTCGACGTCGACGCCGGCGCCGTGGCCGGCCCAGACGACGCGGTGCTCGACGCCGCGGACGTCGACGGTGGCGGTGCCGTGGGGCCCCACCTCGAACGCGGCGTCGACGAGGTGCGCGTGGTCCTCCGCGACGTACGGGCCCGAGCCGGCGCCGGGCAGCAGCGACACGACGTCCGCGACGCCGGGGATCGTCACGTGGTGCGGCCGGTCGCGGGCCGGCTCGAAGGCGGGGAACGTCGCGGCGCCGACGAGCAGCGCGTGGCGGTCGTCGACGTGGTTGGTGCGGACGCCGAGGTCGTGGGCGTACCACTCGAGGTCGACCGTGAGCGCGCCGGCGAGCGGTGGGACCCGCCAGGCGCTGACGCCCACCTGCTCGAGCGGGATCTCGGCGCCGGCGTCGTCGCGGGCGACGAGGCGCTGCAGGTGATGGACGTAGTCGCGGACGACGTAGCTGCCGGGGGTCCACGTCGCGACCACGAGGCGGCCGCCGTCGGCCGTCGCGTCCCCCGGGACCGTCATCCTCACGGCGACGAGGTGCTGCTCGCGGGCGTCGAGGTCGACGGCGTAGGTGACCGCTGCGACCACGCGCGCCCCCGTCGTCCCGCCCCGCGGGGGCGTCCTCCCGAGGCTACTGAGGCCACCGGTAGCCTCGGCCGGCGCCGTCCCGGACCGGTCCGGCGCGCCGCGCGGTGCCGCGCGGTAACGCGGGGAGGGAGCGAGCGATGCCGGGCCTGCCCCTCGCCGACCGCCACGAGACCGTCCTGCCCGAGGTCGCGGCCGAGGTGCGCGAGGCGTTCCGCGCCGCGCTGACCCTCGACCGGCCCGCGCGGAAGATCGGGTCGGCGAGCTCGTCGCCGAGCACCCCACCTACATCGAGGGCTGGGCCGAGCTCGCGACGCTCGCCGGCGAGCCGATCGAGCGGTACGCCTACGCCCGCGTCGGCTACCACCGCGGCCTCGACGCGCTGCGCGCGAACGGCTGGGGCGGCAGCGGCCTGGTGCGGTGGCGGGTCGCGTCCAACCGGCCGTTCCTCACCTGCCTCGTCCGCCTGCGCGAGGCGGCGCGCGGGATCGGCGAGGCGCCCGAGGTCGCGCGCATCGACGCGTTCCTCCGCGACCTCGACCCGGACTGGGACGACGCGAACCTGCCGGTCTGACGGCGCGACGGGGGAGCGGATGGCGGGACGGATCGTCCGCGAGGACGTCGACGCGCTGCGGGCGCAGGCCGACATCGTCGCGGTCGTCGGGGACTACACGCAGCTGC
Organism: Actinomycetota bacterium; assembly: GCA_041163265.1. Classification (GTDB taxonomy): domain Bacteria; phylum Actinomycetota; class Nitriliruptoria; order Nitriliruptorales; family Nitriliruptoraceae; genus CSBr16-57R1. Next base: position 6,409 of record JBEARL010000087.1, read on the forward strand.
GCCGCGCCGGGAAGTCGTGGAAGGGGCTCTGCCCGTTCCACACCGAGCGGACCCCGTCCTTCACGTGCACGCCCGACGGCAACTTCTTCCACTGCTTCGGGTGCGGCGCGAGCGGCGACGTCTTCGACTTCCTCCAGCGCGTCGAGGGGCTCGACTTCCCCGAGTCGGTCGAGGCGCTCGCGCGCCGCACCGGGTTCCCGCTGCGCTACGAGCAGATGTCGACCCGCGACCGGCAGGCCGTCGGCGAGCGCTCGCGCCTCGTCGAGGTCACGCGGCTCGCGAAGGAGCACTACACGCGGACCCTTCTGGGCGAGGCGGGGACCGCGGCCCGGACCTACCTGAAGGAACGCGGCTTCGGCCGGCCCGAGGCCGAAGCGTTCGCGCTCGGGTACGCGACCGAGGCCTGGGACGAGCTGTCCCGCGCGCTGACCGGCGCCGGGGTCGCCGCCGAGGACCTCGTCAAGGTCGGCCTCAGCGTCCGCAACGATCGGGGCGGGCTGCGCGACCGGTTCCGCGCCCGGATCGTGTTCCCGATCATGGACGCGCGCGGGGATGTGATCGGGTTCGGTGGCCGCATCCTGCCCGGCGTCGACCACGGCGACTTCGAACCGCCGAAGTACCTCAACTCGCCCGAGACGCCGCTGTACCGGAAGTCGCGCGTCCTCTACGGCGTGCCCCAGGCCCGCCAGGCCATCGTCGCCCGCGGGCGGGTGCTCGTCTGCGAGGGCTACACCGACGTCATCGCGCTTCATCAGGCGGGGTTCGCGAACGCCGTCGCGACCTGCGGGACCGCCGTCGGCGCCGAGCACCTGCGCGCACTCGCGCGGTACGCGCCCGAGGTGGTGCTGCCAGGCCGCCGAGCGCGCGTGGGAGGCGGCCCGCGAGGTCGCGGCCGGCGGCTCGACGCCGCTGCACCTGAGCGTCCTGCCGCTGCCGGCGGGTCGCGATCCGGCGGACCTCGCCCGCGAGGGCGGTGCGGCCGGCGTCGAGGCCGCCGTGGCCGGCGCGCAGCCGGTCGTGCCGTTCCTGCGGCGCGCGCGCCTCGCCGACGCCGACCTCGCGACCGACCAGGGTCGGACCGAGGCGCTCCGCGCGGCGCTCGAGGTGCTCGGCCGCGAGCCGGATGCGGACCTCCGCCGCGTCTGGGCCCGCGACGAGATCGCCCGACCGCTGGGCCTCGCCTACGACTTCGTGGTCGCGACCGCCGGCCGCATGGGTGTGAAGCTCGACGCCGTCGCCGGCGTCGCCGCCCGCCGACGCGACCCCGCCGCACGCGGTGCCGTCGCCGTCGACGCCCGCGGCGCCGCGACCGCCGAGGTCCGCCTCGAGCGGTCGGTGCTGCGGGCGGTGCTGCAGGTGCCGCGGCTGCTCCCCGCCGCGGCCGCCGAGCTCGACGCCGACGCGTTCCGCCACCCCGCCGCGCGGTCCGTCTGGGAGGCCGTGGCGGCTGCCGGCGGACCCGGTGCGGCCGTCGAGGCGGTCGCGGCCGCGGCGGCCGACGACGACGTCCGCGGCCACGTCCGGGCGATCGCCCTGGAGGAGGACCCGGCCGATGCGGCGGATCCGGCCACGCGCGGCCAGGCCGTGCGCGAGCTCGTCAGCCGCCTGCTGGTCCGGCGCCTCGAGGGCGAGGAGGCCGAGCTGAGGA
>JBEARL010000088.1:0-4988 GCA_041163265.1 Actinomycetota bacterium
CGCGGCGGTGCTCACCGTCCGCGCGACCGCGACCGCGACCGTGACCGCGCCGCGCGACCCGGCCCCGGCGCCGCCGCGCGCGCCCCGCCACCGCTGCGGCCCCGCTGGTGCCCGGCGCCGTACGCGGCCAGCGCGATGCCCAGCGCGGTGGTCGCGAGCGTCGTGGCGGTCGCGATCCGCTTCGCCCGGCGGGCGAACACGACGACCGGCCAGCCGCGCGCCCGGGCCAGCGTCTCGAGGTCGCGGTCGGGGTTCACCGCGACGGGGTGGCCGACCAGCTCGAGCAGCGGCACGTCGGACGCCGAGTCCGAGTAGGCGTAGGAGAGGCGCAGGTCGTAGCCGCGCTCGTGCGCGAGGGCGCGGACCGCCTCGACCTTCCCCTCGCCGTACACGAAGGGCCCGTCGAGCTCACCCGTGTACCGGCCGTCCGCCATCCCGAGCCTGGTCCCGACGCCACCGGTCATCCCGACCGCGCGGGCGAGTGGCTCGACGATCCCGATCCCCGAGGCGGACACGATCCACGTGTCGCGGCCGGCGTCGCGGTGCATCTCGACGAGCTCGCGGGACTCGGGCCGGACCTGGTCGATCAGCCGGGGCACGATCACGTGCTCGAGCGCGGCCAGGTCGGCGACCTGGGCGTCGCGGATCGCGTCGAGCATCCGCTGCCGGGTGTCGAGCGCCCGTTCGTCGCTGGCGCCGAACAGGCGGAACGACAGGGCCCGGACCGCGTCGACCGAGAGGCGCCGGCCGTCGAGCAGCTCGGCCCGCCAGGCCGCGATGCCGAACGCGAACGTCGAGGACCCACTGATCAGGGTGCGGTCGAGGTCGAAGAACGCGGCCGCGTGCGGGGCCGGCGGAGGGGGGTGGAACGGCTCCGTCACGGTGGCTCCGCGGGTGGCTCGCGGTCGGGTCGGCCGGAGGTGAGGGTACCGGCGGGGTCGTCGGCGTGACCGGCGCCGCCGGCGCGTGACCCGGCCGGTCGGCCGGACGTGGCTGCGCGGTGGCACGCGAAGATGCACCGCCCCGACGCCCGAGGCGCCATGCGCATCCGCACCGTCCCGTCCGCGCTGCTGCTCGCCGTCGGCCTCCTCGCCGGCTGCTCCGCGACCGACGGCGGACCGGAGCCGGCCGGTCCATCCGACGCCCCCTCCGGCGACGCACCGGCCGCCGGCGCACCGGCCGCGGATCCCGCGGCCACCGCCGTCGTCCACCTCGTCCGGTCAGGCCCCGCCGCGTTCTTCGTCGAGCCCGTCCCGGCCGCGGTCCCGCTCGGTGCGCCGTCCGGGGACGACGCGGTCTCGCGCATCGCCCGCGCGGTCGCGGCCCTGCTCGCCGTCGTCGACCCGGCGGACCCGGACCTCGCGACGAGCGTCCCGCCCGGCACCCTGGCGCGCGACGTGATCCTCGACGGCGACGTCGCGGTGCTCGACCTCGGCGGTGCGCTCGCCGGCAGCTCGGGCGGCTCGGCCGAGGAGGTGACGCTGGCCCAGCAGCTGGCGCACACGGTGGTGGCGGCCGCGCCGGAGGTCGCTGGCGTGCGGGTGCTGCTCGAGGGCCGGCCGATCGAGTCGCTCTGGGGCCACCTCGACTGGTCGGTGCCGCTGGTCGCCGACCCGTTCGCGCTGTCGCCGGTCACGATCGAGGTGCCGGCGTTCGGGGCGACGGCGCCGGTCGGCGAGGTGACCCTGACCGGTCGGGCGACCGTCTTCGAGGGGACCGTGCTGGTCCGGCTCGAGCGCGCGGACGGGACGGTGCTCGAGGAGGGGTTCGTGACGGCCACCGAGGGCGGTCCGGGCCGCGGCACCTGGACCTGGACGGTGACGCTGCCCGAGCCGGGGGAGTACCGCCTCGTCGCGGGCGCCTCGGACCCGTCCGACGGCGAGGGGCCGCCCCCGTTCGAGGTGGCGAGGACCGTCACCGCCGGCTGACCGGCCCGTCGCGCGACGGTCCCCGCCGGCCGACCCCGGGAACGCAAGATCCCCAGCGCCCGCCCGGCCGCCCCCTTCCCCGTGGGGCGTCGCGCGGTCCGCTGGGGACCTCGACGCGGGGGACCGTACGCGGCGCGCGCGGCCGTGTCGCCCGCGTCGTCCACAGGGCCTGTGGACGGACCGGCGCCCGGGTGCGGACGACCTGTGGACACCGTGCGCACGTCCTGCGGCGGTGCTGGGCGCGCGTTCGGGCGCGATTCGCGGTGAGGGCCGTCCACCCACGTCAGGGGCGCGGGCGCCTCCGGTCGGACCTCCACAGTTCGTCCACAGGGGGTCCGAGCACCTCGGATCGCACGCTCGCGCGCGGGTGCGCGCGTCAGTCGCGCGGCGTGGCCCCGTCGTCGGCACCGCCGGCTCCGTCGTCGCCGCGGTCGCCGTCGTCGCCCGCGCCGTCCTCGCCGAGCAGGCCCGCGACGTCGTCGGGGACGTCGCCGATCTCGACGGTGCGGGCGAGCCACGCGCCGGGGTCCGCGAGCTCGTCGGGCTGCGGAAGCGTCTCGGGGTGCGCCAGTGCGGTGCGCAGCCCGTCGCTGCCGAGCACGTCGAGCACCGTCGCGACGAACCGCTCGGCGACCGTCTCGTCGGGCGGCGTCAGCTCGAGGCCGAGCAGTCCGGCCAGCCGCTCCTCGCCGTCGCCCTGCGTCGCGCGGCGGCGGCGCAGCACCTCCTCGATGCGCGCGAGGCCCGGCACCCGGCTCTCGATGGCGGTCCGGGCCTCGTGCCGGGCCCACGCGCCGACCAGCCCCGTCACGACCTGCAGCCGCGCCAGCACCGGCCGCTGAGCGTCGCTCGGCCGCATGCGCAGCCGGCCGGCGCGCTCGATCGCGCGGGCGAACGACTCGGGGTCGTCGGGGTCGAGGTCCTGCTGCACGGCCTCGGCGACCTCGCGCATGCGCTCCTCGTCGATCTCGGTCAGCGCGGCGAAGCGCGCGACGAGGGCGTCGACGTGCGCGGCCAGCCACGTCACCGCGTGGTGCAGGCGGCGGTGCGCGGCCTCGGTGACGGCGAGCACGACCGCGACCTCGTCGGCGTCGAGGTCGTAGCCGTCGAACGCGTCCGCGACGTTGACCGCGACGAGGCCGGCGGTGCCGGACGGCGCCGTCGCGATGCCGAGGTCGTGGTGGCCGAGGACCTGGCGCGCGAGCGTCCCGACGACCTGCCCGGCCTGCAGCGCCGTCAGCGTCGCCGCGGCCGGACGCATCAGCGCTGCCGGGTCGCCGGCGCCGAAGGCGTCGAGGGTCCGCCGGACCATGTCCGCGAGGCCCCCCTCGGCCGCGAGCCGGCGCAGCTGCTCGCGCATCGCCTCGGCCTGCGGGCCGAGCCCCTCGGGCAGGTCGCCGAGCCCCGGCAGCCCGCCGGGCATCCCCCCGGGCAGTCCGAGCCCGGCGAGGCCGGCCAGGCCCTCCTCGCCGCCGAGCTCGCCCAGCTCGCCGAGCGCCCGCTCGACCGCGTCGGGGTCCTCCTCGAGCGCGCGGCGCAGCTCGTCGACCTGGCGCCGCGCGAGGCCCAGCATCGCGTCGGTCTGGGCCGCCGCGATCGGGTCGACGAGCCGGCGCAGCCGCACGACCGCGTCGTCGATCCAGCGGTCGCGGTCCAGGACGAGGGTCCGGCCGGCGTCCGGCGGGGCCGGCAGCCCGCCCTGGTCCAGCCAGTGCTCGGCCAGCCGCAGCGCGCCCTCCAGCCGCTCCCGCTCGGCCGCGGTCGGGCGGCGGTCGCCGGCGCGGGCGACCTCGCGGGCGGTCCGCTCGGCGAGCGACCAGTCGACGATCGGCTGCACCTCGCCTCCTCGCGCGGTCCGCGCCGGGCGCGACGCCCGGCGCGGCGCCGCATCGCGGCCCGTCGCTACGGTAGGTCGGACCGGACGGGGGAGCGCGCGTGACGACGGTGGCCGTCACCGGCGCCGGCGGGCTGCTCGGCCGCGCGCTGATCGCCGCGCTCGCCGACCCGGACACGGCCCTCGGGCTGCACGGCGGCGCGCTGTCGCGGCTGCTCGCGCTCGACGTGCTGCCCGAGGACGCGCTCGCGGCCCGGCTCGCGCCCGCCGCGCACCCGATGCTCGAGACGGTCCGCCGCGACGTCCGCGACCCGGACCTCGCGGCGGCGCTGGCCGGTGTCGACGTGCTCGTCCACCTCGCGTTCCAGATGGACCCGATCCGCGACGTCGCCGCGATGCGCGCGATCAACGTCGAGGGGACGGCGAACGTGATGGCCGCCGCCCGCGCGGCCGGCGTCGGTCGCGTCGTCTACCTCTCCTCCGTCGTCGCGTACGGGGCGCACGCCGACAACCCGACGCCGATCGGCGAGGACCATCCGCTGCGCGGGAACGCCGGCTTCCCCTACGCCGAGCACAAGGTCGCGGTCGAGGAGGCGCTGGCGCCGTGGCTCGCCGCCGACGATCGCGCCGGCGCCGACCGCGCCGACGCCGACACCACGGCCGACGGGCCGGCGCTGACGGTGCTGCGCAGCGCCGCGGTGTTCGGGCCGGGCGTGCAGAACTTCCTCTCGCGCGTGCTCGAACTGCCGGTGCTGCCGCTGCTCTCCGACGCGCCCCCGCCGCTGCAGTTCGTGCACGTCGACGACGTCGTCGGTGCGATCGTCCACGCGCTCCGGCATCCGATCGTCGGTGCGTACAACGTCGCGCCCGACGGCTGGCTCGCGTTCGAGGACGTGCTGCGGGCCGTCGGCCGCCGCACCGTCCGGCTCGCCCCCGAGCGGGCTCGGGCGCTGCTGGCCGCCGCCGAGCGCACGGGGCTCGGCGAGCTGCCGGCCGGCGCGGTCGACCTGTTCCTCCACCCCTGGGTCCTCGCGAACGACCGGCTGCGCGCGACCGGCTGGCGACCGCTGCGCACCAACGAGGAGGCGCTGCTGACCGCCGTCGCCGAGCACGCCGGCTGGGTCGCGCTCGGCCGCCTCCGGGTCCGGCGCCCGGCGCTCGTCGCGGCTGGCGCGCTCGCCGCCGCGCTCGGGCTGGCCGCGGCCGCCCGCCGCCGGCGCAGAGCG
>JBEARL010000089.1:0-4960 GCA_041163265.1 Actinomycetota bacterium
CCGGCGGCACGGAACTCGTCGAAGTCACGGGCCCGCATCAGCCGCGGGATGGCGTCGGCGGTCGGTGCGGGGTCCAGCGCGACCCACCGCAGCGCCACGGCGAACGCGTCCCCGTCCGGGGCGCCGGACGCCAGCGCGCCCGAGCCGAGCGACGCGTAGTCCTCCCCGACGTCCGAGATCAGCGGCCCGTGGGGGCCGATCCGGACCTCGTGGGTGACGTCGTCCGCGCCGGCCACCCGGATCGTCTCGGTCCGGACCTCGAGCGGCACGGGACCGTCGGCCGTCACGACGTCCGAGCCGTCGAGCCGCTCGACGACGAGGTCGGCGACGTCGGGGCCGAGGTTCGTGAAGCCCCAGGCCACGCGGTCGTTGTGGCCGATGATGATGCCCGGCACGCCCGAGAACGAGAACCCGGCGACGTCGTAGGGGCAGGCCTCGGACACCGGGGCGCAGCGCAGACGGACCTGGTACCAGATCGACGGCAGCGCCGGCGCCAGGTGGGGGTCGTTCGCGAGCATCGCGCCGCCGGTCGCCGTCATCGCCCCGGCGACCGCCCACGAGTTCGACCCGATGCCCTCCGAGCCGTCACCGAGCAGGTCCGGCGACGACGCCAGCACGACCGCGGCAGCGTCGAGGGCGGCCCGGACGCCGTCGTCGGTCAGCACCGTGCGCCGCGGGTCCGAGCCGTCGGCGGTGGCCGCGGTCGGCACCACGGGTGCGTCCGGCGCGGTCCCGGCCACGCCCGTCGCGACCGGACCGACCGGCGTGCCGGCGGCCGGCGCGAACACGCCGTCGACGACGCCGCCGCCCCACGGCAGGATCGGCGGGTGGCGCTCGGCGTCGAAGGCGGGGAACAGGTCCTCCCAGGAGCGGCCCGGTCCGAGGTCCACCGAGAGCAGGCGGGCCCGCTCGAGCTCCTGCTCGAGGTTGCTGCGCAGGTCCCAGGCCATCGCCTTCAGCCAGGCCAGCGAGTCGACGGCCGTCCACGGCTCGGGTCGGTAGCCGGAGGCGCCCGTCAGCGGCAGCAGCGCGTGCTCGAGCGAGAGCGCGCCGCCGGTCCGACCCGCGGTCCAGGCGTTCACGCCCGCCGCGTACGCGTCGAGCATGACGCGGGTGTCCGGCGCGAGCAGGTCCAGCTCGGCCTCGGCGACGCGCCGCCAACCGAGCGTCCGGATGAAGCGGTCGGTCCCCAGCTGCGACGCCCCGAACAGCTCGGAGAGGCGACCGGCGGTGACGTGGCGCCGGAAGTCCATCTCCCAGTAGCGGTCCTGGGCGTGGACGAAGCCCTGCGCGCGGAAGAGGTCCTCGACGCTCGACGCGACGATCGTCGGGACGCCCTCGGCGTCGCGCTCGACGGTCACGGGCGCGGCGAGGCCGGGCAGCGCCAGCTCGCCCGCGGTCGTCGGGTGGCTGCGCCGGACCGCGACGGTCGTCGCGCCGGCGACGACCAGCAGCGCCACGACGACCAGGGCCGCGAGGCCCCCGAGGATGCGACGGATCCAGCGCACGGCAGGCCTCCCGCTCGAGCCCGGCTCCCGACCGGGCGCCGGCCGGGGCCGGCCCGCCGAGCCTACGGCCGCGGACCGTAGGCTCGGGCGGTGGACGTCATCCGAGCGCACGGGACCGGGAACGACTTCGTCGTGCTCGTCGACCCGGACGCCTCGCGGCGGCTCTCGGCGGAGCTGGCGGTGGCGCTCTGCGACCGCCGGCACGGGGTCGGCGCGGACGGCGCGATCCGCGTCGCGCCGGACGGTTCGGGCGGTGTGGTCATGGACCACCGCAACGCCGACGGGTCCACCGCGGAGATGTGCGGCAACGGGGTCCGGGTCACGGCGCTGGTCGCGCTGGGCTCGGGGCTCGTCGCGTCCGACGCCGACCGCGTCGACGTCGCCTCGCGGTCGGGTCCGCGCCCGGTCACGGTGCTCCGCGACCCTGACGGCGCCCCGGCCGGGTTCCGGGTCGCGATGGGCCCGTCGCGCCACGACCCGGCCGACGTCCCGTTCGCGACCGCGTTCGCCCGCAGCGACCTCGGTGGTCGGTGGCACCTCGAGGACGTGCCGGCCGCCTTCGACGTCGTCTCGATGGGCAACCCGCACGCCGTCGTCCTCGTCGAGGACGCCGCCGCGGCGCCGCTCGCGACGGTCGGCGGCGACCTGCAGGCGCACCCGGCCTTCCCCGAGGGGGTGAACGTCGGCATGGTCGAGCTGCGCGGCCGCGACCGCGTCGCCCTGCGCGTCCTCGAGCGCGGCGTCGGCGAGACCGCGGCCTGCGGCACGGGGGCCTGCGCGGCCGTGGCGAGCCTCCGCGCGCGGGGGCTCGTCGAGGACCGCGTCGCGGTCGAGCTGCCGGGCGGCACGCTCACCGTCGAGGCCGGTCCCGACGGTCTGGTGCTGGAGGGCCCGGCCGTGGTCGTCGGGACCCTGCGGCTCGAGCCGGCCTGGGTCGCCGGCGTGCCGGCGGCCGCGTCCGACGGCTGGGTCGCGGGTGGCTGACGACGAGGTCCTCCCCGAGGTGCTGGGGCGGGCGGCCCGTCGTCGGGCCGAGCGGCAGGTCATCGGGGACGACGCCCCCCGCGAGGGCGTCGACATCATCCGGCCCGTCGAACGGGCGCTGATCGTCGGCGTCGCCCTCCCGGACCGCGGCGACGCCGAGGTCGCGGCCTCGCTGGACGAGCTCGCGCGGCTGCTCGACACGGCGGGCGGCGAGGTCGTGCACCGCGTCCAGCAGCGACGGCCCCACCCCGATCCGGCCACGCTGATCGGATCCGGCAAGGTCGACGAGCTGCGGGCGCTGGCCGCCGTCCACGACGCGGACAGCGTCGTGTTCGACGACGAGCTCAGCCCCGCCCAGCAGCGGACGCTCGAGGAGCGCATCGGTCGCAAGGTCCTCGACCGGACCATCGTCATCCTCGACATCTTCGCGCAGCGGGCCGCCTCGCGCGAGGGGCGGCTGCAGGTCGAGCTGGCGCAGCTGACCTACCTCCTGCCGCGGCTGCGCGGCTGGGGGGCGGCGCTCTCCCGGCAGGCCGGCGGGAGGGCCGCCGGCGGCGTGGGGATCGGCGGACGCGGGCCGGGCGAGACCCAGCTCGAGGTCGACCGGCGCCGCCTGATGCGGCGCATCACGGCGATCCGGCGCGAGCTGGCCGCGCTCGGGCGCGTGCGGGCGACCAAGGCCGCGCGCCGCCAGCGGCAGGGGCTCCCGGTGGTGGCGCTGGTCGGCTACACGAACGCGGGGAAGTCCTCACTGATGAACCGGCTGACGGGCGCCGGTGTCCTGGCCGAGGACCGCCTGTTCGCGACGCTCGACCCGACGCTGCGCCGTCTCGCGCTGCCCGACGGTCGGACGGCGGTGCTGTCGGACACGGTCGGGTTCGTGCGGAAGCTCCCGCACGGTCTCGTCGAGGCGTTCCGCTCCACCCTCGAGGAGACGGCCGAGGCCGCGCTGCTCCTGCACGTCGTCGACGCCGCCGACCCGGAGGCGCTCCGCCAGGTCGACGCGGTCCGCGAGGTGCTGGCCGGGGTCGGCGCGGGCGACCTGCCCGAGCTGGTCGTGCTGAACCAGGTGGACCGGGCCGACCGGGCGGCCCTCGAGGACCTCGAGCGCGCCGTCCGGGCGACGCGCCACGCCGACACGGTCCGCACGTCGGCCGTCACGGGGGAGGGGCTCGACGTCCTGCTGGCGCGGGTCGCCGGGCTGCTGCCCGACGCGCGACTCGTCGTCCGGGTCCACGTGCCGTGGGACCGGGAGGACCTCGTCGCCCGCACGCACCGCGAGGGGCGGGTGCTGGACCTGGCCCACGACGCGACGGGGACGCTGCTCGCCGCGGAGGTGCCGGCGGAGCTGGCCGCGGCGCTCGAGCCCTACGCGGTCGGCGACGCGGTGGGTGCCGTCGCCGACGCCGCCGGCGAGGTCAGCGGATCGCCCGCAGGACCGTGACGACCTTGCCGAGGATGCGGGCGTCCTGGTCGGGGCGGACCGGGATCGGCTCGTAGGCGGCGTTCGCCGGGTCGAGGAACACCTCGCCGGCCCGCGTCCGCCGCAGGAACTTGACCGTGGCCTCGCCGTCGATCAGCGCGGCGCACATCTCGCCCTGCTCGACCGAGGGCTGGGCCCGGACGACGACGAGGTCGCCGTCGAGCACGCCGGCCTCGACCATCGACTCGCCTCGGACGGTCAGCATGAACAGCTCGCCGTCGCCGACGAGCTCGCGAGGGAGGGGGAGGACCTCCTCGACGCGCTCCTCGGCGAGGATCGGCGCCCCGGCCGCGATGCTCCCGACGAGCGGGACGTTGCGCGCCGCGCCGGCCGGGACGGGCAGGCTGGTGACGGGGTCGCGCTCGAGCTCGACCGCGCGGCCCTTCGCGCCGTCCCGCCGCAGGTAGCCGCGGGCCTCGAGCGTCTCGAGCTGCGCGTGGACCGACGACGTGGAGCTGAGCCCGACGGCGTCCCCGATCTCGCGGATCGATGGCGGGTAGCCGCGCTCGTCGAGGCTGGTCTGGATGACGGCCAGGATCGACCGCTGGCGCGCCGTGAGCTCGTGCTCGGTGGCGTCGGCGGGCCGCTCGGGTCGGCGTCCTGTGGGGGCCATCGGGTCCTCCTCGGGTGGGGCGTGGGCGGATGGGGCCCGGTCGGGCCCCGGGCCGGGGGCGCCCCGGACCCGAACACGCGTTCGGCAGGGTAGCCCCGGGACCGGCCGGATGCGAACGTCCGTTCGGACGAACACCTGTTCGGATGGACAGGTACCGTCCGAACAGGCGTTCGGTTCACTGGGCGCCGGCCCGGGGCGACCCGGACCAGGGACCGCCCGGACCGCCCGGGCGCCCGGCACCCCGCAGGGCAGGAGGACGACGAGATGGCCGCCACGACCTGGATCCCCGCCGCGGTCCCCGCGGTCCCCGCCGCGCGCCCGGACCGCTCCCGGCCGCGGACCGCCGCGCCGCTGCGCGTGGTGCCGGCGGCC
>JBEARL010000090.1:0-4936 GCA_041163265.1 Actinomycetota bacterium
CAGCGTCGAGATGACCCCGAAGTTCCTGCCGGTCGCGAGCGCCCGTACCCGCGGGTCCAGCGCGCCCGCGTCCTCGATCTCGATCATGCTCGGGCTCCGATCGTCGAGCTGCGGTCGGTGCGCACCCGTCCCGACGCTAGCGTCCGGCTCCTGCGGAGGAGCGGCGATGGCGGGCACGGGTGAGGCCGGACCGGCCCCGGTCGTCGCGTCGGAGCTCGACGAGCTGGTCCTGGACCGCGGGGCCTTCGACGCCATCGTCGCGCACGCGTGGTCCGACTTCCCCTACGAGGTCTGCGGCATCGTGGGTATCCGGCCCGACGGCGGGGCGGAGGTCATGCCCGTCGCGAACGCCGACCGCAGCATGCGCTACTACGTCATGGAGCCGCGCGAGCTGCTGCGGGCGATGCGCCGCGTCGAGGACGAGGGGCTTGGGCTCGTCATCTACCACTCGCACACCCACACGCGCGCGTACCCGTCCGAGACGGACGTCCGGCTCGCCGCCTACCCCGAGGCGCTGTACGCGATCGTGACGCTGCAGGACCACGACGCGCCGGTGGTCCGCGCGTTCACGATCCGCGACGCCGCGATCGCCGAGGTCCCGGTCCGCGTCCGCGACTGACGCGCGGGTTCCCACCGTTCGCACCCCCGCCCCGGGGCGGCGGGGTGGCGCGAGTACGCTCGTCCGCCGCGGGCCGCCGTACAGGCCCGGAACGCTCCCGCAGCCAGCCCCAGGCCCCCGGAGGTCCCCGTGGCCGTCGTCCGCATCCCGACCGTCCTCCGGCCTCAGGCCGGCGGCCAGGCCCGCGTCGAGGTCGAGGGGACCACGCTGGGCGAGGTCCTCCGGGCGCTGGTCGCCGCGCACCCGGCCCTCGACGAGCGGCTGCTCGACGGCGACCGGGTCCGCGGCTACGTCAACGTCTTCGTCGATGACGAGGACGTCCGGTACCTCGGGGGCCTCGACGCGCCGGTCGGCGCGACGTCCGAGGTCACGATCATGCCGGCCGTCGCCGGCGGAGCCCGCTGACGCGCGACCCGCGGCGGTCCGCGCTCGCGCCGCCGCCCCCGGAGGTCCCCCGTGCGCTTCGATGACGTCGCGCAGGCCGTGGGGCGGACCCCGCTGGTCCGGCTGCCGCGCCTCTCGCCGCCGGGCCGGACCATCCACCTCAAGCTCGAGGGCCACAACCCGACGGGGTCGGTGAAGGACCGCGTCGCCGCGACGCTCGTGCGCGAGGCCGAGCGCGCCGGGCACCTGCGGCCCGGCCGCCGGGTCCTCGAGCCGACCAGCGGCAACACCGGCATCGCGCTCGCGGCGATCTGCCGGGTCCGTGGCTACCCGCTGACCTGCGTGATGCCCGAGAACACGTCCGAGGAGCGGCGCCGCGTCCTCGAGATGCTCGGCGCCTCGATCGTGCTCTCGCCGGCGACCGAGGGCTCCAACGGCTCGGTCCGCGTCGCGCGCGAGCTGGCCGCGGCCGATCCGGACCTGTTCATGCCGTTCCAGTACGGGAACCCGGCCAACCCGCTCGCGCACCACGAGTCGACCGCGCCCGAGATCATCGCCGACCTGCCCGACGTCACCGCGTTCGTCGGCGGGCTCGGTACCGGCGGCACGGTCACCGGGGTGGGGAAGCGGCTGAAGCGGTGGAACCCCGACGTGAGGGTGTACGCCGCCGAGCCCGAGTACGGCGACCTCGTGTACGGCCTGCGCAACCTCGACGAGGGGTACGTCCCCGAGGTGCTCGACCTCGAGGTCCTCGACGGGCGCATCAAGGTCGACTCGCTGCGGGCGCTCGAGATGACGCGTCGGCTCGTCGGCGAGGAGGGCATCTTCGCCGGCGTCTCGACGGGGGCCGCCGTCGCCGTCGCGGTCCGGGTCGCGGACCGTCTGCCCGAGGGCGCGCAGATCGTGGCGCTCTCGCCCGACGGCGGCTGGAAGTACCTCTCGACCGGCGCCTACGACCCGGGTGACGTCCGCGTCATCGCGGAGCGGATCAGCGGGACCCTCTGGGCCTGACGCGGACCGGCCCGGGGCTGCCCGCGCCGCGCCTCAGAGGATCTGGCTGAGGAACAGCTTCGTCCGCTCCTCGCGGGGGTTCGAGAAGATCGTCTCTGGGTCGTCGACCTCGACGATGCCGCCGTCGGACATGAACACGACCCGGTCGGCGACGTGGCGGGCGAAGCCCATCTCGTGGGTGACGCACATCATGGTCATCCCCGACTCGGCCAGCTCCTCCATCGTGTCGAGGACCTCCTTGATCATCTCGGGGTCCAGCGCCGACGTCGGCTCGTCGAACAGCATCACCTTCGGCTCCATCGCCAGCGAGCGGGCGATCGCGGCCCGCTGCTGCTGGCCGCCCGAGAGCTGGCCCGGGTACTTCCGGGCCTGCTCGGGGATCCGGACCCGCTCGAGGAGCTGCATCGCCTGCTCCTCGGCCTCCTTCTTCGCCTTGCGCCGGACGTGGCGCGGGGCCAGCGTGATGTTGTCGAGGATCGTCAGGTGCGGGAACAGGTTGAACGACTGGAACACCATCCCGGTCTCGCGCCGGATCTCCTGGATGTCCTTGAGGTCGTCGGTGAGTTCGATGCCGTCGACGACGATCCGGCCGCGGTCGTGCTGCTCGAGGCGGTTGATGCACCGGATCAGCGTCGACTTCCCGGATCCTGACGGCCCGGCGATGACGACGGTCTCCTGGCGGCCGACGACGAGGTCGACGCCGGTCAGGGCCTGGAAGTCGTCGAACCACTTCTCGACGCCGCGCAGCTCGATCATCACCTCGCCGGTGCCGCCAGGGACGAGGCGCTTGCCGATCAGCTCGTCCTGCCCGTGCTGCGTGTCCACGACGACCTCCTAGCGCGTGCCGACGCCGAGCCGGGCCTCGAGGCGCTGGCTCTCGCGCGACATCCAGTAGCTGATGACCCAGTACACGATCGCGACGAACGCGAGCGACTCGACGATGTAGCCCTTACCGAGGAACTCGTCCTGCTTCGTGACCGACCGTGCGACGGCCAGCAGGTCCGACTGCCCGATGATGAGGACGAGCGTGGTGTCCTTGAAGAGGCTGATCGCCTGTCCGACGAGGCCCGGGATGACCGCGCGCAGGGCCTGCGGCAGGATCACGAGGCGCGTCTGCTTCCACGGGGTCAGCCCGAGGGCCTGAGCCGCCTCGCGCTGGCCCCGGCCGACGGCCTGCAGGCCGCCTCGGACGATCTCGGCGACGTACGCCGAGGTGAAGAAGACGAAGATGATCAGCGCCCGCGTCACGAGGCCCGGCGTCGGGAAGTCCGGCGGGAGGAAGAAGGGCAGGATCAACCACCCGACGAAGAGCAGCGTGATCAGCGGCGACCCGCGGAAGAACTCGACGTACGCCGTGCAGCCCCACCGCACCACCGGCAGCGTCGAGCGCCGCCCCAGCGCGAACAGGATGCCGATCGGGAAGGCCAGCAGCAGCGCGCCGATCGTGTAGAACATCGTGATGAGCAGACCGCCCCAGTTGGTGGCCGGCACGCCGCCGAACCGGCTGATGATCGCCAGCGACGCCACGATGCCCAGCACGGTCAGGGTCGGCACGAAGCGCCGGCCGCGCCGGGTCAGCCGCTGCGTCACGGCGGCCGCACCGCCCCCGAGGGCCAGCGCGCCGGCCGTCAGCAGGACGGGCTCGAACCCTGACGCGAAGGCGAGGATGCCGAGGACCAGCAGGACCGGCGGCCCGGCGCGGCGGACCCGCTCGCCCCATCCGGACCGGATCGGGCGCCCCGCGGCCTCGGCGGTCTCGCGGGCGGTGGCCGCGATCGCGCCGGCGCCGGCGCCGAGCGCGACGGCGAGGACGGCCAGGGCCACCCAGAGCCGTCCGATCTGGTCGCGGGGGAACGGCCCGACGAGGTAGAGCGCGAGGTTGACGCGGACGATCTCCCAGCGGGCGTCGACGAACAGGAACCGCACGCCGCGGACGACCGCGACCACGACGGCGGGCGCGAGGATCAGGGTGGCGAGCGCGCTCGGCCACGAGGCGAAGAGGTTCCGTCGGACCCAGACCACGGGGTCGTTCGGGCGGACCGGTGGGACGGCCGTGGTGGGGGCGTCGGTCGCGGCGGCCATCAGCGCTCCACCAGCTGCAGGCGCCGGTTCGCGACGTTCACGACCAGCGAGATGATGATCGAGAGGGTGAGGTAGCCCGCCAGCACCAGCGTCAGCGACTGCGGCGCGGGCTGGCCGTTCCCCGTCGCCGTCTGCGCGACGCGGAGGAGCTCGGCGTACCCGACGGCGACGCCGAGCGAGACGTTCTTGGTGAGGTTCAGGAACTCGTTGCCGGTCGCCGGCGCTGCGATGCGGAGGGCCTGGGGCAGGGTCACCTGTCGGAGGCGCTGGCCGGGGGAGAGGCCCAGCGCGTCGGCGGCCTCGGTCTGGCCCTTGGGGACGGCCTGGATCGAGCCGCGGACGATCTCGGCGATGAACGACGCCGTGTACAGCACCATCGCGAGCAGCAGCGAGAGGTACTCGGGGTACAGGGACGCGCCCCCGTCGACGAGTCGGCCCTCGAGCACGGGGACCGACGCGGTGACCGGCGGGTCGAGCACGACCCAGCCGACGGCCGCGACGAGGACGAGCGTGGCCGTCCCGAGCAGGCCGGCCCGCGCCGGCTGGCCCGTGCGTTCGAACCGGGCCCGACGCCAGCGGCCGACGGCGACCGCGGCCCCGACGCCGACGAGCAGCACGGCGAGGAAGGGCCGCGAGCCCTCGCCGAGCGTGAACCACGGGATCCAGACGCCGCGGTTCGAGAGCAGCACGCCCCCGCGGACCTCCGCCTCCTGGATCGGAGGGAGGACGTCGAGGGTGATCTGGTAGAAGACGATCACGAGGACCAGCGGCGGCACGTTCCGCAGCAGCTCGACGAAGGCGCTGGCGACGCGCGCGACCAGCCAGTTCCGGGACAGGCGG
>JBEARL010000091.1:0-4826 GCA_041163265.1 Actinomycetota bacterium
GACGGTCGCGCTGTACGGCGTCCCGCGGTGGGCCGAGGTCCGGGCCGTGCACGGCGAGCCGGTCGACCCGCGCCCGTTCCCCACCGAGCTGCGGCCCGCACCGGACCTCGCGCCCGGGCAGGAGCGGGTGCTCCAGCCCGGCGGCGACGGGTTCACCATCGAGGTCACCCGCGAGCTGGTCCCGCCGGGCGACGGCCCTCCCGTCGTCGAGCGGACCACGACCGTCTACCGGCCGCAGACCCGCATCGTCGAGGTCGGCGTCCTCGAGGTCGGGGTCGTCCCGGCCGGCTAGCGGCGCGGCAGGCGCCGCCGGCGGGTCCCCGGCGGCAGCGCCCGCAGCGAGGACCGACGACCGCGGGCCGGCGCGGTCGGCGCGGGCTCGGGCAGGACGATGCGCAGCCGCACCAGCGGCCGGCGCCACCGGCCCTCCGGCTCGTCGACCCAGCCGTGGAGCACGCCCTCGACCTCGGCACCGGCGTCCATCCGCGGCGCCAGGCGCGCGGCGACGGTCCGGTCGAGGTAGCCGAGCCGCCACCGCGGCCCGTCGGCGTCGACCAGCCAGACGCCGATCGCGAGCGGATCGGCCGGGTTGCCCGGTTCACGGCGCAGCGCGACCGGCGTGTCCGCCTCGAGGCCGGCGACGCCGCCCGGCGGCAGCGCGGCGAAGGCGTGGCCCCGCACGGGCGTGTGGAACTCGGTCGGGGCGCGGGTCCCCCGCTGCGCCGCAGCGCCGCGCGGCGCGCCGACCGCCGCACCCGAGCCCGTCCCCGCCACCGTCCGCGCCCCCGCGTCGCCGTCGGCCGACGCTACCGAGCGGCTGCGACGGGACAGTCGGGCTCGCGGCGGCAGTCGCGGCACCAGCCCCCGGCGCGCAGCTCCTCCGCGTCGGGCCCGGCGAGCAGCCGCGCCGCCTGCCGCAGGGCGTCGGCGACCCGGTCCGCCGCCGTCGCGAGCACGGCCTCCGAGAGGTCCTCGGCCTCGACCCGGCCCTCGGTGACGTGCAGCGTCGCCCACCGGAACGGCGGCACCCCGTCGCGGAGCGCCACGAGCAGGGCGTAGAACCGCAGCTCGTCCCGCTCCTGCTGGCCGCGGGGCATGCCGGTCTTCAGGTCGACGACGAGCGTCCGGGCGCGGCCGTCGCGGACCCGGCTCGCGACGATCAGGTCCAGTACGCCCTGCAGCCGGACCGCACGGCCGCCGAGATGGGCGCGGATGCGCCCCTCGGCGACGACCCGCAGGCCCGGCACGTCGAGGTCGGGCCAGACCTCGCGGAACGCCTCCAGCAGGGCGGCGACCTCGCCGACGAGCCGCTCGCGGTCGGTCCCGGACCGCCCGTTCAGCCATGCCGCCAGGGAGGACGGGTCGCCCGCGCGGTCGGAGGCGAGGCGGTGCCAGGCCGCGGTCGCCACGGCCGCCGCGTCGGCCCCGCGGGCGCCGTCGACGTCCTGCTCGATGGCGGCGTGGGCCAGCGTCCCGCGCGCGTTCGCCCAGGTGTGGGCGTAGGGCACCGGGTCGCGCTGCAGCCCGTCGCAGGCCAGCCGCGCCAGGCGGGTCTTCGTCACGACGAGCGTCGGCGCGCCGCCCGCGGCGTCGCGAGCGGCCAGCCACGTCGCCACCGCGTCCGTCATCCGCGCGAGCAGCCGCTCGACCAGGTCCGGCGCGACGTCGGGTCGCGGGGCGCCCCAGCCGAGCAGCTCGTCGACGAGCCGCGCCTGCGCCGCCGTCCCGGTGGCGGGGCGCGACGCGGCCGGCACGGTCAGTTCGCCGCGCCCGCGGACGTCCCGGCCCGCACGACGCGCTCGCCCTCGGTCTCGGGCGCGATCCGCCACAGCCGGCGCACGGTCGCGTCCCAGTCGGCGAGGAGCGCCGCCGCCCGGACCGAGCCCGTCACCGTGGCGTGCTCGCGGAGCAGCGCCGCGACCTCGACCAGCTCGTCCTGCTCGGGCCGCTCGGCCTCGACGAGCTGGCGGTTGACGCGGGCCAGCGTCGCGCCGTCCTCGTCGAGCACGAAGCACCGGCCGCCGCTCATGCCGGCACCGATGTTCCCGCCGGTCGGACCGATGATCACGACGGTGCCGCCGGTCATGTACTCGCAGGCGTGGTCACCGGTGCCCTCGACGACCGCGGTCGCGCCGGAGTTCCGCACGGCGAAGCGCTCGCCGGTCCGGCCCGCGACGAACAGCTCGCCGGCGGTCGCGCCGTACAGCGCCGTGTTGCCGATCAGCACCGGGTCCCCGGCGTCGTCGGCCGGCGGACGCACGACGATGCGGGCACCGCCGAGTCCCTTGCCGACGTAGTCGTTCGCCTCGCCCTCGAGGACCAGCTCGACGCCGCGGGTCGCGAAGGCGCCGAAGGACTGGCCGGCCGCCCCCGTGAAGCGCAGCCGCGCGAGGCCCGGCGGGTCCTCCTCGCCGAACTCGAGGCCGACGGCGCCGCCGAGCCGCGCTCCGACCGTGCGATCCGACGGGGCGATCGCGTACGCGAACTCGCTGATGCCGCCGAGGAACACGGTCTCGAGCGCGTCCTCGGCGACGCGGTCGCCGAGTTCGGAGCGCGGGTCCTGGATGGCCTGGCGCGCGACGAACCGCCGCTCGCCGACCCCGGGGTCCGCGAGCAGCGCCCCGACGTCGAGGCGGGCCGCGACGCCCTCGAGGTCCGTACGGGGCTCGAGCAGGTCGACGCGGCCGATCGCCTCGTCGAGGGACCGCAGGCCGGCCGCGGCGAGCAGCTCGCGGACCTCCTCCGCGACCATCACGAGGTAGGCCGCGACCGTGTCCGGCGTCCCCGCGAACTTCTCGCGCAGGTCGAGCCGCTGCGTCGCGACGCCGACGGGGCAGGTGTCGCGGTGGCAGGCCCGGGCCATGATGCAGCCCTCGGCGAACAGCGCGGCGGTCCCGAACGCGTACTCGTCGGCGCCCAGCAGCGCCGCGAGCACGACGTCGTGGCCGGTCTTGAACCCGCCGTCGACCCGCAGCCGGACGCGGCCGCGCAGCCGCTGCTCGCGGAGCGTCCGCTGGACCTCGGCGAGGCCGAGCTCCCAGGGCATGCCGGCGTGCTGGATCGAGGACAGCGGCGACGCGCCCGTGCCACCGTCGCTGCCCGAGACGTGGATCGAGTCGGCCAGCGCCTTCACGACGCCGGCCGCGACCGTCCCGATGCCCGAGAGCGCGACGAGCTTCACGTCGACGAGCGCGTCGGGGTTGACCTGCTTCAGGTCGAAGATCAGCTGGGCCAGGTCCTCGATCGAGTAGATGTCGTGGTGCGGCGGTGGGCTGATCAGCTGGACGCCCGGCGTCGTGTGGCGCAGGCGGGCGATCTCGTCGGTGACCTTGTGGGCCGGGATCTGGCCGCCCTCACCGGGCTTCGAGCCCTGCGCCATCTTGATCTGGAGGATCTCGGCGTTGGCGAGGTAGGCCGGCGTCACGCCGAACCGCCCCGACGCGACCTGCTTGATGCGGCAGTCGAGGTCGAGCGCGGTCCCGCGCGTGCGGAACCGGTCCGGGTCCTCGCCGCCCTCCCCCGAGTTCGCCCGGCCGCCGATCAGGTTCATCGCGGCGGCCAGCGTCTCGTGCGCCTCCTTCGAGAGCGCGCCGTGCGACATCGCGCCCGTCGAGAACCGGGCGGTGATCGCCGCGACCGGCTCGACCTCGGCGAGCGGGACGCTCGCCCCGGTCCCGACGACCCGGACGAGGTCGCGCGGGAAGGCCGCGGGCCGCTCGCGGACCGTCGCGCTGAACACGCGGTACAGGTCGGTCCGGCCCTCGGCGGCCGCCGTGCGCAGCAGCGCCGCGGTCGGACCGTCGACGAGCTCGGTCCCGGCGCCGTCGAGGACGAACGGCGGCGTGCTGGCGGTGCGACCCAGCCCCAGCGCGTCGTGCAGCGCGTCGACCACGGGCTTCGACATGTCGTGGAACTCGCCGCCCTTCCGCCACTTGATGATGCCCGGGCTCGGGAGGGCCGCGTCGTCGTCCGAGCCGTCGCCGAGCGCCCGCGCCGCCGCGTGCTGCTCGAGCACGACCGTGGCGAGGTCCGCGAAGCCGAGCCCGCCGAGCACCGACGTCGTGCCGGTGAAGCAGCGGTCGACGACCTCCTGCGCCAGGCCGAGGGCCTCGAAGATCTGGGCCGAGCGGTACGAGTCGAGGACGCAGATGCCCATCTTGGACATGATCTTGCGGACGCCGTCCTCGAGCGCCGCGCGCAGCCGCTCCTGGGCGACGGGGGCCGACGGGTTGTCCCCGCCGATGCGGTCCTCGTCAGCGAGCGCGGCCACCGTCTCGAGCAGCAGGCGCGGGACCACCGCGTCGGCGCCGTAGCCCAGCAGCGTCGCGAGGTCGTGGGTGTCGCGGGCCTCGTCGGTCTCGGCCACCAGCGACGTCCGCGTCCGCAGCCCCTCCGCGACGAGCCGCTGGTGGACCGCGCCGACGGCGAGGAGGACGGGGATGCGGCATCGCTCGTCGTCCGCACCGGTGTCGGAGACGACGACGACGCCGGCGCCGGCGCGCACGTGCGCGAGCGCCTCGGCGCCGAGCCGCTCCAGCGCCGGCTCGAGCCCGGCCGGACCGGCCGCGACGGGGAACGTCGCGTCCACCGCCTGCACGTCGAACGGCAGCCGCGGGTCGAGGGCGAGGCGCTTCAGGCCGTCAGGCGTCAGCAGGAAGCTCTCGAGCTCGACGAGGCGCGCCGCGTCCGGCGTCTCGGTCAGCAGCGCCGCCCGCGGACCCAGGAGCGTCCGGATGCTCATGACCTCGCGCTCGCGCAGGTGGTCGATCGGCGGGTTGGTGACCTGCGCGAACCGCTGCTTCAGCAGGTGCGAGACGGGCCGGTGG
>JBEARL010000092.1:0-6275 GCA_041163265.1 Actinomycetota bacterium
GCGTTCCAGCGCACCTACCGGATGACCGACGTGCTGCTCGTCGACGACGTCCAGTTCCTCCAGTCCAAGGAGCGGACCCAGGAGGAGTTCTTCCACACCTTCAACGCGCTGCACAACGCCGAGAAGCAGATCGTCCTCTCGAGCGACCGGCCACCGAAGGCGATCTCGGCCCTCGAGGAGCGGCTGCGGTCGCGGTTCGAGTGGGGGCTGATGACCGACATCCAGCCGCCCGACCTCGAGACGCGCATCGCCATCCTGCGCAAGAAGGCCGAGTCGGACCGCCTGGGCGTCCCCCACGAGGTGCTCGAGGTCATCGCGACCCGCGTCGCGTCGAACATCCGCGAGCTCGAGGGTGCGCTGATCCGCGTCAGCGCGTTCGCGAGCCTCCAGCGCAAGCCGGCCGACACGCAGATGGCCGAGTACGTGCTGAAGGACCTGTTCCCCGACGGCCGCGACCGCATCATCTCGGTCCAGGACATCATCGACGAGGTCGCCGCCTACTACTCGCTGACCGCGTCCGAGCTCTGCTCGGCGTCGCGCAGCCGGCAGCTGGTCAACGCGCGTCAGATCGCGATGTACCTGACGCGCGAGCTGACCGACCTCTCGCTGCCCCGCATCGGGCGGGCCTTCGGGAACCGCGACCACTCGACCGTCATGCACGCGACGCAGAAGATCGCGGGCCTGATGACCGAGCGCCGCGCCGTCTACGACCAGGTGCAGGAGCTCACGAACCGCATCACCTCGCAGTCGCGGGGCCGCCGGTGAGCGCCGCCACCGCCTGCGTGCGAACGGGGGACGACCTGCGGACGACCGGGGTCGCGACCGGGACGGCTGTGGACGACCGCCGCCGGAGCCGCCCGGCTGGGGACGGCCGGGCCCGCCATCCCCGGTCGGTCCTCATGGCGGAGGTGGCCCTGACCTGCGACGATGGGCGTCGTCCACGGTTCCCACAGGGCCTACGACGACGACGCACTGGACTCCTTGAGACCCCGTACTTCGTAACGGCTGGGGACGACGGCCGACACGCACCGCGCACGGTGCTCGCTCCGAGGGGGAGGCAGCCATGAAGCTCACGGTCCCGCGCCAGGACCTGGCCGACGCCGTCGCCTGGGCGACCCGTGTCGCCGGCGGTCGCGCGCAGCTGCCGGCGCTGACCGGCGTGCTGCTCGAGGCGGCCGACGGCCGGCTGGTGATGCGCGCCACCGACCTCGAGGTCACGGCCGAGGTCGGCGTCGACGCCCGCATCGCCGAGCCCGGCCGGGCCCTGCTGGCCGCGCGCCTCCTGGCCCAGCTCGTCGCCCGGCTGCCCGAGGGCGACGTCACGCTCGCCGACGACGGCGACCGGGTCCGCATCGAGTGCGGCCGGGCGAAGTTCCGCGTCCGCCGCATCCCCGCCGAGGACTTCCCGAACCCGCCGGCGCTGACGGAGGCCGCGATCGAGGGCAGCGTCAAGGCCCACGCGTTCTCGCGCCTGGTCACGCAGGTCGGCCGCGCGGCAGCCGCCGGCGAGGACGCCCGCGCCGTGCTGACCGGGGTGAACCTCGAGGCGGCCGACGGCCGGCTGACCGCCGCCGCGACCGACACGTACCGCCTGGCCGCCCGCTCGGTCGCGTTCGAGAAGGCCGTCGACCGACACGTACCGCCTGGCCGCCCGCTCGGTCGCGTTCGAGAAGGCCGTCGATGGCGCGGCGATCGTGCCGGCCCGCGCACTCGCCGAGGTCGACAAGGCCATCGCGGCGGGCGGCGGTTCGGACGTCACCGTCGTGCTCGACACCGGGCAGGCCCAGTTCCGCGTCGGCGACCGCACGCTGACCACCCGCCTCGTAGAGGGGCCGTTCCCGAACTACCGCTCGCTGCTGCCCGACGCCAGCGAGGTCACCGTCGAGGTCGACCGCGCGCCGCTGGCCGAGGCGCTGCAGCGCGCCCAGGTCGTCGCGTCGGCCGCCGCCAACACGCCGGTGCAGCTCAGCTTCTCCGAGGGCGGCCTCGAGATCGCGGTCCAGAACTCGGAGGCCGGCGACGCCACCGAGCAGCTGCCGGCCGACGTCGAGGGCGGCGCGCTCGAGATCGCGTTCAACCCGCGGTACCTCCAGGACGGCCTCGAGGCCTGCGGCACCGACCGGGTCCGCTTCGAGCTGCGCGACGGGCTGAAGGCGGCGGTCATCCGGCCGGTCGGCGACGACGTCGACGACCTGACCTACCTGCTGATGCCGATGCGGGTCAGCTGAGCCCGGTGCGCGTCCGGCGCGTCGAGCTCGAGGGGTTCCGGTCCTACCGCCGGGCCGCGCTCGACCTCAGCCCCGGCGTGACCGTGCTGGTCGGCCCGAACGGTCAGGGCAAGACCAACGTCGTCGAGGCCCTCCACCGTGTCGCCGCCGGCGCGTCGCACCGCGTCGCCGGTGACGGGCCGCTCGTGCGAGACGGCGCCGACGAGGCCCTGGTCCACGTCGACCTGACGACCGACGAGGGTCGCGAGCGCCGCGTCGACCTGCGACTCGGACCCGGCGGGACGCGTGCCAAGGTCGACGGGCACGCCGTGCGCCGTGCAGCCGACGCGGTCGGGGTGCTCCGCGCCGTCATGTTCGCCCCCGAGGACCTCGGCCTGGTCCGCGGCGACCCGGGTGAACGCCGCCGTTGGCTCGACGCGGTGCTCGGCCAGCGCCGCGCCGTCTACGCCGCGACACTCGCCGAGTACGAGCGGACACTGCGCCAGCGCAACGCCCTGCTGCGTGACCTCCGCGGACGCGGAGCCTCGCCCGGGTCGGCGGCGGCCGAGAGCCTCGCCGCCTGGACCCAGCAGCTCGTCGCCCAGGGCGCGCCGTTGGTCGCCGCCCGCCTCGCCGCCATCGCCGCGCTGCGCGCGCCGGTGGCCGCCGCGCACCGGGCGCTGACCGGGACCGACACCCCCGTTGATCTCGCGCATCGCAGCGAGGTCGACCTGCCGGACGCGGACCCGGAACCGGACGTCGCCGACGTCGCCGCGCGGCTGACGGCCGCCCTCGCGGCCGTCGCCGACGAGGAACTGCGCCGCGGCCAGACCCTCGTCGGCCCGCACCGCGACGACGTGCTGATCGAGCTCGACGGCCGGCCGGCACGGACCACCGCCTCGCAGGGCGAGGCGTGGTCGGTCGCGCTGGCGCTGCGCGTCGGCTCGGCCGAGCTGCTGTCGCAGGCGGGGGACCGGCCGGTGCTGCTCCTCGACGACGTGTTCAGCGAGCTCGACGACGCGCGCCGGGCCCGGGTGGCCGCGCTCTGCGCCGGGTTCGACCAGGTCGTGGTCACCGCCGCGGTCGACGCCGACGTGCCGCTCGACGGACCCCGCGTCGACGTGCGGAGGGACGAGCACGGCTCGCACCTGACGCCGCGTGACACCACGGGCGACGGTCACGGTCAGGCGACGGCGGTGCCGGCGTGACCCCCCGCGAGCTGCCCCGCCACCGCCGTGCCGGCCGCTCGGGCCGCTCCGGTCCGGCCGGGCGCGGCACCCGCCGGCCCGACGGCGCCGGCCACTGGCGCCGCAGCGACGACGACGGCTGGGACCTCGAGGACCAGGAGGACGCGTCGCGGACGGCGCGCGTGCCGGCCCCGACCCCGGTCGCCGCCGAGTTCGGCCGGCTGTTCGCCCGGCCCGGCTGGGCCGAGCGGCTGGGCGTCGCGCGGCTGGCAGGCGCGTGGGAGGACGTCGTCGGGCCGGACCTGGCGGCCCACTGCGAGCCGGTCCGCATCGCAGGCCGGGTCCTGACCGTCCGCGCCGCGACCGGCACGTGGGCCACGCAGCTCAAGTGGTTCACGGTCCAGCTCGCCGAGCGCGCGCAGGAGCTGCTGGGCGAGGGCAGCGTCACGGAGGTCCGCATCGTCGTCGGGCCCCTCGGTGCCGCCGAACCGCGGCACACTGGTGGGGAAGGCCCCGCGCCGGACCACGGAGGAGCCCGCCCGTGAGCGCCGTCCCCGTCGCCGTCGCCGACCGGTTCCTCGGCCTGCTCGCCGTGATCGCCCTGGCGGCCACGGTCGCGGCCGTCGTGATGCTCGTGACTCGGCGCGTGCCGGCCTGGGCCCCCCGCGCGGCGCTGCCGGCAGCCGCCGCGATCGCCGTCGTCACGACGCTCGGGTCGCTGTACTACTCGGAGGTCGCCGGGTACCCGCCGTGCCTGCTCTGCTGGTACCAGCGCATCGCGATCTACCCGCAGGTCGTCATCCTCGGCGTCGCCGCGTGGCGGCGCGACGCGCAGGTCTGGCGGACGTCGGTGCCCCTCGCCGCGATCGGTGTCGCGATCTCGGCCTGGCACGTCGTCATCGAGCGCAACCCGGCCCTGGCCGGCCCGTGCGACCCCGACAACCCGTGCACCCTCGTCTGGGTCGAGGAGTTCGGGTTCCTGACCATCCCGACGATGGCCCTGGTCGCCGGCCTCGCGGTCATCGCCCTTACCCTGCTGGCCCGGCTCGGCGCGGACGACCGCGCCGCGGCGGACGACACCGAGAGGACCCCCGCATGAGCACCGCGAAGCCCGGCGCCAAGCCCGCCGCGAAGCCGGCCGGGAACCGCGGCCGCACCGTCATCCTCGCCGTCGTCGGCCTCGCGGTCGTCGCGGCCGTCGGCGCGATCGCGGTGCTCAGCGTCGAGGAGCAGGCCAGCGTCAAGGACCTCGAGGACATCGCCGGCCCCGTCGAGGTGACCGGCGACCCGCTGCCGCCGCTCGGCAGCGACGGCTCGGCCGACGCGCTCGAGGGTCAGGGCGTGCCGGCGCCCGGGGCGACCGCGCTGACGATGGCCGGAGAGGAGGTGGCGCTGGGCGCCGGCGCTGGGACCGGGCAGGTCCTCGTGTTCCTCGCGCACTGGTGCCCGGTCTGCCAGCAGGAGGTCCCGGTCCTCGCCGACTACGTCGCCGCGAACGGTGTCCCCGCCGGCGTCGAGCTGGTCGCCGTGATGACGGGTCTGGACCCGGGCCGGCCGAACTGGCCGCCGGACGAGTGGCTCGAGCGCGAGGGCCTCGACGCGACCGTCGTGCGCGACAACGCCGAGGGCGACCTGCTGCGGGCCTTCGGGGTGAACGCCTACCCGGCCTGGGCGGTCGTCGCCGCCGACGGGACGCTGGTCGGGCGTCGGACGGGCCTGCTGGACGACGCCTCCATCGCGGCGCTGCTGGCGTCCGCGGCGGGCTGACGGCGCGGACGCGCCCCGCCCCCAGCGCCCCTCAGTGCCGCGCGACCCCCTGACCGCCACCCCCCCAGCGGAGCGGCCCCTCGGTCGTCCACAGGGGCGCTCAGCGGCCGTGGCGAGGGGTGCCCCGCGCTAGACTCGCGGGCAGCGCAGAGGCCACGGACGGACCCGTCCGGGACCCGCAGCTCCCGTCCCGAGAGGTCCCCGGTTGTCCCCTGCCGCCGACGCCGCGAAGCCGTCCGGGAAGCCCGCCGCGACCTACGACGCCGCGAGCATCACCGTCCTCGAGGGCCTCGAGGCGGTCCGCCGCCGGCCCGGCATGTACATCGGCACGACGGGGCCGCGCGGCCTCCACCACCTCGTCTGGGAGGTCGTCGACAACTCGGTCGACGAGGCGCTCGCGGGGCGCTGCTCGACGATCACGGTGACGCTGCGGGCCGACGGCGGCGTCACGGTCACCGACGACGGCTCGGGCATCCCCGTCACCGAGCATCCGCGCGAGGGCCGCAGCGCCCTCGAGGTCGTGATGACGGTGCTGCACGCCGGCGGCAAGTTCGACTCGCAGGCCTACGCGGTCTCGGGCGGTCTGCACGGCGTGGGCATCAGCGTCGTGAACGCGCTCTCGACCCGCCTCGAGGCCGAGGTGCACCGCGACGGCGGCGTGCACCGCCAGGCCTACGCCCGCGGCGTCCCCGAGGGGCCCGTCGTCCGCACCGGCGACGCCGACGACACCGGCACGACCGTCACGTTCTGGCCCGACCCCGAGGTGTTCACCGAGGGCGTGGTGCTGGACGCGGGCACGATCGCCCGCCGCCTGCGCGACACGGCGTTCCTCAACGCGGGCCTCGTCCTCCACCTCGTCGACGAGCGCGAGGACGCCCTCGGTGACGACGCGCCGGCGCCGGCCGCGGGCGGCCTCGGCGACGACGACCGCTTCACCCCGCGCCGCTGGACGTTCCACGCGCCGGAGGGCCTGCGCGACTTCGTCGACCACCTCCGCACGACCCGCGCCCGCACCGGCCTGCACCCGGTCATCACGATGCAGGCCGAGGAGGAGGGCCCCAAGGGCGTCCACTCCCTCGAGATCGCCCTGCAGTGGATCGACGACTACACCGAC
>JBEARL010000093.1:0-4594 GCA_041163265.1 Actinomycetota bacterium
CATCAGCTCGTGGACGGCGAGTCGCAGGAGGTTCCGGTCGACGACCGGCATCCGCCCGACCTTCCAGCCGCGGGCGTGGCGGGCGATGCGGGCGTCGAGACCATCCCGGGCAGCGGCCACACCCTCCACCAGGGTGCGGGCGAAGGCGTCGACGCGGACGTCGCCGAGCTCGGGGTCGTCCGCAGCCCCCGTGCCACGCAGTCGCTCGGCCGGCGCCTCGGCGGCG
The DNA here is from genome assembly GCA_041163265.1 of Actinomycetota bacterium. Lineage (GTDB taxonomy): Bacteria > Actinomycetota > Nitriliruptoria > Nitriliruptorales > Nitriliruptoraceae > CSBr16-57R1. The sequence continues at coordinate 227 of JBEARL010000093.1, forward strand.
ACGCGCCGCTCGAGCGCGACCAGCGGGTCCTCGCCGCGGACGTCCGCCTCATGGAGAACGCGGAGCGCCGCCAGGCGGGCCGAGCGGGGGTCGCGGGTGTCGGTCCGCCGCGCCATCAGGCGCGCGAGATGTAGGCGCCGCCGTCGCGGGTGTCGACCTTGATCTTCTCACCCTGCTCGATGAACAGCGGGACCTGGACCACCTTGCCGGTCTCGAGGGTCGCTGGCTTCGTCGCGGACGTCGCGGTGTTGCCGGCGTGACCCGGGTCGGTCTCGGTGACGGTCAGGACCTTCGAGGCGGGGATCTCGACGCCGATGATGCGTCCGTCGTAGACGCTGACGCCCAGCTCGTCGCCCTCGAGCAGGTAGTCGATGGTGTCGCCGAGCACGGTGACCGGGGCCGGCTGCTGGTCGTAGGTCTCGTTGTCCATCAGGATGACGTCGTCGCCGTCGCGGTACAGGTACTGCAGCGTCCGGCGCTCGACGATGGCCTGCTCGACGTCCTCGCCGGCGCGGAACGTCTTCTCGACGACCTTCCCGGACTGCAGCTCGCGGAGCTTGGTGCGGACCACGGCGCCGCCCTTGCCGGGCTTGTGGTGGTTCCACTCGACGACCTGCTGCAGCTTGCCGTCGATCAGCAGCGTCATGCCGTTCTTGAGGTTGTTCGTCGAGACCACGTCGGCTCCTGGCGTCGGCTGTCAGGCGCCGAGGGGCCGGCGGTCCATGACGGTCAGCACCCGGGTCCCGTCCGGCCCGACGGCGAGGGTGTCCTCGACGCGGGCGCCGCCGACGCCGGGGAGGTAGATGCCCGGCTCGACCGTGACCGTGGTGCCGGGGCGGAGGGTAGCCGTGCCACCCGCCGCGACCAGCGGCGCCTCGTGCACGTCGAGGCCGACGCCGTGGCCGGTGGGGTGCACGAACGCCTCCGCGTACCCGGCCTCGGTGACGACCCCGCGGGCGGCCGCGTCGACCTCGCCGACGGTCGCGCCGGCGACGGCGGCGGCCCGCCCGGCGGCGTTCGCGGCCTCGACGACGGCGTGGACCTCAACCATTCGACCGCTCACTGGGCCGGCGGCGAGGGTCCGGGTCATGTCGGCCCGGTAGCCGTCGACCTCGGCCCCGCAGTCGACCGTGACCAGCTCGCCGCGGGCCACCGGCCGGGACGTCGGCTCGTGGTGCGGGGAGGCGCCGTTCACGCCGGCGGCGACGATCGTCGGGAACGCGACGCCGGCGGCGCCGAGGGCGAGGAAACGGGCCTCGAGCGCCCGGGCGAGGTCCCGCTCGGTCCGCCCCTCGACACCCTGCTCGGCGAGCCAACCCAGCGCCGCCGCGGTGATGGCGCAGGCCGCGGCGAGGCGGGCGACCTCAGCCGCGTCCTTCTCGGCGCGCAGCGGCACGCAGGGTGACGCGGCCGTGACCAGCGTCGCACCGTCGGACAGCGCCGCGCGCAGCCGCTCCCCCGCGGCCAGCGTCAGATGCTCGGCGTCGACGGCGAGCCGGACCGCGCCGAGGCCGGCGAGGACCTCGGGGACGCGCCGCGACGTCTCGACGCGCGGCACGGCGAGGTCACGGACGCGCTCGCGGTACCGGTCGTCGGTGATCAGCAGGTCCGCGTCAGGATCATCGCCGAGCAGGACGCTGCCGTTCGAGCCGGCGAACCCGGTCAGCCACCGCACGTCGGACGGCGCGGTGACCAGCACGGCGTCGGCACCGAGGTCCCCGAGTCGGGCGCGGAGGCGAGTGCGATGGCCGGCGTGGTCGAGGGGTGGCAGGTCGCCGACGGCCGGCGCCGGGACCGCGGAGGTCACGCCGCGCGCTCCTCCACCAGCGCCACGGCAGCGCGGACGGCCAGCTCGTAGCCGTGGGCGCCGAGGCCGGCGACGATGCCGTCGCAGACACCGGCGAGGACGGAGGTGTGCCGGAACTCCTCGCGGGCCTGCGGGTTCGAGAGGTGCAGCTCGACCTTCGGGACCCGGGCGATCTCGAGCGCGTCGCGCAGCGAGAGGCCGTAGTGGGTCAGCGCACCGGCGTTGACCACGATCGCGTCGGCCGGCTCGGGGCCCGTGACCGCGGCGTGGACCGCGGCGACGAGACCACCCTCATCGTCGCGCTGGACATGGGTCAGGGACGCACCGAGCTCATCCGAGACCGACGTGGCGAGGGCGACGAGCTCGTCGAGCGTCGCGGTGCCGTAGACGGCCGGGTCGCGGTGGCCGAGCATGCCGAGGTTCGGGCCGCTGAGGAGCAGGATGCGCGGACCGGACATGGTGACCTCCCAGCGCAGGACGTTAGCCGGCGGGGATCTCAGACCCGGACGGTCGGAACGGACAGTCCCGTCAGGCGCTCATCCGGTCGTCCGGCACCCGCTCGGGAACCGCGAGCGACATCAGGCGGCCGAGATCATCACCCAGGCGACGCCCGATGCCCCACGACCGCCGTAGGCGGTGTCAGCAGTGGCGGCGCCGCCACCACCGCCGCTGCCCGTCGCGAACAGCCCGTTCATCGACAGCGGGTCCCGATCTGGGACAGAGGGACCTCCGGGATCGGCGCCGAAACCGCCGATCGGATCATCCCCACCGATCCCGCCTTCCATGCCCGATATGGACCCACCCCCGCCTCCACCGGCTGCGACGTACCGATACTCGCCAGGATGCGGACTCGACCCGGTCGAGTAGTTGAAGAAGAACTCGTTCACATCCACCGAACCCCCACCGGCAGCGCCGTACCCCTCACTTCCTGATGGGTCCGGCTGGGAGTCCGCACCGCCACCACCACCGCCGCGCCCGGCCAGACCGCCACCGCCGTCGTACTGCAAGGACGCGAAGCCGTAGCTGGAGGCCCCCTCTCCCACTGCTCCGTATTCTCCCGCTGAACCACCGGAAGGGAAAGCGGAACTGCCTCCGCCTCCCGACCCGCCGTCACCGGCAGCCGAAGCGGCGCCGGCGCCACGGCCACCGCCCTGAGCGAGCCCCACGACGACGTCGTCGATCTTCACGTAGGTCGGCTGACCGTTCGATCCTGCGAGGGACTGCCCTCCGACCACGACCGTCAGTACTGTTCCGGCAGGGACAAAATCCAGCTGGATCTGATGGACCTCTCCAGCTCCTCCACCGCCGCCCACATTCGTGGTGTCGCCGATCGGGATGGTGCCACCTCCGCCCCCGCCGCCGACGAGCAGGAGTTCGACCTGCCCCGCGAAGCCCGCCGTGATCGAGCGGGTGAGATCACCGACGGACGTCGCTTCGGAGGTGTGTGCGACTCGGTACAGGTAGTAGGCGCTCTCGTCATCGTTCGAGACGCTGAACTGCGACACGATCCCCTCAGGGCTCGGAACCTGCGAGCCACCGACCGAAGCCGCTGCGGTCGCGGACGGGAGCAGCGTCGTCGAGATGAGCAGGGCCGCGGTGCCGGACAGCGCGAGCGCCTGACGCCTGCCCACTCCGAGGACCTCCACGACGCCGGAAGCGACGAGCGCCGCGAGCACTTCGTCATCGAGCCCGGCGCGGCCCGTGAGCACCCGATCCAGCTCGGAGACCGCCGGCCCACGCACCGTGTGCACGACACCCGAGGCCGTGTCGAGCACCAGCCGCTCGTCGCCGAGGTGGTCGACCCGCAGCCCCCGCCGCAGGCGCGGAAGCCCGGCTCCGGGCCCGAAGGGATCCGAACGGCGCATGACCGACTCCTCCGGCTGAACCCGGGACCGGTGGTCGGGTCGGGCGGACACTAGTCGAATCGAACTCGATTCGACCGAACCCGGCTCGCCAGGACATCGAGCGGACCGGCTCAGGCCCCGGTCGGCCCCTCGAGCCGCCCCAGCACCGCGTCCAGCTCCGCCGCCGCAACCGCCCGCAGCACCGGCCGACCGACGTCCTCCAGCAGCACGAACCGGACCCCGTCCCGGGCCTTCTTGTCCCGGGCCAGCGTCGCGTGCAGCGCCGCCCGGTCCAGCCGCGGCACGGCCGTGGGCAGCCCCAGCGCCCCCAGCAGCGCCCGGACACGGGCGACCAACGCCGGAGGGGTCACCCCGAGGTCGGCCCCGAGTTCCAGCGCGACGACCAGGCCGACCGCGACGGCCTCACCGTGGAGGTACGTCCCGTACCCGGTCAGGGTCTCGAGCGCGTGGCCGTAGGTGTGGCCGAGGTTCAGGTGCGCCCGGGCGCCGGCCTCCCGCTCGTCGCCGGCCACGACCTCGGCCTTGATACCGGCGGCCCGCAGCACCAGCATCCGGGTCAGCTCGGGCTCGCCGGCCCGCACGCCGACCGGGTCGCGTTCCAGCCGCTCGAGCAGCAGCGGGTCGGCCAGCAGCGCGGCCTTCACGATCTCGGCCGCGCCCTCGACGCGGAGCCGCTCGGGCAGGGTCGAGAGCACG
>JBEARL010000094.1:0-5541 GCA_041163265.1 Actinomycetota bacterium
CGCTCGACCGCTGGCTCAGGGGCCGCCGCGGACCCGGGTCGCGCGGCGGTCCGCAGCGCGGGCGCGGCGGCCGGGCCGTGGCCGCGCTCGTGGCGCTGGCCGCGGTGCCGGCGCTCCTCGGCGTCGCCGCGCCGGTCCCCGTCGCGCCGCCGGGCCTGCTCGCGCAGCTGTGGTGGGAGTTCCTCCGGTTCGGGGCGACGCTGTTCGGCAGCGGGCACCTGCTCGTCGCCTACCTCCAGACGCGGCTGGTCGAGGACCTCGGGCTGCTCACCTCGGCGCAGCTCCTCGAGGCGATCGTCATCGGGGAGATGACCCCGGGGCCGCTCTCGACGACCTCGACGGCCGTCGGGTACCTGCTCGGTGGCGTCGGCGGTGCGCTCGCCGCGACCGCCGGCATCTTCCTGCCGTCGTTCCCGCTCGCGATGCTGCTCGGCCGGGTCATGCCGGTCGTGAAGCGCTCGGCCGCCGCGCGCGCGGTCGTCCGCGGTCTCGCGGCCGTCGTGGTCGGCGTGATGCTGGCCGTGGCGCTGCGGATCGGGGTCCGCGTCGTCGTCGACGTCCCGACCGCCGCGATCCTCGTCGGTGGGCTCGCAGTCGTCCGGACCACCCGGCTCCCGACGCTCGCGCTGGTCCCGCTCGGGGCCGCGGCAGGCCTCGCCCTCGCGGCGGTCGGCTGGTAGGCCCCGCGGCGACCGCGGACGGCGCGTCCGGTCAGCCCGTCCGCTCCACGGCGCGGAGCGCGCGCGAGCGCCCGAGGACGACCACGGCCGCCAGGCTCCCGACCGCTCCGACGAGCATGACGGGGGCCGAGCCGACGAGGTCGACCACGGCCCCGCCGACGACGCCGCCCGCCGCGCCGCCGAGGTAGACGGCGGCCTGGATCCAGGACTGCGCCTCGGCCCGCGCGGTCGGCGGGGAGAGGTCGTCGACCAGCTGGAACCCGCAGACGTTCAGCGGACCGATGATCGCGCCCGTCACCGCCAGCACCAGCCCGAGCAGCACCGGGTCGCCCGCGACGGGCGGGACGAGCAGCTGCGCGAGCGCGAACATCAGCGCGAGCCGGCGCATGCGGCCCCGTAGCGGGCCCGTCCGAACCCGCGCGCCGTACACGAGCCCACCGGTGAGGCTGGCCGCCGCGATCAGCGCGATGTAGGTGCCGGCCAACGACGGCCGCTCGAACGCCTCGGCCACGGCGGCCGCGAACAGGTCGAACGCTCCGAACGAGGTCGCGACGGCGAGGAACGCCGCCGCGGCCGCGAGCAGGCCCGGCGCACGGAGGACCGCGACGAGCCCGGTGGGCCGGAGCGCCGTGCGGAGGTCGCCGTTCGCCGCCGTCGCGACGTCCTTCGGGGCGCTGGCGTACACGAGCGTCGCGACGCTGACGGCCGCGCCGGCCGCGACGACCGCGGCGGCGGCACCGAGCGTGACCGAGATCGCACCCGTGACCAGCGGCCCGACGATGAACCCGAGCTCGACGTTGACGACGGTCAGGACGTACGCCCGCTCCCGCGCGCGACCCGGGCCGTAGATCGCGCCGAGCGCCGCCCGCGTGCAGGCCGTGACCGGCGGCGAGGCCAGCCCCGCGGCGACGGCGAGGGCCGTGAGGACGACCGGCGGCAGCCCCACGCGCAGCCCGGCGGCGAGCGCCGCGGTCGCGACGAGGTACACGGCGCCGTCCGGGAGGAGGAGCCGCCGGTGCCCGACCGCGTCGGCGAGGCGGCCCTGCAGCGGCGAGCCGACGGCGACGCCGAGCTGGTGCCCGCCGGCGACGAGGCCGGCGACCGCATAGCCGTATCCGCCCTCGCGCGCCGCGAGAACGATCGCCAGAACCATCATCCCGGGCGTCATGCGTCCGAGCAGGTGGCCGAGGAGCAGGGGCCGGGCGCGCGCGTCGGCGAGCGGGGCGAGGGTGTCGCGCACGAGGGCTCCGGGACGCGGCCGCGGGGGCGGGCGTGGGCCCGGCCGCCGGACGGTAGCCCGACCCCCGGGGCTACCTTCGGGTCCACCCGCGCCCCACGACCGCTCGGGCCCGTCCGCGCTCGCCCTCCCCCGCTGACCCGGAGCCGCTGTGACCGCGTCCCCGAGCACCGGCGTCCCGGCCGCGTCGCGGTCGGCGCTGGACCGGCTGGTCCGCCAGCTCCTGCTGATCGGGAACGCCTCGCCACGGGCGCTGTTCGACCTCCGCGGTTCGATGCTGCTCGCGGGCGTGCGGTGCACCCTCACCTACCTCGTGATCCCGCTGGGTGCGCCGGTCCTCGGCTGGCTCGGGGTGCTGGCCACCCCCCTCTCGCTCGCGATGTCGGCGGTAGCCGTCGTGCTGGCCGTCTCGAGCCTGCGCCGCGTCTGGCTGGCCGACTACCGGCACCGCTGGCCGTACACCGCGTTCATCGTGACGGCCGTGGTGCTGCTCGCGGTCGTCATCGTGGGCGACATCGGGACGCTGACCGCGTGAACCGCTCCGACGCCGAGCTCCGCGCCGACATCGCCGACCTCGAGCGACACCTGGTCGACGTCCCGCCGCACCACGGCAGCGGGACGCGCCGCGCCCTCGAGGAGCGGCTCGACGACCTCCGGGCCGAGCTCCACCGGCGGACCCGCGCCGCGGACGGAGCGGCGTGATGCGCGTCCTCGTCACCGGCGGGGCCGGGTTCATCGGATCGGCGACGGCCGCGGCGCTCCGCGACGCAGGGCACGACGTCGTCGTCGCCGACGACCTCAGCCGCGGGCGCCGCGACATGGTCCCCGACGGCGTCCCGCTCGAGGTCGTCGACGTCACCGACGCCGCGGCGCTCGAGCCGGTTCTGGCCCGGGGCCGCTTCGACGCCTGCCTCCACTTCGCCGCCCTCATCGAGGTGGGCGACTCGATGGAGCGGCCCGAGGCGTACTTCCGGACCAACACGGCCGGTACGGCGGTGCTGCTCGAGGCGCTCCTGCGGCACGGCGTCGAGCGGTTCGTGTTCTCCTCGACGGCCGCGACCTACGGAGAGCCGGAGCGGACCCCGATCGACGAGGAGCATCCGCAGCGACCGACGAACCCGTACGGCGAGTCGAAGCTGTCGACCGAGCGGATGCTCGCCTGGCTCCACGCGCGGCGCGGGCTCCGGAGCGCTTCGCTCCGGTACTTCAACGCGGCCGGCGCGGTCGGCCGGCACGGCGAGCGCGCCGACGCGCACCAGACGCACCTCGTCCCCGTCGCGCTCATGGCGGTGACCGGCGAGCGTCCAGCCCTGAAGGTGTTCGGGACCGACTGGCCGACGCCGGACGGGACCTGCATCCGCGACTACATCCATGTCGCCGACCTCGCCGACGCCCACGTCCGGGCGCTCGACGTCGTCGATCGCGAGGGGTTGGTCCGCGTGAACCTCGGGAACGGCCGCGGCTCGAGCGTCCGGGAGGTGCTCGACGCCGTCGTGCGTATCACCGGTCGGCCGGTCCCCCACACGGACGAGCCGCGCCGCTCGGGCGACCCCGCGGTGCTGATCGCGTCGGCCGACCGCGCCCGGGAGCTGCTCGGATGGCGGCCGACGCGCGACCTCGACGCGATCGTCGGCGACGCCTGGGCGCACCTCACGGCGGGGTCCGCCCCGGCGTAGCCCGGCACGTCGAGCGCGTCAGCTCGCCTCGCCCGGCTCCACCGTCTCGATGCGCGGGAACAGCGGGACCGCCGCACCGAGCGCGGTCCCGGCGGGGACCTCGGGGCGACGCCACCCGATCGCGGCCGGGTCCTCGCCGAGCCCCAGCCAGCCGAGGATCGTCCCCGACGAGAACGGCACGTACGGCGCGAACGCGACCGCCAGCCCCGCGATCGCCTGGATCGCGGTCCAGAGCGTCGTCGCCGTGCGCTCGCGGTCGACCTTCGCCGTGCGCCACGGCTCGGTCGCGTTCAGGTAGGCGTTGACCTCCTGCGCGCCGGTCAGCGCCGCGCGCAGCCCTCGGCGCAGCTCGACGTGCCCGATCGCCTCCGCAGCCTCGATGAGCGTCGCGTCGACGGTGGCGAGCAGCGCCTCGTCGCGCTCGTCGCGCGGGCCGGGCTCGGGGACGCGGCCGTCGAAGCCCTTCGCCGTCATCGCGAGCACGCGGTTCACGAGGTTCCCCCATGCGGCCGCGAGCTCGTCGTTGACGCGGCGGACCATGTCGTCCTCGGTCAGATCCACGTCGTGCTGCTCCGGCAGCACCGCAGCGACGGCGTACCGCAGCTGGTCCGGCGTGAACCGCCCGAGCGCGTCGAGGATCGACGTCCCGACGCCGAGCGACTTCGAGGCCTTCGCCCCCTTGAACGTCACGTACTGGTTGGCCGGCACGTCGGTCGGGAGGTTCAGGTCGCCCGAGCCCATCAGCTGCGCCGGCCAGAACACGGCGTGGAACGGGACGTTGTCCTTCCCGATGAAGTAGTAGGACTCGGCGGCCGGGTCCTCCCACCACGCCCGCCAGGCCTCGGGGTCGCCCGAGCGCTGCGCCCACTCGCGGGCGGCCGAGAGGTAGCCGATGACCGCGTCGAACCAGACGTAGATGCGCTTGTGCTCGCCGCCCTCGAGCATGACGTCGTCGGGCAGGGGCACGCCCCAGTCGATGTCCCGGGTGATCGCGGTCCTGCAGGCCCTCGCGCACGAATCCCAGCGCCCAGTTGATGACGTGCGGGCGCCAGCCCTCGCGGCTCGCGAGCCAGGCCTCCAGGCGCTCGGCGAGCAGCGGCAGGCGCAGGAACCAGTGCTCGGTCGCGCGGAACTCGGGCGTCGCACCGGTCATCTTCGAGCGGGGGGCCACGAGGTCGACCGGGTCCAGCGTCGCCCCGCAGGTGTCGCACTGATCGCCCCGCGCCCCCTCCGAGCCGCACCGCGGGCAGGTCCCCTCGACGTACCGGTCCGGGAGGAACCGTCCCGCCTCGGGGTCGAAGGGCTGGCGGGTCGTGCGGGCCTCGAGGTAGCCGTTGCGATGCAGGCCCCGCAGGATCTCCTGCGTCGTGTCCCGGTGGTTCTCGGTCAGCGTCGTCGTGAACAGGTCGAACGAGATCCCGAGCTCGTCCCAGTACCGCAGGAACTCGGGGTGGAAGCGGTCGACGACCTCGCGGGGCGTGATGCCCTCCTGCTCGGCGCGTACCGTGATGGGGGTGCCGTGGCCGTCCGAGCCCGACACCATCAGGACCCGGTCGCCGGCGATGCGGTGGTAGCGGGCGAAGATGTCGGCCGGCAGGTACGCGCCGGCGAGGTGGCCGAGATGCAGCGGACCGTTGGCGTAGGGCCAGGCGACGGCGACGAGGACGTGCCGCGCCCCTCGGGCCGCGGACGACGCGGCGGGCGCGGCGGGGACCATGCGGGCAGCCTACCGAGGACGGCTCTACGGCTGACCGGCGCGGCGCTCGCCGCCGCGACGCTGCTGCCCGAGCGGACGCGGGCCGACCGGCTCCCCCGCCACGAGTACGCCGGTCCCGACGGACGCTTCGTGCGCCTCCGCGGCGTCGAGGTCCACCACGAGGTCCATGGCCCCGAGGACGCACCGGTCCTGCTGCTCTCGCACCACTTCTACGGCGCGGTCCGCGTCTGG
>JBEARL010000095.1:0-4554 GCA_041163265.1 Actinomycetota bacterium
AGGATGAGGCCCGCACAGGTCCCGAGCACCGGCATGCCGGCCGCGATGCGCGCGCGGAGCGGTTCGAGCAGGTCCGAGAGGACGAGCAGGCGCGAGATCGTCGTCGATTCGCCGCCCGGCAGGACCAGTCCGTCGACGGCGGCCAGCGCGCCCGCGTCACGGACCGGCACGGCGTCGGCGCCGGCGGCGGTCAGCGCGCGGACGTGCTCGAGGACGTCACCCTGGAGCGCGAGGACGCCGACGCGCGGAGCGCCCGGTCGCGGTGTCGGGAGGCGGTCCGGGGCGGCACCGAGGGGACCGCGCGGGGCGACGAGCGGCGCGCCGGGGAGGCGCGTCACGTCACCAGCCGCGGGAGGCGAACCGCTCCCCCGGGGCGAGCTGGTCCATGCCGATGCCGACCATCGGCTCGCCGAGGCCGCGCGAGACGCGCGCCACGACGGCGGGGTCCGCGAAGTGGGTCGTCGCCTCGACGATCGCCCGCGCGCGCCGCGCCGGGTCGCCCGACTTGAAGATGCCCGAGCCGACGAACACGCCGTCGGCCCCGAGCTGCATCATCATCGCCGCGTCGGCGGGGGTCGCGATGCCGCCGGCGGTGAACAGGACGACCGGCAGACGGCCGAGCTCGGCGACCTCGCGGACCAGCTCGACCGGCGCGGCGTGCTCCTTCGCCGCGGCGTACAGGCCCGGCTCGTCGAGCGTCGCGATGCGCCGGACCTCGGACGTGATGCTGCGCATGTGCCGCGTCGCCTCGACGACGTTCCCCGTCCCGGCCTCGCCCTTCGAGCGGATCATCGCCGCGCCCTCGGAGATGCGGCGCAGCGCCTCGCCCAGCCCCGTCGCGCCGCAGACGAACGGCACGGTGAACGCCCACTTGTCGATGTGGTGCGCCTCGTCGGCCGGGGTCAGCACCTCGGACTCGTCGATGTAGTCGACGCCGAGCGACTCGAGGACCTGGGCCTCGACGAAGTGGCCGATGCGGGCCTTCGCCATGACCGGGATCGAGACGGCGGCCTGGATGCCCTCGATCATCTCGGGGTCGCTCATGCGGGCGACGCCGCCGTCGCGCCGGATGTCGGCAGGGACCCGCTCGAGCGCCATGACCGCGACGGCGCCGGCCTCCTCGGCGACGACCGCCTGCTCGGGGGTGACGACGTCCATGATGACGCCACCCTTGAGCATGTCGGCGAGGCCGCGCTTGACGCGCGTCGAGCCGGTCTCGGGCCGCGGGGCGTCGGTCATGGGGTGCTCCGGAGGGTGGGACGGCGCTCGGGCGGGCGGAGGGTACTCGCGTCCCGTCAGCCGCCGACGGTCGGCATGCGGTCGGCCCGCGGCAGGTGCAACCACGTCGGACCCGGCCGCAGCGGGAACGGGTCCCCGTCCGGCGTCAGCAGCAGGAGCGGGTCGGCCGCGGTCGGCTTCACCCAGGTGGCGGCGTACCGGCGGCCGTCGCGCAGCACCAGCGCCGGGGCCCCGGTGGTCCTGGCGTCCGTCTCGTCGTACCCGCTGATCCCGACGTAGTGGCGGGTGGCGAGGACGACGACGTTCGCGGCGCCGATGCGCCCGCCGCCGGTCACCTCCGACGGGACGCCGTTCTGGTCCCGGCGGTACACGCCGTTCCGCTCGTCGTAGGTCCAGCCGGTCCGGAAGGACGGGGACATCACGATCGAGATGGACGCCCCGGGGTCGGCGCAGGCGGAGGCGCCATCGGGGCACGTCAGGGCCCCGGTCGGCGCGTCGTCGGCGAACACCCAGCCGATGTCGCGCAGCGGCTGCGCGCCGCGGGCCGTGACGGCGTCGAGGGTCTCGGCGGTCCGGACGTAGAGGTTGTGCGGCGCCTCGCGCCCGGTGGCGCGGAAGAACCCCGGCGCCCCCTCGGTGACCAGCACCGACGGCACGGACTCGAGCAGCTCCTGGACCTCGGCGCGCGCGCCCGAGTACGCGAACCCGGAGGCGCCGAGCCCGCCGAGGAGGTCGACGTCGACCGGCCGCGCGGAGCGGACCGGACCGGCGTCCTCGGGCAGCGTCGCGTGGAACAGGGCGACGAACCGGGTGATGCCGCCCTCGACGAGCTCCTCGAACACGACGTCGGCCGCGTCGAGGCCGCTCTGCGGCCGCGCGCGCGGCGAGTTCTCGACCTTGACGATGAGCGCCGGACGGGCCAGGACGTCGGCGTCGACGGCCAGCCCGGTGAACGGCGAGCGGGGGCGCCCGTCGGCCGGCAGCGCCCCGTCCGGGCCGCCCTGCGGTCCCGCGTCCGCGGTCTCGCCCGGGGCGTCCGGTCCGGACCCCGGGTCCGCCGCCGGGGCGCAGGCCGCGACGAGCAGCGCGGCGACCACGAGGGCGGGCAGGCGGTTCCACCGGACCCGCGCGGACGGATCCGGGGCGGCCGAGGGGGTCGGGCGTCGCACGGCGCTCCCGCGGGGTCCGTGAGGTGGTCGGGACCCGCTCGCGAGGCTAGGACCCGTCACGCCCCGCCGCGGGGACGCGCGGCCGCGACGAGGACCTCGCGCGTCGCGACGGCGACCCGGTCCCAGTCGTACTCGGCGGCGCGGACGCGACCGGCGGCGGCGAGGCGGTCGGCGAGCGCCGCGTCGTCGAGCAGACGCGCCGCACCCGCGGCCATGGCCGCGTCGTCCCCGACGGGGACCAGCATCGCCTCCACGTCGGGGCGGGCGACGGCGCGGTACGCCTCGAGGTCCGAGGCGACGACCGGCGTGCCCGCGGCCATCAGCTCGAGCAGGACGATCCCGAACGACTCCCCGCCCCGCGACGGCACGAGCGCCACGTCGGCCGCCGCCAGCTCGGCGGGCAGCCGGTCCTGGGCGACGCGGCCGCGCAGCTCGACGCGGGCGGCGACCGCCGGCGGCAGCGCGGCGAGGCGCCGTCGGAGGTCCGCCTCCAGGGGTCCCGCCCCCACGACGCGCAGCCGCAGCGCCGGGCGGTCGGCGGCCAGCCGCGCGAACGCGGCCAGCGCGACGTCGACGCCCTTGCGGGGCTCGAGCCGCCCGACGAACAGCAGCACGGGGTCGGCGCCGTCGGCACGCGTCCGGTCCGCCGCGAAGCGCGCGACGTCGACGCCGTTCGGCACGACGCGCAGGGCCGACGGGGCCAGGCCGAGCGCGCCGGCGTGGAACCCGGCGGCGACCGCGCTGACGGCGGTCAGCGCGGCGGCCCGCCGCACGAGCAGGCGCCCGAGCGGGCGGGCCGCCCGGGCCAGCACCGGCAGCGCACCACCCGAGGCGTGGGCGTGGAAGGTCAGCACGGTCGGCGCGACGCCGGCGAGCGCCGCGGCCGGCCCGACCAGCGGGACGAGCGGCTCGTGGACCTGGACGACGTCGGGTCGGAACGCCCGGAGCGCCGCCCGGGTCCGGGCGGCCGCCCCCGGCGCCAGCGCCAGGGGCGCCCGGGACCCGTTGGCCGGGACGCCGCGCGAGCGGCCGACGCGGCCCGGCCCGGCCGCCGGATCGCCGGGGCCGACGACGAGGACCTCGTCGCCGGCGGCCCGGAGCCGTCCGGCCAGCTCGGTGACGTGGGACTGGACGCCGCCGACGACGTCGAGGTCGTAGGGCGAGACGACGGCGATCCTCACCGGGGCTCCCCCGCGGCCCCGGGCACCGCGCCCCGCGCGTCCCACTCGGCCCGCGCGGCCGCCCGCCAGTCGCCGCCGTCGCGCCGGACCGCGAGGACCGGGTGGTCGGGCTCGCGGTCCTCGAGCCAGTTCGGGACGAAGACGTGCCACTGCTCGGGCGCGAGGCGGATCAGCCGCTCGAGCTCGACGGCGAGGCGCTGGACGCCGTCGTAGACGTCGAGGTCCGCGACGTCGACGGCCGGCAGCACGACTCCTCGGAACCCGTCACCGTCGGTCAGCCAGGCGCCCGTCGCGACCGGCCGGCCGGTGCGACGCGCGAGCGCCGCGGTGCCGGGCGGCAGCCGGCACGGCTCGCCGAGGAACTCGACGATCGGTCCGCGCCGGGTCAGGTCGCGGTCCGCGAGCAGCGTCGCGAGGGCGCCCGCCCGGACACGGCCCTCGAGCGCGTCGAGCATCGGCCCGCCGCGGACCAGCGGGACGACGTCGATGCCGGCCGCGACGCGCAGCGCCACGAACCGCTCGAACAGCCGCCGGGGTGCGACGACCTCGGCGACGACCACCATCCCCCAGCGCCGGTGCGAGGACCACAGCGCCCCGACGTCCCACGAGCCGAGATGGGCGGTCGCGAGGATCCCGCCGCGGCCGCTGTCGCGCATCGCGTCGACGTGCTCGAGCCCCTCCCCCGGCGAGTCGCGGAGCACGGCCGGCACGTCCATCACGTGCAGCCGGAACGCGTCCAGCCAGTACCGCGCGTAGGAGGTGTAGGCCGCGAGCAGCTCGGACCGCCGGACGTCGCCGGCGGGGCGGCCGAGCACCCGGCCGAGGTTCCGCGCGACCTGCTCGCGCTGCCGCGCCGGCGCGGCGGCCAGCCACGCGCGGCCGAGCCGGGCCGGCAGTCGGCGCGCGACGCGCTCGGGCAGGTGCGCCGCAGCGGCCCAGACCGCGCGGTACTGCAGCTCGGAGAG
>JBEARL010000096.1:0-4459 GCA_041163265.1 Actinomycetota bacterium
CGCCGGCTGGGTCGCGCTCGGCCGCCTGCGGGTGCGGCGCCCGGCGCTCGTCGCGGCCGGCGCGGCCGCCGCCGCGCTCGGGCTCGCCGCGGCCGCGCGGCGCCGGCGCTGAGCGGCCGTCCCGTGCGCCGCGCCCTCCTGCGCCTCGTCCTCGTCGCCGCGCTGCTCGGCGGGGCCGGCGGCGCGTGGGCGGCGGGCCTGCTGCCCTGCGAGGCCGTCGGCGCGCATCCGGACTGCCAGCTGCTCGTCACCGGCGGGCCGGTGCTCGACACCGCCGACCTGCTCACGGTCACCCCGAGCGGGCCGGACCCGGCCCGCGTCCGCGAGCCGGCCGGCCGGCTGCACGCGACCACCATCGAGGTCTCCGAACCCGACGACCTCGCCGCCTGGTGGGACGCGCTGCTCGACCCGGGCGTCGAGCTGGTCGCGCGGGACCTGCTGGTCCCGCCGGGGGAGGACCTCGCCGACGTCGCGGAGGAGGGGATGGCCGCGATGGTCGAGGCGAGCACGCGGGCCGCCGACCTGGCGCTGGCGGTGACCGGTGCGGAGGGCCGTGCGAGCGTCAGCTTCGACACCGACGGCGTCGGCGGGCCCTCGGCCGGGCTGATGCTGGCGCTGGCGGTCGCGGCCCGCCTCGCCCCCGAGGATCCGACGGCGCCGGGCCTCGTCGTCGCGGGCACGGGCGCGCTCGATGCGGACGGCACGGTGCTCGCGGTCGGCGGCGTGGACCACAAGCTGCGCGCCGCCGCCACGCTGCGTCCCGACGCGTTCCTGCTGCCCGTCGAGGACCTGCCGCTCGCGCGTCGGACCGAGGTCCCCGTCGCGGTGCTTCTCGTGCCGGTCACGGACCTCGAGGACGCGCTCGACGCGGTCGCGCAGCTCGCGGCGGGCCGCGTGCCGGGCGGCGCGGTCCCGCTCGGCGCACGCGTCCCCTGACCCCGTCGGTACCCTGCGACGTCCGACACGTCGGAAGGGGCCGTTCCCGTGGGTGACCTGCTGCGCAAGCGGCTCGGGACGGTGCTCGGGGCAGCGGTCCTGCTGGTCGTCTTCGGCGCGAACCGCGTCGCCGTGTTCGTCACCGACCTGTGGTGGTTCGAGGAGCGCGGCTACCGCGACCTGTTCCTCACCGTCCTGTTCAGCCGGGTCGGCATCGGGGCGGTCTTCACCCTGATCCTCACGGCGCTGCTGGCGCTGAACCTCGCCTACGTCCGGCGGGTCCGGCCGTTCATCATCCCCACGTCGCCGCAGCAGGCCGCCGTGCAGCGCCTCCGCGACGTCGTCGATCCGTTCCTGCCCTGGGCCATCGCCGGCGTCTCGCTGCTGTTCGGGCTGACCTCGGGCTCGGCGGTCGGCGGGCAGTGGCAGACGTTCCTGCTCTACCTCAACCGCCAGGCCGTCGGGACGCTCGACCCCCAGTTCGGCCGCGACCTCGGCTTCTTCCTGTTCGAGCTGCCGTTCCTCTCGCTGCTCCAGACGTGGCTGTTCACCTCGGTGGTGCTGATCGGGCTGCTCAGCGCCGGCGGGCACTACCTGCTCGGCGCCATCCGGCCCGACGCGCCGGGCGCGAAGGTCTCGGTCGAGGCCCGGCGGCACCTCACCGCCATCGTCGCGGCCGGTGTCGCCGTCCGCGCCTGGGGCTACTGGCTCGAGCGGTACGAGCTGAACTTCTCGCCCCGCGGCACCGTGACCGGCGCGTCGTTCACCGACGTCAACGCCGAGCTGCCGGCCCTGACGCTGCTCATCGGCGTCGCGGCGGTGGTCGTCGTGCTGCTCGTGGTCTCGCTGTTCCGCGAGGGGCTGATCCTGCCGGGCGCCGCGCTGTCGCTGCTGCTCGTCGGGTCGGTCATCCTCCAGGGCATCTACCCGGCGGTCATCCAGCGCGTCCGCGTCGACCCCCAGGAGCTCGCGCGCGAGGAGCCGTTCATCGAGCGGAACCTCGCGGCGACGCGGGCCGCGTACGGGCTCGGCGGCGTCGACCTCCCGACGTTCACCATCCGCAACGACCTCGACGAGCAGGACGTCGCGGCCAACGACGTGACGCTGCGCAACGTCCGCCTCTGGGACCCGGCCGTCCTCGACACGACCTACCAGGAGCTTCAGGCCCTGCGGCCGTACTACGGCATCGGCGAGGTGACGATCGACCGCTACCTCATCGACGGGGACCTGCGCCAGGTCATGCTCGCCACCCGCGAGCTCTCCGACCTGCCCGAGGCCGCGGACACGTGGCAGAACCGTCACATCACCTACACCCACGGTTTCGGGATCATCGCGAGCCAGGTGAACACGGCGAACGCCGAGGGCCAGCCGGTGTTCATCGCGTCGAACATCCCGCCGACCGGCGAGGGCGAGATCACGCCCGACGACGAGCCGGGCATCTACTTCGGGACGACGGGCGTGCCGGCGTACTCGCTGGTCCGGACCGACGCCGCCGAGCTCGACTACGAGGAGCCCGAGTCGCAGGCGCAGGTCACGACCGTGTACGACGGCCGCGGCGGGGTCGGCATCGGGTCGCTGGCCCGCCGCGTCGCCTACGCGCTGCGCTTCGCCGACTACAACCTCGTCCTCTCGAACCTCATCACCGACGAGACGCGGATCATCCACAACCGCCAGGTCACCGACCGGGTCCGGCTGGTCGCGCCGTTCCTCGAGCTGGACGCCGAGCCGTACCCGGTGGTGCTCGACGGCCGCGTGAAGTGGATCGTCGACGCGTACACGACGTCGGTGAACTACCCGTACTCCGAGCGGCGCGTCCTCGAGATGGGGTCCCGGTCCGTCGTCGTCAACTACGTGCGCAACTCGGTGAAGGCCGTCGTCGACGCCTACGACGGCGCGGTCGACCTCTACGTCATCGACGACGAGGACCCGATCGCCGCCGCCTGGGGCGAGGCGTTCCCGGGCCTGCTGCAGCCGGTCGCGGCCGCGGACCAGCGCCTGATCGCGCACTTCCGGTACCCGCAGGACCTGTTCCGGCTGCAGGCCGAGCTGTACACGACCTACCACATCCCCGACGCGTCGTCGTTCTACAACCGCGCGGACGAGTGGGACATCCCCGAGGATCCGGCGTTCATCGCGAACCAGGGGAGCGGCTCGGCGTTCACGACCCAGAGCCGGCTCCTCGAGCCGTACTACCTGGTGATGCGCCTGCCGGGCGAGGAGACCGAGGAGTTCGTCCTCATCCAGCCCTACCTCGCCCGCGAGCGTCCGAACATGGTCGCGTGGCTGGCCGGCCGCTCCGACGGCGCGCAGCTGAACGAGCTGTTCGCCGTGCGGTTCCCGTCCGACCAGCAGGTGCTGGGTCCGACGCAGGCGCAGGCCCGCATCGAGCAGGACGACGAGATCTCGGCGTACATCACGCTGCGCTCGCGCGACGGGTCCAACGTCATCCGCGGGAACATGCAGGTCCTGCCGATCGCCGACTCGATCCTGTACGTCCAGCCGCTGTTCCTCGAGAACCCGCAGGCCCGCATCCCCGAGCTCGCCCGCGTAGCCGTCGTGATGGGCGAGCGCACCGCGTTCGATCGGACCCTGACGGGTGCGCTGGCGCAGCTGCTCGACATCGACGTGCCGGACTCGCTCGCCGAGGACGAGGGCGTCGCGCCCGACACCGACGGCGAGACCGACCCGGCGGCGCTGCTGGCGCTGGCCCTCGAGGCCTTCGACCGCGCCGACGAGCGGCTGCGGGCCGGCGACCTCGCCGGCTACCAGCGCGAGCTGCTGGCCGCACGCCGGCTGATGGAGCAGGCGTTCGAGGCGGCCGGCGGCGTGCCGGACGCGCTCGCGCCGGCCCCGGACGACGGCGAGGGCGACGGCGGCGAGGGTGGCGAGGCGGCCGAGGGCGAGACCGCGCAGACGTCGTTCGTCCCGACACGATGAGCGGCGCGGCCGGGCCGGTGTCCGGCGCGGCGACCGTCACGGTCGAGGTCTTCAGCGACGTCGTCTGCCCGTGGTGCCTCATCGGCCGCGCCCGGCTCGAGCGGGCCGTCGCGGCGTTCACCGCGGCTGAGGGTGCGCCGGCCGTGGACGTGGTCTACCGCTCGTTCCTGCTCGAGCCGGACGCGCCCCGCGACCGCGACGGGTCGATGACCGAGCATCTCGTCGAGCGGATGGGCGTCGGCCCGGACGTCGTCGGCCGGATGATGGACCGCGTCGCCGGGATCGCCGCCGGCGAGGGCCTGGACGTCGACCTGTCCCGGGTGCGCGCGATCTCGTCGTTCGACGCGCACCGGGTCCTGCGGCTGGCCCACGACCGCGGGCTCGGTCGGCCGGTCAAGGCCGCGCTGATGCGCGCCCACTTCGTCGAGGCCCGTCACCTCGGGCGCGCGGAGGAGCTGACGGAGGTCGCGGCCGGGGCGGGCCTGGACGCCGCCGAGGTCGAGGCGGTCCTCGCCGGTGACGCCTACGCCGACGCGGTCGCGGCCGAGGGCGCCGCCGCGGCCGCCGCCGGCGTCAGCGGCGCCCA
>JBEARL010000097.1:0-4507 GCA_041163265.1 Actinomycetota bacterium
CGACGGCGAGGCGGACGTCGCACGGCTGGCCGAGGGGCCGCGGTGCGAGTGCGGCGTGTTCGGCGTGTTCGCGCCGGGCGAGGACGTCGCCACGCTGACCTACTTCGGGCTGTTCGCGCTGCAGCACCGCGGCCAGGAGTCGGCCGGCATCTCGGTCTCGGACGGGCGTCGCACGGTCGTGCACCGCGAGATGGGGCTGGTCTCGCAGGTGTTCGCGCCGGCCGACCTCGCGGCGCTCGACGGGCACCTCGCGGTCGGCCACTGCCGCTACTCGACGACCGGCGCGTCGTCGTGGGACAACGCCCAGCCCGTCTACCGCGAGACCAGCGGCGGCTCGCGGCTGTCGCTCGGCCACAACGGCAACCTCGTGAACACCGCCGAGCTCGCGGCGCGCCTCGACGCGTGGAGCGCGACGCCGTCACGCTCGCCGACGCGATCCTGCGCGTCGCGCCCGACCTCCGCGGCGCGTTCTCGGTCGTCGCCTCGGACGAGCGGTCGCTGCACGCGTTCCGCGACCGCCACGGCCTGCGGCCGCTGCAGATCGGACGGCTCGCGTCGGGCGGCTGGGTCGTCGCCTCCGAGACCTCGGCCCTCGAGATCGTCGGCGCGGTGCTGGTCCGCGACGTCGAGCCGGGCGAGCTGGTCACGATCGACGCCGACGGCCTGCGCAGCCATCGCTTCGCCGCGGCGACGCCGACGTTCTGCCTGTTCGAGTGGGTCTACCTCGCGCGGCCCGACCACCGGCAGGACGGCGCCAGCGTGCTGAGCGCCCGGCGCCGGATGGGCCACCGGCTCGCGGCCGAGGCCCCCGTCGAGGCGGACGTCGTCATCCCCGTGCCCGAGGCCGGCCGCGACGCGGCCGCCGGGTTCGCCGAGGCCACCGGCATCCCGTTCGCCGACGGCCTCGTGAAGAACCGGTACGTCGGCCGGACGTTCATCCAGCCGACGCAGTCGCTGCGCCAGCTCGGCATCCGGCTGAAGCTCTCGCCCGTCCGCGAGGTCGTCGAGGGGCGGCGGCTGGTCGTCGTCGACGACTCGATCGTGCGCGGCAACACCTCGCGGCAGCTGGTGGCGATGCTGCGCAGCGCCGGCGCGGCCGAGGTGCACCTTCGCATCACCTCGCCGCCGATCACCGACCCCTGCTACTACGGCATCGACATGGCGACGCGGGCCGAGCTGATCGGCGCGGACCTCGACGTCGAGCAGATCCGCGCGTTCGTCGGCGCGGACACGCTCCACTACCTCTCGCTCGACGGGTTGGTCGACGCGGTGCCGCAGCCGCGGTCGGCGCTCTGCACGGCCTGCTTCACGGGGGAGTACCCGATCCCCGTCCCGGCCGAGGAGGCCCGCGCCGCGCAGGTCGCGCTCGAGCTGGGGCTCGGCGGGGAGCCCGGGGCGTCCGGCGGCGCGCGGCCCGACGCGCGGTCGTGAGCGATCCCGCGCCGACCCGCACCGGGCGGGTCCGCGCGCTCGTCGTCCTCGCCGTCCCGGCGGTCGGCGCGCTCGTCGCCGATCCGCTGATGGGGCTCGTCGACACGGCGGTCGCCGGGCGGCTCGGTGCCGCGGCCCTCGGGGGGCTCGGCCTGGGCGTCGCCGCGCTGACCACCGTGTCGTGGGTGTTCAACTTCCTGCTGCTCGGGACCACGTCGACCGTCGCCCGGGCGCTCGGTGCGGGCGACCGCGCGGCCGCCGTCGCACGGATCGGGACGGCCGTGCGGGTCGCCGTGGTCGCTGGCACCCTCGTCGCCGTCGGGCTGCTGCTCCTCGCGCCGGCGCTCGTCGCCGCGCTCGGCGCGGTCGAGGCCCTGCGCCCGGCCGCGGTCACCTACCTCCGCGTCCGGGCCGTCGGCCTCCCGTTCCTGCTGCTGACCTTCGTCGGGTACGGCGCGTTCCGCGGGCTCGCGGACACGCGGACGCCGCTGCTCGTCGCGGTCGGTGCGAACCTCGTCAACGCCGCCCTGACCGTCGCGCTGGCCGGGCCGCTCGGCCTCGCCGGCGTCGCCGCCGCGACCGTCGTCGCGGAGGTGCTGGGCGTCGTCGCCCTGGGGGCGCTGCTCGCGCGGCGGGGGCTGCTGCCCCGCGGCGCCGGCGCCGGGACGGCGGCCGCCCGCGAGCTGCTGGCCGTGGGCCGTGACCTGTTCCTGCGGACCGGCGGACTGCTGCTCGGGTTCCTCGCGATCGCCGCCGCAGCCGCCCGGACCGGCGAGGTCACCGCCGCCGCCCACCAGGTGCTGCACCAGGTGCTGCTGCTCGCGGCGTTCACGCTGGACGGGCTGGCCGTCGGCGCGCAGGTGCTGATCGGCGCGGCGCTCGGTCGCGGGGACGTCGCCGAGGCGCGGGCGCTCGGCCGGACCGCGGCCGCGCTGGGGCTCGTCGCCGGCGCGGTGACGGCGCTCCTGCTGCTGGCCCTCAGCGGCGTCGTGCCCCGGCTGCTCACCGACGACCCGGCCGTCCTCGCCGCCGTCGCGACCGCGTGGTGGCTGCTGGCCGCGGGCCACCTCGTCACCGGCGTCGTGTTCACGCTGGACGGGGTGCTGATGGGCGCCGAGGACTACGCGTTCCTCCGCACGTCGACGGTGGTCGCGGCGGCGGCCGGCGGGGGGCTCGCGCAGCTGCTGGCCGCGCGCGGCGCGGCGCTCGTGGCGCTGTGGTGGGCGCTGACGCTGATGATGGGGCTGCGCGGGCTGCTCAGCGTCACGCGCCTCGCCGGGGACCGCTGGGTGACGCGGGCGGTGTCCGCGGCGCCGGTCAGGCCGGCGGCGGGGTGACCGCGGTGCGGTGCAGCGTCGCGACGACCTCGACGTGGTGGGTCATCGGGAACAGGTCGAGCGGCTCGGCCCGGCCGAGGCGGTAGCCGCGGGCGGTGAGGTCGCGGACGTCGCGCGCCAGCGACGCGACGTCGCACGCGACGAGCACGATGCGCTCGGGCGCGAGGCGGCCCAGCGCCTCGACGGTGCGGCGCCCGAGCCCGGCCCGCGGCGGGTCGGCGACGACGACCTCGGGCGGCGGCAGCGTCGCATCGCCGGCGACCGCCCGCTCGAGGACCGGCTCGACCCGCTCGGCCAGCACCGCCATCTCGA
Source organism: Actinomycetota bacterium (assembly GCA_041163265.1). Classification (GTDB taxonomy): domain Bacteria; phylum Actinomycetota; class Nitriliruptoria; order Nitriliruptorales; family Nitriliruptoraceae; genus CSBr16-57R1. The sequence continues at coordinate 3,081 of JBEARL010000097.1, forward strand.
CGCCGAGCCGCTCGGCGCTGCGCCCGGCCGCGCCCGCCGCGGCCGCGACCTGCTCGACGGCCAGCACGTGCGCGCCGGCGCGGGCCAGCGGCAGCGCCAGCAGGCCGACGCCGGCGTAGAGGTCCCAGACGTCGCGGTGCGCGACGTCGCCGACGGCGGCCAGCACGGTCGCGACCAGCGCCTCGGCCCCGCCGTGGTTCGCCTGGAAGAACGCGTCGACCGGCACCTCGTACGGGATGCCGGCGACGGTGACGGTGGACGCGTCCGGTCCGCGCAGGACGGTGCTCGGACGCGGGGCGCCGCGGCGGTCCTCGGCGCCGCGCAGCGCGATCGTCGCCGGCGCGTCGGGCGCGTCGGCCGGCGGCGGGTCGAGCGGCCCGTCGCCGGGCACCAGCACGGCCGCGCCGTGGCCGTCGAGGACGCGCAGCGCCGCGCCGCGGGCGCCGGTCACGTCGCCGACCGCGCCGCGCAGCGCGTTCACCGCGTCGGTCGCGACGGGGCAGCGCACGACGGGCACCACCTCGTGAGTGCCCTCGCGGTGGAACCCGAGCCGACCGTCCGGCGCCGCGTGCAGCTGGACGTGGCTGCGGTAGCCGAGGTCGGGGCCGACGGCCCGGCACTCGGCGACCACCGCGGCCGCCGCGTCGCCGAGGCCGCCGAGCCGCGCCAGCTGCTCGCGCACGACGCGGGTCTTCAGCGCCCGGGCGACCTCCGGGTCGACGTGCTGCAGGTCGCAGCCGCCGCAGTCCCGGGCGTGCGGGCAGGGCGGCTCGACCCGGCCGGGTGCGGCGACGAGCACCTCGAGCGTGCGGGCCCGGGCGTAGCGGGGGTGGTCCTCCACCACCTCGGCCCGGACGCGTTCGCCCGGCAGCGCGCCGGCGACCAGCACGGCCTTGCCCTCCGCCCGCGCCACGGCCTCGCCGCCGTGGGCGAAGCCGTCGGGCGCCAGCTCGAGGACCGCGCCGACCGGCGTCGGCGACGCGGTCGCGGCGCTCCCGGCCGCGCTCCCGGACCGACGGCGCGTCATGCGTCGGACGTGACGGCCGCGACGCCCAGCTCGATGGCGACGCGGACGACCTCGAGCCGCGCCACCGCCGCCTCCGCCGCGTGCGCGGCGAGCGCCGCGTCCGGCGCCGACGCGACGGCGAGCGCGTAGCCGAGCGCCCGCGTCAGCTCGCCGGCCGCGACCGCGAGTCCGGTGTCGAGCGCCGCGGGGTCCGCGCCGGCGGCCTCGACCGCGGCCCGCAGGCCGTCGATCACCCCGGGTGCGTCGCGCTGCCACGCGCCGAGGTCACCGACCAGCGGGTCGCGGACCAGCTCGAGCACCACGCGGGCCCGCTCGCCGCCGACGTCGCCGGCCAGCGTCACCGTCGCCGTGACGAGGTCCGCCGAGCCGCCGCCCGCGCGGTCGCTCGCCGTCGCCGGCA
>JBEARL010000098.1:0-4249 GCA_041163265.1 Actinomycetota bacterium
CGGTGTCGCCGACGGCGACGAGCCAGGCGGTGATGATGCCCTCGGCGACGGACTCGCCGAGCTGGGGGAGCTGGACCTCGGCCACGATGGGACCTCCGGACGCCGCGGGGGCGGCGGGACGCTGTCGGGGCGGCACGGGACCGGGCGGCGGTGCCACGGCGACGGCTCGGGAGGCCGCCGCCACTCCCGACGCTAGCGTCCGGCCCCGTCCCCGGCCGCTGACGTGGCCGTGCCCGCCCGGGCGCGGCCCCCGGGTCGGACCCCGGGAGGTCGCCCGTGCGCGTCCTCGTCGCACCCGACGGGTTCGGCGGCACGCTGTCGCCGTCGGAGGCGGCCGCGGCGATCGCCGACGGGTGGCGCTCGGCGCGACCGACCGACCGCGTCACGGTCGTGCCGATGTCGGACGGGGGCGAGGGGCTGCTCGACGTGCTGGCCGGCGCGGATCCCGCCGCCGGGAGGCGGTCGATCGAGGTCGCCGGCCCCGACGCGCGTCCGCGGACCGCGACCCTGCTGCGACTCGGCGACGGCACCGTCGTCATCGAGAGCGCCGACGTCTGCGGGCTCGCGCTGGTGCCGCCCGAGCTGCGGCGTCCGCTGGAGGCCACCACCTACGGCGTCGGGCAGGCGCTGGCCGACGCCGTCGCGGGCGGGGCCGACCGCGTCGTCGTCGGACTCGGAGGCACGGCGACGCTCGACGGCGGCTCGGGGGCGCTGAACGGGCTCGGGTTCCGGCTGCGCACGGCCGACGGCGGGCTGCGCATCGGCGCGGGCGACCTCGCGAGCTGCACCGGCGTAGAACGGGGTCGCGCCGCCTGGCCGGACGGGGTCGAACTGGTCCTGCTCCACGACGTCGACCTGCCGCTGGCCGCGGCGGCCCCGCGGTTCGGACCGCAGAAGGGACTCGACGCGGCCGGGGTGGCGGTGGTGGGGGCAGGGTTCGACGCCTGGGCGCGGGTCCTCCGTCGGGACCTCCCCGCCACGACGGACCCGGACGTACCGGGTTCGGGGGCGGCCGGAGGGCTCGGCTTCGGGCTCGCCGCGGCGCTCGGAGGCCGCATGGTCCCGGGGGCGGCCTGGGTCGCGGAGCGGGTCGGACTCGACGCGGCCGTCGCCGACTCGGATCTCGTCGTGACGGGGGAGGGCCGGCTCGACGCGGCGAGCGGCGAGGGGAAGGTCGTGGGCCGGGTCGCGGCCATCGCACGGACCCACGCGCGGCCCCTCGCGGCCGTGGTCGGCGCCGTCGGTCCCGGCGCGGACGAGGTCGTCCCGGCGACGCGGCGCGAGGTCGGCGCGGTCGGCGCCGACGGCGACGCCGCGGCGGCCGTCCGCGCGGCGGCCGCCACGCTCGCCCGGAGGCTGACATCGATACACTGACCCGCCCACGACGCCGAACCTCGGAGCGGACCTGATGAGCGCGGACACGACCGTCGAGACGACCGCGGGCATCACCCTGACCTCGGCCGCGGCCGACAAGGTCCGGCAGTTCCTCGCCGACCAGTCCGACACCGCCGGCATCGCCCTGCGCGTCGCCGTCCAGGCGGGTGGCTGCGCGGGCTTCCGGTACGCCCTCTTCTTCGATGACCGCGACCTCGAGGGCGACGTCGTCGAGGCCCAGCACGGCGTGACCCTCCGGGTCGACCGGATGTCGTCCGCGTACCTCGCGGGCGCGACGATCGACTGGAAGGAGTCGCTCGAGGCCTCCGGGTTCTCGATCGACAACCCCAACTCGTCGGGGTCCTGCGCCTGCGGGGAGAGCGCGACCTTCTGAGCCGCCCGTCCCGCGTCGCCGACCGCGGCGTCCGCGGGTCCGGTCCCCTCCTCCTCGCGGCCGGCGCCGCGCTCTGGGGCACGACCGGCACCTCGCAGGCCCTGCTCGACGGGGCCGTCCCCTCCGCCGGCGTCGGGGCGCTGCGCGTCCTGGTCGGCGGGGTCGTGCTCGCGATCGTCGCGGCGCCGGGGCTGCGGGCCGCGTGGCCCCGGCTGCGCGCGGCGCCCGGCCCGCTGCTCGCCGCGACGCTCGCGACCGCCGCCTACCAGCCGGCGTTCTTCACCGGCGTCCGCGAGGCCGGCGTCGCGGTCGGCACCATCATCACCGTCGGCGCCGCGCCGTTCCTGGCCGGTGCGATCGGGCTGCTGCTCGGCGACCACCGTCCGAGCCTCCGATGGCTCGTGACCGCGGTGGCGGCCGCGACCGGCCTGGTCCTGCTGGTCGCGCCCGGCGCGGGCGGCGCGGCCCCGTCGGCGCGGGGCGTCGTCGCGGCGCTCGGTGCCGCGCTGGCCTTCGCCGCCTACACCGTCGCGGCGAAGCGGCTGCTGGTCCGCGGCGTCCCGGGTCTGGCCGCGGTGGCGGTGACGTTCCTCGCGGCGGGCCTGCTGCTCGTCCCCGTCCTCGTCGTCGCGCTCGGGGAGGCCGCGGCGCCGGACGTCCTCGTGGCGCCGCGCGGCCTGGCCGTCGTCGCCTGGCTCGGGGTCGGGGCGACGGCCGCGGCGTACCTCCTGTTCACGGCGGGGCTGCGCTCCGTGCCGGCCGTCACGGGCGCGACCATGGCGCTGGCCGAGCCGCTGACCGCCACGACCCTCGGGGTGGCGCTGCTCGGCGAGCGCCTCCCGGCGGTGGGGATCGCCGGCGCGACCCTCGTCGCGGGCGCGCTCCTGGTCGCGGCGCGTCGGCCCGAGCGCGACGCGGCCCCCGACCCGCGGCTGGGCGGCGGCGCCGTCCCCGGCCCCGCGCGGCGGTAGCGTCGCGCCGTCCGAGGAGGTGCGATGCGGGTCCTGGTCCTGTCCGCCGATCCCGCCGAGCGGCGCCGCGCCTCGTCGGCCCTGCCGACGGGCGAGTTCGAGGTCGTCGAGCGCGACGCGCCGGGCTCCGCCCGTGACGAGGTCGAGCGGGCCCGGGCCGAGGGCCGACCGTTCGGGGCGCTCGTCGTCGACGGCGACCTCGACCCGCGCGGCGGGTACGCCTTCCTCTACGAGCTCCGGGGCGCCGACGAGGTCGCCGGTCGCGACCCGGTTCCCTCGGTGGTGATGGGCTCGCGCGCGGCCGACCGCTGGCTCGCCGGCTGGGCCGGCGCGAGCGCGCTGCACCTGAAGCCGGTCGACCCGTTCGACCTCGCGGACGAACTGCGCGCCCTGCCCGGTCGACCCGTCCCGCCCTACGGCGACGCCGGCTCGGCCGCCGCCCAGGTGGGCACGGCCCTGCGCCGCACGGGCCGGTGACGTCCGGCGTCGCGGCCGACCTCGAGGCGCTGCTCGACGGCCGCGACCTCGACGAGGAGCGCGCCGCGGCGCTGATGGCCGCCCTCATGGCGGGCGAGCTCGACCCCACCGCGGTCGCCGGCCTGCTCGTCGCGCTGCGCGCCAAGGGCGAGGCGCCGTCGGAGATCGCGGGCTTCGTCCGGGCGATGACCGCCGCCGCGACGCCGGTGCCGCTGGCCGGGACCCTCCGCGACCGGGCCGTCGACACCTGCGGGACCGGCGGCGACGGGGCCGGGACCGTCAACGTCTCGACCGTCGCGGCGGTCGTCGTCGCCGCGGCCGGCGTCCCCGTCGTGAAGCACGGCAACCGGGCGGTGTCGTCGCAGACGGGCAGCGCGGACCTGCTCGAGGCCTGGGGCGTCGCCATCGAGCTCGGACCCGACGCCGCCGCCGCGGTGCTGGACGAGGTCGGCGCGACGTTCCTGTTCGCTCGCACCTACCACCCCGCGATGCGCCACGTCGCGCCGGTGCGGGCGGCCCTCGGCGTCCGGACGGTGTTCAACGTCCTCGGCCCCCTGTCGAACCCCGCCGGCGTCCGCCGCCAGGTCGTCGGCGTCGCCGACGCGCGGCTGGCGGGGATCGTCGCCGAGGCGCTGGCGCGGCTCGGACGCACGCACGCGCTGGTCGTCCGGGGCGACGACGGGCTCGACGAGCTGACGACCACCACGACGAGCGTCGTCCACGAGGTCCGCGACGGCACCGTCACCGAGCGGCGGATCGACCCGACCGGGCTCGGACTGGCGCCGGCGCGCCCCGAGGACCTCCGCGGAGGCGACGTCGCGGCGAACCGCGCGCTGGCCGACGCCATCCTCGCCGGCCGGGAGGGGCCCCTCGCGGACCTCGTGCTGCTGAACGCGGCCGCGGCGCTGGTCGTCGGCGGGGCGGTCGACGACCTCGCCGCCGGACTCGCGCTCGGCCGCGAGGTGGTGGCGGACGGCCGCGCTCGCGACCTGCGCGACCGCTGGGTCGCGGCGTCTCGAGCCCGCGCCGCCGG
>JBEARL010000099.1:0-5652 GCA_041163265.1 Actinomycetota bacterium
ATCGTCCCGGACGTCGAGCTGCTGCCGGTCTCCGCAGCGGCGCGCGAGACGGTCACCCTCCGCCGGGACCTGCGCGAGCTCGAGGCGCGGACGCAGCGCGCGACCCCGCTCGCCGTCGCCGAACTGCGCGACGCGGGGCTGACCGTGCGGGATGTCGCGCACCTGCTCGACATGACGCCCTCGCGTGTCTCGCAGATCCAGCAGCGCGCGCGGGTCCGGAAGTAGGTCCCGGCATGCCGACGATCGACGCGCAGGGCCGACCCGAACCTCCGCTCGAGGGCGACGAGGTCGCGGTCCTGACCGGCTTCCTCGAGTACCAGCGGGCGACGCTCGCGTGGAAGACCGCAGGGCTCGACGCCGACGGGCTGGCCGCGCGGACGGCCGCGTCGTCGCTGACGCTCGGCGGGCTGCTCAAGCACCTCGCGTTCGTCGAGGACCACTGGTTCTCCCACGTCCTGCTCGGGCGCGAGCGGGCGTCGATCTGGCGTGACGCCGACTTCGCGGCCGACCCGGACTGGGAGTGGACGTCGGCCGCCGGGGACGCCCCGGACGGGCTGCGGCGCCTCTGGGTCGAGGCCTGCGCCGCGTCGCGGACCGCCCTCGACGAGGCGCTCGCGCGGGGCGGGCTCGAGCAGCTCGCGGCCGGACCGACCGGTTGGCCGGAGCGGCCGTCGCTGCGGTGGATCCTCCTGCACATGGTCGAGGAGTACGCCCGGCACAACGGGCACGCCGACCTGCTCCGAGAGGCGGTCGACGGCGAGGTGGGGGAATAGAGGCTGCTCGCTGAGGGGTGAGGGGCGGGGCGAGCCTTCAGTCCCGGGACGGTGCGTCGAGGGGCTCGAACCGGGCCGTGAAGTGGCGGAGCGCCGGGGGCTCGGACGTGATGCGGAACCCGCGGAGCCGCTCGGCGTCCGCCGCTACCTCGGCGACGACCTCGACGACGTAGTCCATGTGGGACTGCGTGTACGTCCGGCGGGGGATCGCCAGCCGCACCAGTTCGAGCGGCGCCGGGTGCTCGGAGCCGTCGGGTCGTCGTCCGAACATGACCGTCCCGATCTCGCAGCTGCGGATCCCTCCGGCCTCGTACAGGGCGGTGGCCAGCGCCTGACCGGGGTACTCGAGCGGCGGGATGTGGGGGAGGAGGGCGCGGGCGTCGAGGTACACGGCATGGCCGCCGGCCGGCTGCAGCACCGGGACGCCGGCGCGGGCGATCCCGTCGGCGACGTACGCGGTCGAGCGGACCCGGTAGCGCAGGTAGTCGTGGTCGACGACCTCGCGCAGACCCTGCGCGATGGCGTCGAGGTCGCGGCCCGCGAGGCCGCCGTAGGTCGGGAAGCCCTCCGTGAGGATCAGCTGGGTCCTGCACCGCTCGGCCAGTTCGTCGTCATCGAGGGCCAGCCAGCCGCCGATGTTCGCGAGCCCGTCCTTCTTCGCGCTCATGGTCATGCCGTGCGCGCAGGCCGCCATGTCGCGGACGATGTCGGCCACGTCGCGGTCCTGCTGACCCGGTTCGCGCTCGCGGATGAACCAGGCGTTCTCGGCGAAGCGACAGGCGTCGAGGAAGAGCGGCACCCCGTGATGGTCGCAGACCGCGCGGACGTCCCGCAGGTTCGCCAGCGACACCGGTTGCCCACCACCGGAGTTGTTCGTCACCGTGACGATCACGCACGGCACGTCGGTCCCCCGGGCGGTCAGCAGGGCGTCGAGGCGCGCGACGTCCATGTTGCCCTTGAACGGGTGGTCGAGGGCGGGGTCGAGGCCCTCGGGGACGACGAGGTCGACGGCCTCGGCCCCGGTGGCCTCGGTGTTCGCCCGCGTCGTGTCGAAGTGGGTGTTGTTGGGCACGACCGAGCCGGGGCCCGCGATCGCGCCGAGGAGGATGCGCTCGGCCGCCCGTCCCTGGTGGGTCGGGATGACGTGGCGGTACGGGAAGAGCGTCCGCACCGCCGCCTCGAACCGGAACCAGGATGGCGAGCCGGCGTAGGACTCGTCGCCGCGCTGGATCCCCGCCCACTGCTCGCTGGACATCGCCCCGGTCCCCGAGTCGGTCAGCAGGTCGATCAGCACGTCCTCGCCGCGGAGGGCGAACAGGTTCCATCCGGCCGCGACCAGCGCCGCCCGTCGCTCGTCCGCCGTGGTCATCCGGATCGGTTCGACGGCGTGGATGCGGAACGGTTCGATGATCGTCGTCGGCACGGCTCCCCCCGGGGCGTCCGGCGGGGTGAGCGGAACCCGACCGGCTCATCTCTCCAGCATAGAACATCATTCTATGCGCTGCGCAGGACGCGGCGGCGTGGAGGTGTCCCCACCCGCCACGGCGGGTGACCTCCCCGCGAGCGGAACTCCGGCGCAGCGGCGGTGCGCGGGTCCCGGGCACCGCCTCCGCGGCCCCGGCGCCCCCGCCGCCTAGCGTCCCGCCACCGACCGTCCGGGGAGGACGAGCATGGCCGAGGCGATGACCGGGTCCGCACGCACGCGGGCCCTCGGAGCGGAGTTCACCGGGACCGCGCTGCTGCTGCTCGCGGTCGTCGGCGGCGGGCTGGCGGCCGCCGCGGGCGCACCGGCGCTGCAGCCGGGCCTCGCGGCCGGTCTGACGCTCGGCGTGCTGATCACGGTGCTCGGCCCCGTGTCGGGCGCCCACTTCAACCCGGCGGTCAGCCTCGGCGCGGCGCTGCTCGGCGCCCAGCGCTGGGCCGACGCGCTCGCGTACATGGCCGCCCAGGTCGCCGGCGGGATCGTCGGCGTCGTCGCGGCCGACGCGCTGTTCGGCCGGACCGTGCTGCAGGTCTCGGACACGGCCCGGACCGGCGGGGCGCTCCTCGGCGGCGAGCTCGTCGCGACCCTCGTGCTCGTGATGGTGATCTTCGGCCTGGCCCGCAGCGGGATGGGCAAGGTCATCGGGGTCGGCGTCGGCGCCTGGATCTCGGTCGCCGGGCTGGTGCTGCCCTCGGCGTTCGCGAACCCGGCCGTCACCGTCGCCCGGTCGCTGACCGACGGCGCGGCCGGCATCGCCCCGGGCAGCCTCGCCGGGTACGTCGCCGCGCAGCTCGCGGCGGCGGGGCTCGCGGCGGCGCTGGTGCGGTGGCTGTTCCCCTCGGACGCCTCGGCCTGAGCGGCACGCCCCGCTCGGCGGGGACGCTCGCCCTACCCTCACGGCGGCGAGCGAACCCGCGGAGCGCGCGATGAGCGACGCAGTCCCGACCGTCCTGTTCCTCTGCGTGCACAACGCCGGCCGGTCGCAGATGGCCGCCGGGTGGCTGCGCCACCTCGCCGGCGACCGCGTCCGGGTCCTCTCGGGCGGCAGCGAGCCGGGCGACGCGGTGAACCCGGCCGCCGTCGCGGTGATGGCCGAGGTCGGGGTCGACATCGCCGGCCAGCGGCCCCAGCGCTGGAGCGACGCCGACCTCGACGAGGCCGACGTCGTCGTCACGATGGGCTGCGGCGACACCTGCCCCTACATCCCGGGGAAGCGGTACGTCGACTGGCCGCTCGACGACCCGGCCGGTCAGGGCGTCGACGCGGTCCGGCCGATCCGCGACGAGATCGAGGGCCGCGTGCGCGGGCTGATGGGCGAGCTGGGGGTCGAACCGGGGGCGTGACCGTGAGGTAGCAACGTTGCTACCCTCGGGCGGTCCCTCGGAGGTCCGCCGTGTTCCGCACCTACTCCGCCCGCGAGTTCAACCGGGACACCGCCGGCGCGAAGCGGGCCGCCGAGGACGGGCCCGTCTACGTCACCGACCGGGGCCGGCCGTCGCACGTGCTGCTCAGCATCGCCGAGTACGAGCGGCTGGTCGCCGCGGGTGCCGCTGCCGCGGGTGACCCGGCCGACGGATCCGCAACCCGGCCGCCGACGCTGCTCGACCTCCTCGGCAGCGATCCCGCGGCGGCGGACGTCGACCTCCCGCTCGAGCGCTTCGACGACGTCCCCGTCCCGATCGACCTCGACGCGCTGCTCGAGTGATGTTCCTCGTCGACACGAACGTCGTCTCCGAGCTGCGTCGCCACGCGACCGGGCGGGCTGACCCTCGCGTCGTGGCCTGGGCCCGCGCCGCCCCGGTGGCCGTGCAGTTCGTCTCGGCCGTCACCCTGGCCGAGCTGGAGGTCGGCGTGCTGCGCACCGAGCGGCGCGATCGTCGCCAGGGCGCCGCGCTGCGGCGCTGGTTCGACGAGGACGTCCTGCGGGCGTTCGCGGGCCGCGTGCTCCCCCGCGGTGCTGCACGTGCCCGACCCGTCGCCGTCGCACGACGCGCTGATCGCGGCGACGGCACTGGTCCACGGCCTGACGGTCGTGACGCGGGACGTCGCCGACTTCGCGCGGTTCGACGGGGTGCGGGTGCTCGATCCGTGGGCGGGGTCGACCGAGGACGGATGAGGAAGTCGCAGCCCTGGCGTCCTCGCTGAGATGTGGACCCAGACGAGTGATGTTCCTACCTTGGGCCGGGCGGTCGGAAGCGGAGTCCGGCGCCGGAGGTCCATCCATGCCGAGCGCGGACTCGAACGGTGAGTGCGACCGCGACCTCACCGGCAGGGAACGTGCCGCCGAGGGAGGGCCGGCTCACGCGACCGGCCGCGGCACCGCCGATCCGCTCCGGTTCCTCGCGCTCCCCGTGGGTGTCGCCGACGTCGAGCTGCCGCTCGACGACTTCCCTGACGAGCCGGCCGCATTCGACGGGGTGCGGGTGTTGGATCCTCGGGCCGAGTGAGGCGGGGTCCGCGCACCGCCTAGCGTCCCGGTCCCCGAACGAGGAGCAGACGATGGCCGAGGGCGCCCCCGGCGCGGCGACCGCCGACGTCGTCGACCTCTCGTCCGACACGCAGACCCGGCCGACGCCGGCGATGCGGGCGGCGATCGCCGCGGCCGAGGTCGGTGACGAGCAGCAGCGGCTGGACCCGAACGTCACGGCGCTGTGCGAACGCGTCGCGGCGCTGCTCGGGCAGGAGGCGGCGGTGATGCTGCCCTCCGGCGTGATGTGCAACCTCGTCGCGGTCTCGACGCACACGCGGCCGGGACACCTCGTCCTCGTCGACCGCTGGGCCCACATCGCCCGGGCCGAGGGCGGCGGCGCGGCGGTCAGCGCCGGCGTGCAGCTCGAGGTCGTCGACGGCGAGCGGGGCGTCTACGGCCCCGACGCGGTCGCCGCCGCGCACGCGCCGCGGTCCAACTACTGGCCGCAGCTCGGGCTGGTCGCCCTCGAGCAGACCCACAACTTCGGCGGCGGCGCCGTCTGGCCCGGTGACGTGTTCGACGGCGTCGTCGGCGCCGCGCACGAGCGGGGCGTCCCCGTCCACGTCGACGGGGCGCGGCTGATGAACGCGGCGGTCGCGACCGGGACCGACGCGTCGCGGTGGGGCGGCCGGGTCGACTCGGTCTGGATCGACTTCACCAAGGGCCTCGGCGCGCCGCTCGGTGCGGTGCTGGCCGGGTCGCGCGAGTTCATCGAGCGGGCCTGGACGATCAAGCACCGCGTCGGCGGCGCGATGCGCCAGGCCGGGATGATGGCCGCCGGCTGCCTCCACGCCCTCGACCACCACGTCGAGCGACTGGCCGACGACCACGCAAACCTGCGGCGGCTGGCCGAGGGGCTCGCGGCGCTCGGCGTCACCACCACGCCGCCGGACACCAACATCCTCTTCATCGATCCGGGCTCGGTC
>JBEARL010000100.1:0-3932 GCA_041163265.1 Actinomycetota bacterium
ACACGGTCAGGTCCCCGTACCTCGCGGCGAACTTCCCGAGACGCGCCGCCTCGACGACGCGGCCGCCCTGCGACCTCGGCCCGTCCTTGAGGAACACGTACTGCAGCGTGACCAGCTCGACGTCGTGGCAGACCGGGCAGTTCTCGCCGCGCGGCTCGCCGAGGTGCTTCGCGGCGCGGATCAGCAGCGGGTGCGCGTCGCACGGGTCCTCGAGCGCGCGGTTCCCGACCGACAGCTTCGACAGCGCGATGCGGCGCTGGAGGCGGTAGTCGACCCGGGCCTCCTCAGCCACGTCGCCCACCGCCCCCCGCGCGTCGCATCGTCAGGCCGTCATCCACTCGGGCTTGCCGCCCTTGGTCGCCCAGAAGATGTCGGCGATCGCGTCGATCTGGCGCAGCAGCTCCTCGCCGGCGGCCGGGTCCATCGTCTTCTTCGCCTCGCCGGCGGCCTTGATGGCCTTCCAGAAGGTGGTGTGGAGGTCCGGGTGCGCCTCGAGGTGCTCGGGCTTGAAGTAGTCGGTCCAGAGGACGGAGAGGTGGTGCTTGACCAGCTCGGCCCGCTCCTCCTTGATGAGCACGCAGCGCTGGCGGAAGGTCTCGTCGTCCGACGCGTGGTACTTGACGGCGATCTGGTGGACCGACTCGGCCTCGATGCGGGCCTGGGCCGGGTTGTAGACGCCGCACATCAGGTCGCAGTGGGCGTCGACGGTGTCCAGCCGACGCAGCGGGTTCAGGGCGGAGAGCAGGGCGGTCGCGCGCATCGTGGGCTCCTCGGTGGCGGACGGTGGTGGTGGTCGATGGGTGGCGGTCGACGGTGCCGCGGCCGGCGAGGATACTGACGCCGACCGGCGCGGTCGGAGGGGTTCGGGGTGCGGCGAGCGGGCGGACGGGTCGCGGTCGCCGTGCTGCTCGGCGCCGTCGCGACCGCGGTGGTGCGGCGGAGCCTGCTGGTCGTGCGTGGCCCGTCGATGCGGCCGACGCTCGAGGCCGGTGACGTCGTCGTCACCCTGCCCCTGCCGCCGTCGCCGCCGCTGCCGGCGCGGTGGCGCGAGCGGCTGCTGACGCCCGGCCGCATCGTGGTGCTCGCCGACCCGGCGCGACCCGAGCACCGCATCGTGAAGCGCGTCGCGGCCGTCCACGCCGACGGCGTCGAGGTCCGCGGGGACGATCCGGGCTGGTCCATCGACAGCCGCGTCTTCGGTCGGGTCCCTCCCGCGCAGGTGCGGCGGCTCGTGCTCGGACGGTGGCCGGCGCGGGGGCCGGTTCGGCGCCCCGACCCGCGCCCCAGCCGGCGTCAGCCCTCCGACGCGTCCGACGCGTCGGAGGGCCCGGACGCCGCGGACGCGTCCGACGCCTGACGCGCCGCCCACCACGCGTCGAGCTCGGCCAGCGCCTCGTCGTCCTCCATCGGACCGCGGTCGACGCGCAGCTCGAGCAGGTGCCGCCAGGCCTCGCCGACCAAGGGGCCGGGCGGGATGCCGAGGTGGGCCATGATGCGCTCGCCGTCCAGCGCCGGCCGCAGCGCGTCCAGCTCCTCCTGCTCGCGCAGGTGGTCGATGCGCTCCTCGAGCTCGGTGACGCGGCGCTGGATGGCGCGGGCCTTGCGCGGATCGCCGGTGGTGACGTCGGCCCGGGTCAGCAGGTTCAGCGGCTCGAGCACGTCGCCGGCGTCGCGGACGTACCGCCGCACCGCCGCGTCGGTCCAGCCGGCGGCGTAGGTGTGGAACCGCAGGTGCAGCCGGACCAGGTCGCTGACGCGCCGCACCGTCTCCTTGTCGAACCGCAGCTCGCGCAGCCGAGCCCGCACCATGCGGGCGCCGACGACGTCGTGGTGGTGGAAGGTGACGGTGCGGTCGCGGTGGATCTCCCGGGTCGGCGGCTTGCCGACGTCGTGCAGCAGCGCCGCGAGCCGCAGCTCGAGGTCGGGCCCGCGCGTCTCGAGCGCGATCGCGTTCCCGAGCACCGCCAGCGTGTGGTGGTAGACGTCCTTGTGGCGGTGCAGCGGGTCGACGCAGGTGTGCAGCTCCTCGAGCTCGGGCAGCACGTGCCGGTGCAGCCCGGTCCGGACCAGGACGTCGACGCCGCGGTTGGGGACCGGTCCGAGCATCAGCTTCACGAGCTCGTCGCGGATCCGCTCCTTCGACACGGTCGCGAGCTGGTCGGCCATCTCGGCCGCCGCGACGAACGTGGCGTCCTCCACCTCGGCGTCCAGCACCGACACGAACCGGGCCATGCGGACCATGCGCAGCGGGTCGTCGCCGAACGACACGTGCGGGTCGATCGGCGTGCGCAGCAGCGGCCGCGGCCGGTTCAGCGCGCGCAGGCCCCCGAACGGGTCGACGAACCGGAACTCGGGCACCTGCACGGCCATCGCGTTCACGGTGAAGTCGCGCCGCGCGAGATCGTCCTCGATGGCGTCGCCGAACGACACGGTCGGATGGCGCGAGCCGGCGACGTAGGTGTCGGCGCGGAACGTCGTGATCTCGATGACGCGCGGCGGCGCGTCGCCGCGCTGACGCTGGCAGGACACGGTGCCGAACTCGGCGCCGGTCAGCCAGACGGCGTCGGCCCAGCCGCGGAGCAGCCGCTCGGTGTCCTCGGGCCGGGCGGACGTCGCGAGGTCGAGGTCGATGCGGTCCGTCGCCCCCGCGGCGTCGGGCCCGGCGCGCAGCGTGTCGCGGACGCTGCCGCCGACGAGGAACAGCTCGTGGCCGGCCGCGGCGAAGCGCTCGCCGAGCTCGCGGACCTCGGGGTGCACGTCGACGAGCCGCCCGAGCTGGGCGGCCTGGTGCGCGTCGGGCGCGGAGGGGGCGTCGCGCGCGGAGGGCTCGGAGGGCACGTCGGCCACGGAGGGCTCGCCTCGGGTCGGTCCGCGCGACGCTAGCCACCGCGACCGCGCCGACACCCGAGCGGCACCGGAACGGCACCCGGGCGCGACCCGACGGCGCGCGGACCGCCGTCACTACCCTCCGGCGCATGTCGGTCCCGCAGCGGCGCCTCGTCTCGGCCGGCGGGGTCGTCCTCGACGGCGACGCCGCCCGCGTGCTGCTGATCACGATGGTCGGGCAGGACGGCCGCGCGCGGTGGACGCTGCCGAAGGGCGGCGTCGAGCCCGGCGAGTCCCACGAGGACGCCGCGGTCCGCGAGGTCCGTGAGGAGACCGGCCACACCGCGGCGGTGCTGGCACCGCTGCGACAGATCTCCTACTCCTTCCTCTGGCGGCCCGACGGGGTCCGCTACCACAAGACCGTCCACTGGTTCCTCATGCGGTGGGACGGCGCCGCGCCCGGTCCGACCGACGGCGAGGTCGGCGAGGTCGCGTGGGTCGCGGCCGGCGACGCGCCGGCGCGCATGGCCCACCGCAGCGAGCGGGACCTCGTCGTGGCCGCGCTGGCCGAGCCGGCGGCGACGCCCTGAGGCGCGGCCGCGGGCGCGCCGTCGCCGCCGCGCTCGTCGGCGCGGCGCTGCTCGCCGCCGCGGTGCCGCCCGGGGCGGTCCGCCCCGCCGCCGCGCAGGACGCGGACGCCGTCCCGGACCCGGCCCGCCTCGAGCTGCTGGCGCTGGCGCCGGTCGTCGGCGCGCTGCCCGGCCTCGACGAGGTGGCCTGGCGCGCGGGGGTGACCAACGTCGGCGAGTCGACCTGGTCACGCGTCGACGTCACCGCCGAGCTGCGCGCGCCCGTGACCAGCCGCAGCGCCCTGCGCGCGGCGCTGGACGGTGCGAACGTGACGCCGCTGCTGCGCCGGCGCAGCGTCGCGCTGATCCCGCGCGCCCTGGCACCGGGCGAGCAGGGCCTCGCCGAGGGCGCCGTGCCGCTCACGGGACTGGCCCCCGCCGGTGAGCCCGGCGGCGTGCACCCGCTGCGGCTGCGCGTCGTCGCCGACGGCGTCGAGGTCGCCCGCCTCGACACGGCGGTCGTGCGGCTGGCGACGG
>JBEARL010000101.1:0-3777 GCA_041163265.1 Actinomycetota bacterium
GTTCTTCGTCGT
Source organism: Actinomycetota bacterium (assembly GCA_041163265.1). Lineage (GTDB taxonomy): Bacteria > Actinomycetota > Nitriliruptoria > Nitriliruptorales > Nitriliruptoraceae > CSBr16-57R1. Next base: position 13 of record JBEARL010000101.1, read on the forward strand.
CGGGGACATCGACCGATGAGCCTCATCCTGGCCGGCGCCTACACCCCGTCCGAGTCGCTGCTCGACTCGTTCGACGGGGTGCTCGTGCCGACGCTGCTGAAGATCGCGTTCATCACCGTGATGTTCCTGGTGGTCCCGCTGGTCGGCGGCTACCTCGAGCACAAGGGGATGGCGCGGCTGCAGGCCCGCCGCGGCCCCGTCGAGGCCGGCCCGGCCGGGTCGCTGCAGCTCGTCGCGGACGGGATCAAGTTCATCCAGAAGGAGGACATCATCCCGCGCGCCGCGGACCGCAGGGTCTTCGCGCTGGCGCCCGGGCTGGCCCTCGTCCCGACGCTGCTGACCTTCGCGGTCATCCCGCTGGGGCCCGGCCTGTTCGCCCTCGACCTCGAGCTCGGCCTGTTCTACGCGCTGGCCATCTCGTCGGTCTCGGTCCTCGGCGTGATGATGGCCGGGTGGTCGAGCGCCAACAAGTTCTCGCTGATCGGCGGCCTCCGCGCCGCGGCGCAGCTGATCGCGTACGAGCTGCCGCTGATCCTCGTCGCGGCCACGGTCGCGCTGCAGGCCGGGACGCTGTCGCTGGTCGGCATCGTCGAGGCCCAGCAGGCCTTCGAGGTGCCGGGCCTCGGCATCAACCTCTGGTACGTGTTCCCGCAGGCGCTCGGGTTCGGCATCTTCTTCGTCGCGGCCCTGGCCGAGCTGTCCCGCCCGCCGTTCGACATGCCGATCGGCGACTCCGAGCTGGTCTTCGGGTACATGACCGAGTACACCGGCATCAAGTTCGCGATGTTCCTGCTGACCGAGTACGCCGGCATGATCGTGATGAGCGCGCTCATGACCGTGCTGTTCCTCGGCGGCTGGCAGCCGCTGCCCGGCGTCGACCTGCCGGACGGGCTGCTGGGCACGTTCCTCGGCGCCGGGGTCACGCTCGGCAAGATCATGCTGCTGGTGTTCATGATGGTCTGGATCCGCGTCGCGTACCCGCGGCTCCGCGAGGACCAGCTGCAGCGCATCTCGTGGACGGTGCTGGTGCCGCTGTCGCTGCTGAACCTCGCGGTCGTCGCCGTCGGCAAGGTGGTCGTCCAGTGAGCGGGACCACGATCCCCGGGACGGGCCTGCTGAAGGGCCTCGCCGTCACCATGAAGAACCTCGTGCGCGGCCCGGCCACCCAGATGTACCCCCACGAGCGGCCGACGCTGGCCCCGCGCACGCGCGGCGTCATCGCGCTGATGGACGAGAACTGCACCGTCTGCATGCTCTGCTCGCGCGAGTGCCCCGACTGGTGCATCTACATCGACTCGCACAAGGAGACGGTGCCGGCCGCGAAGGAGGGCGGGCGCACGCGCACCCGCAACGTCCTCGACCGGTTCGCCATCGACTTCTCGCTCTGCATGTACTGCGGCATCTGCGTCGAGGTCTGCCCCTTCGACGCCCTGTGGTGGTCGCCCGAGTTCGAGTACTCCGAGTACCGGATCGACGACCTGCTCCACGAGATGGGTCGCCTGCGCGAGTGGGCCGACACGGTCCCGCCGCCGCCGATGCTCGACGAGGGCGCCGACGCGCCGGCCGAGGTCGCCGACGCCGTCGCGAAGGCCGACGCGGCCCTGCGCGCCGCGAGCCGCCCCGCCGTCCCCGCGGGTGCGGCCGGACCGGGGGAGCGCGCCGCGGCGCCGAGGGCCGCTGCGGCCGGTGCCGCCGCCCCCGCCGCCGCGCCGAAGGCCGCCGAGGTCGAGGTCGAGGCCGGCGAGATCGACCAGGCCACCTACGACCAGCTGATCGCCGAGGGCAAGTCCGAGCGCATCGCCCGCGCCAAGGCCAAGGCCGCCTGGGTCCGCAAGGAGAAGGCGCGCCTCGCGGCCGCCGCACCGGCCGCCCCCGCGGCCGAGGCGCCCACCGCGGCACCGGCTCCGGCCGCCGAGGACTCGGCCGAGGCCGCCACGGAGGCCCCGGCGGCGGCGCCCGCCGCGGCCCCGGCCGACGGACCGGCCCGCCTCGCCGACGTGCACGTCGAGAGCTCGGGCGAGATCGACCAGGAGACCTACGACCGCCTCATCGCCGAGGGCAAGGGCGAGCGCATCGCCCGCGCCAAGGCGAAGGCCGCCTGGGTCCGCCAGCAGAAGCAGCGGATGCTCGAGGGGGGCGGGGCATGACCGGGCTGGACGTCGTGCTCCTCGTCGTCGCGCTGATCACCGCGGCCGCCGCGGTGATGACCGTGACCTCGCACAACCTCGTCCACGCCGCGCTGTTCCTCGCGGTCGCGCTGGCCGGGATCGCCGGGGTGTTCCTCGTGCTCGGCGCGGACTTCCTCGCGCTGGTGCAGCTGGTGGTCTACGTCGGCGCCGTCGCCGTCCTGTTCCTGTTCGGGCTGATGCTGACGCGCGCGCCCATCGGTCGCGAGGCGCTCGACAGCCAGCACCGCGGCCTCGCCCTCGGGGTCTCGGGCGCCCTGTTCGTCGTCCTGTCGTGGCTGATCATCGACGCGTTCGGCGACGTCCGGGTCGACGAGGTCGCCGGACCCCGCATCGGCGAACTCGGTCTGGCGCTGTTCCGCGACTGGGTCCTGCCCTTCGAGGTCCTCTCGATGCTGCTGCTGGCGGCGCTGGTCGGCGCCATCGTGCTGTCGCGCCGCGAGGACGGCGAGTCCGGTGAGCCCGAGGACGTCACGCCGATCCTCCTGGCCGACGACCCGGACGCGACGCCGGACGCCGCCGACGCGGGGGAGGTGCGGGCGTGAGCCTCGCCATCCCGCTGCTGCTCGCGACCTTCCTGTTCTGCGTCGGCGTCTACGGCCTGATCGCCCGGCGGAACGCCGTGCTGGTCCTCATCAGCGTCGAGCTGATGCTGAACGCGGTGAACATCAACCTCGTGGCGTTCCAGAACCTGCTCTTCCCCGCCGAGGCGGCGGCCAGCGGCCAGCTGTTCGCGCTGTTCATCATCGGCGTGGCCGCGGCCGAGGTCGGGGTCGGCCTCGCCATCGTCTTCAACCTGTTCCGCAACCGAGCGACCGTCGACGTGGACCGCGTCGACGCGATGCGCTGGTAGGGGGCGGCCGATGGACAGCATCCTCGCGCTCGCCTGGCTCGTGCCGGTGCTGCCGCTGGCGTCGGCCGCGGTCGTGGCCGGCGTCGGGAAGCGCCTGCCCTGGGGCGGCGCCGAGGTCGGGATCGTCTCCGTCGGATCGGCGCTGGCCCTCTCGGCCGCGATCGCGTGGGAGACGTTCACGAACCCGGGCGAGTCGCTCGAGCGGGCCTTCGCCTGGTCGCCGCTCGGCGGCGGGTTCGTCCTCGAGCTCGGGATGCTCGTCGACGGCCTGACCGCCATGATGTTCCTGCTGGTGACGCTCGTCTCCCTCATGGTCCACGTCTACTCGCGCGGCTACATGGAGGGCGAGGAGCGGTTCACCTACTACTACGCGATGCTCTCGCTGTTCACGTTCTCGATGCTGCTGCTCGTCATCTCCAACAACACGCTGCAGGCGGTCGTCGGCTGGGAGCTGGTCGGACTCTGCTCGTTCCTCCTGATCGGCTTCTACTGGGAGGAGAAGTCGAACCAGGACGCGGCGAACAAGGCGTTCCTGACGACCAAGTTCGGCGACGTCGGCCTCATCGTCGGCGTCATCGTCCTGTCGGCCGGCATGTTCGGCCTCACCGACACCCCGTTCAACTTCGGCCAGACCATCGACGCCGCGGTCTCGGGCGAGCTCGCCACGGGCTCCATCGTGCTGGGCATGCTGCTGATCTTCGTCGGGTGCATCTCGAAGTCCGGCCA
>JBEARL010000102.1:0-3746 GCA_041163265.1 Actinomycetota bacterium
GCTCGAGCTGTAGCTCGACTCAGTCGGCTGGTTCCGCTCTGCGCCCCGTTCCTGGGCCCGACGGGCCGTCTCCACGCGATCAAGGGCGAGCGATGGGGCGACGAGGTTAATGATGCAACATCAGAAATGACCCGTCATGGGCTCGTCGTCCTGTCGTCGCCGGCCCAGCACCCGGACCTGGACCCGCGGGTGGTCGTCATCGGTCGCCCGGGCGCCGCCCCCGGCGCCTGATGCCACGCACGGATCGGCCCGCCCCGGCCCATCCGCCCCCCGCTATCGTCCTGCGACGCGCGTGTCGTCCGGACCGGCAGGATCCGTCGCCGCGAGACCGACGGACGCGCGGACGGGGGAAGAGGTGGAGTCGACCGAGCACGGGCACGCGTACGACGCTCCGGCGGCACGCATCGCGACACCCCCCGCCGCCACCGTCATCGCGATCGCGAACCAGAAGGGCGGCGTCGGCAAGACGACGACGACGGTCTCCCTCGGGGCGGCGCTCGCCGAGCGGGGCCTGCGCGTCCTCGTCGCGGACCTCGATCCCCAGGGCAACGCCAGCACCGGCCTGGACGTCCGCATCGCCGACGGCCAGGCCAGCATGGTCGACGTCATCGTCGACGGCGCGTCCGCATCCGACGCGATGCGCACGACCGGTGTCGCCGGCCTCGACGTCCTGCCCGCCTCGCTCGAGCTCGCGAGCGCCGAGGTCGAACTCGTCAGCGCGATGGCGCGCGAGCGCGCGCTCATCAACGGCCTCGCATCGATCCGTGAGCGCTACCACGTCATCCTGGTCGACTGCCCTCCGTCGCTGGGGCTGCTCACCGTCAACGCGTTCGTCGCGGCCGACCAGCTGCTGGTGCCCGTCCAGTGCGAGTACTACGCACTCGAGGGGCTGACCGGCCTGCTGCGCACGATCGGACTCGTCGAGAAGAACCTGAACCCCGGCCTCGCGATCGGTGGCGTCGCGCTGACGATGTTCGACTCGCGCACCCGCCTCGCGCAGGCCGTCGTCGATGACGTCCGGGCCTACTTCGGTCCGCGCGCCTTCGAGACCGTCATCCCGCGGACCGTGCGGCTCAGCGAGGCCCCGAGCTTCGCGCAGCCCATCACCGTCTTCGACCCCGAGAGCAAGGGGGCCGACGCGTACCGCTCGCTGGCCGACGAGCTGCTGGCTCGGCTCGGCCTCGGGGCGGTCGCGACGGCACGTCCCTCCGGAGGTGCCGCATGAGCACGCGCCGCGGCGGGCTGGGGCGCGGCCTCGGCGCGCTCATCCCCGACGCCGGGCAGCGCACGCCGGGATCGGCCGCACCCGCGCCGGCCGTGGAGGCCCCTGCGCCGACCGAACCCGCCGTCGCGGCGCCGGCCACCTCCGCGGCTGAGCCGGCTCCCGCGCCGACCCCGGCCAGCGCACCCGCTCCGGCCCCGACGGACGCGCTCGCGCGCTCGGGCGCCGTCCTCGTCCAGGCCGACCCGACCCGCATCGAGCGCAACCCGCGGCAGCCCCGCGAGGTGTTCGACGAGGAGGAGATCGACCAGCTCGCGACGAGCCTCCTCGACGTCGGCATGCTGCAGCCACTCGTCGTGCGACCGATCACCGGCGTCAGCGACCGTTACGAGCTGGTCGCCGGCGAGCGCCGCCTCCGCGCCGCGCTCGTCGCCGGCCTCGCGACCGTGCCGGCCATCGTGCGCACCACCGAGGACGCGGACCTCCTGAAGGAGGCCCTGGTCGAGAACATCCACCGCGTCCAGCTGAACCCGCTCGAGGAGGCCGCCGCCTACCAGCAGCTCCTCGAGGAGTTCGGGGTCACGCAGGAGGAGCTGGCCGGCCGGCTCGGCCGCTCGCGGCCCGCCATCAGCAACACGATCCGCCTGCTCTCGCTGCCGCCGTCGGTGCAGCGCCGCGTCGCCGCCGGCCTGATCAGCGCGGGCCACGCGAAGGTCCTGCTCGCGCTCGACGGCGCGACCGCCCAGACGCGCATGGCCGACCGCATCATCGCCGAGGGCCTCTCGGTCCGGGCCGTCGAGGAGGCGGTGCGCATCGCGCTGGCCGATGGCGGCGACGCTGCCGCGACGTCCGGCGGCGGTCGGAAGGGCGGCCGTCCGCGGATGACCATCCCGGGGCTCGTCGAGCTGCAGGACGACCTCTCCGATGCCCTCGAGGCGCGGGTCCGCATCGCGATGGGCGCCCGCACCGGCCGCATCACCGTCGAGTTCCGGTCGGTCGACGACCTCGAGCGCATCGTCGGCGTCATCGCCGACGGCCTCGGGTCCGACGCGCCCGAGCGGGCCCGCCGAGGTGCGCGCGGCCGCGCGATCGACGACACCGACCTCGACGTCGAGGCGATCCGGCGCGCGACGGACCTCAGCGACCTCGACGAGGACTGAGCCGCCGCCACGGCGTCGACGTCGCCGCCCCGTGCGACGTTCCGCGCGTCGAGCTCACTCGAGGCGGAGCGAGGCGACCGTCCCGTCCTCGTCGCCGAGCAGCGCCTCGTGCGCCAGGTCGGTGAACAGCCCGCAGGCGACGACACCGGGGAGCATCTCGACCCAGGCCTCGACCGCCGCCGGGTCCTCGACGCCACCGACCAGACGCGCGTCGAGCAGCACGTTGCCGTTGTCGGTCTCCACGTCCCGGCCGTCGTCGTGGTTCCGACCGTCGACCACGAACCCCGCCGCCTCGAGCGCGCGCCGGACCGGGGCGGCCGCGAACGGGATCACCTCGACCGGCATCGGGAACGAGTCACCCAGGCGCGGGACGACCTTCCCCGGCGTCGCGATGACGACGAACCGCCGCGCCATCGTGGCCACGACCTTCTCGCGCAGCAGCGCCCCGCCGCCGCCCTTGGTCAGCGCGAGGTCCCGTGTCAGCTCGTCGGCGCCATCGACCGCGAGGTCCAGCTCGTCGACCTCGTCGGGTCGCAGCAGCGCGAGCCCCAGTTCGGTGCAGCGACGCGCGGTCCCCTCGGACGTCGGGACGCCCGCGACGTCGAGGCCCCGCTCGGCGAGCGCGACGAGGAAGTGCTCGACGGTGCTGCCGGTGCCGTAGCCGAGCCGCATGCCCGGCTCAACCAGCTCGGCCGCGGCCCGACCGGCCGCCCGCTTGCCCGCGTCGCTCATGCGCGTGCTCCTGCCGCCCCCGCCGCTCGGCCCGACCCCGTGCCCGGGCCCTCGGCCGCCTCCTCATCGAAGTCGCCGGCCCGCCAGGCCGCGAGCAGCTCGGGCAGCTCGCCGAGGCCCTCGAGGGCCAGGTCGGCCTCGACGCCGTCGGGCAGGTCCTGCAGCTGGCCCCACGGGCCGCGGCGGACCCAGCAGACGCGCATGCCCGCCTCGAGCGCCGGCAGGACGTCGTTGTCGACGCGGTCGCCGACGTACAGCACGGACGCCGGGTCGGGGGCACCGAGCCGCGCCAGCACCGCCGCGAAGAACGCCGGGTCCGGCTTCTCGGCACCCAACTCGTCGGAGGTCACGACGTCGTCGACGGCGAGGTCGAGCGCGCGCAGCTGCGCCGTGCGGCGCTCGGGCTGGTTGCCGGCGAGCACCACCCGCAGGCCGGCGTCGCGGAGCGCCGCCAGCGCCGGCCGGACGTCGGGGTAGAGGTCGTCGGGGGCGAAGCCGCCGTAGCGCACCTCATGCTCGACCTCGAGCTCGCGCCAGGCGACGTTCGGCGCGACGTGGGCGAACGCGGCGACGTGGTCCTCGCCCTCGACGATCGCCGCGCCGAGCACGGCGGCCAGCGTCCCCGGCGAGAC
>JBEARL010000103.1:0-3733 GCA_041163265.1 Actinomycetota bacterium
GGCGGCGAGCCGGCGCAGCCGCGACAGCGGGCGGTCGGTCCAGTCGCCGTACTCGACCTCGCCGAGGTCCCGGTCGATCCGCACGCGCAGGCCGTGGGTCCGGGCGACGACGGCCGCGGTCTCGCGGGTCCGCTCGAGCGGCGAGCTGTACACGGCCGTGACCGGCAGCCGCGCGAGACGGCGGGCCGCGGCCTCTGCCTGAGCGCGTCCGCCGGCGTCGAGGTGCACCCCGGGCTTCCAGCCACCCAGCCGCGTCCCGGTCGCCGCGGTCGTCGCGTGGCGCAGGAGGACCAGCGTCGTGGCGGCCACGCCTCAGTAGGCCCGGGCGAACACGACGCGCCGGCCGTAGGCAGACGGGGCGCCGCACTCGACGCAGGGGCCGGACTCGTCGGGCCCCTCGGTCGGGATGCACCGGGGCGTCGCGCGGGTCGCCTCCTGGATGCGGGCCTCGCAGGCCGGGTCGCCGCAGTGCAGCGCGACGGCGAACCCGTGCGCGACCTGCGCGGTGAACGCGTCGAGGTCGTCGACGACGGCGGTGTGCTCGTCGCGGAACGCCTGCGCGCGGGCGACGAGCGCGTCGTGGTACGCGGCGAGCCGGGCCGGCATGCCGGCGACGAGCTCTGCGACCGGGACGGTGTGCTTCCGGGCCCGACCCTCCTCGTCCTCGTCGCCGACGCGCTGGGCGACGACCGCGACGCCGGCCTCGAGGTCACGCGGGCCGAGCTCGACGCGGAACGGGACGCCCTTCAGCTCCCAGTCGTTGAACTTGAACCCGGGTGACTGGTCGCGGGTGTCGACGAGCACCCGGACACCGAGCTCTCGCATCCCCGCCGCGAGACGCTGCGCCTCGGCGGTGGTCGCGTCGAGCTGGTCGCCGCGGCCGATCGGCACGACGACGACCTGATGGGGCGCGAGCCCCGGCGGCAGCACGAGCCCCCGGTCGTCGCCGTGGGCCAGGATGGTGGCGCCGATCATCCGGGCCGACAGCCCCCAGGACGTCGTGTGGCAGTGCTGGAGCGCGTTGTCGCGGTCCTGGTAGGTGATGTCGAAGGCGCGGGCGAAGTTCGTGCCGAGGTAGTGGGAGGTCCCCGACTGGAGGGCCTTCCCGTCCCGCATCATCCCCTCGATGGTGAAGGTGCGGACGGCCCCGGCGAACCGCTCCCCCGGCGTCTTCTCGCCGCGGACCATCGGGATGGCGGCGACGTTCCGGGCGAACTCGTCGTAGACGTCGAACATGCGCAGGGTCTCGGCCATCGCGTCGGCCTCGTCGGCGTGCGCGGTGTGGCCCTCCTGCCACAGGAACTCGGTGGTCCGCAGGAACATGCGGGGGCGCAGCTCCCACCGGACGACGCTGTTCCAGAGGTTGATCAGGATCGGGAGGTCGCGGTACGACGAGATCCACTTCGCGTACATCTCGCCGACGATCGTCTCGGACGTCGGGCGGACGACGAGCGGCTCGGCCAGCTCCTCACCACCGGCGTGGGTCACGACCGCGAGCTCGGGCGCGAACCCCTCGACGTGCTCGGCCTCGCGCCGCAGGTACGACTCGGGGATGAACAGCGGGAAGTAGGCGTTGACGTGACCGGTGGCCTTGAAGCGGTCGTCGAGCTGGCGCTGGAGCAGCTCCCAGATCGCGTAGCCGTAGGGCCGGATGACCATCGTGCCCTTGGCCGGACCCCGGTCGGCGAGCTCGGCCCGGGTCACGACGTCGTTGTACCAACCGCTGACGTCCTCGCTCATCGGGGTGACGGCGCGCTCGGAGCGCTTCTGGGAGCTCATGGGACGCAGGCTAGCCCCCGGGGGGTGAGCGGCCGCCGGTGGCGCCGCCGTTAGGGTCCGGGCATGGACCGCGGCGGCACGACCGTGTGGGTGTGGGGCGACCAGCTCCACCGCGACCTCGCGCACCTCCGCGGCCGCGACCCCGGTGCGACCCGCGTGCTGATGGTCGTGAGCGACCGGAAGCTCGGCGAGCGGGCCTGGCACCGCCAGAAGCTGCACCTCGTCGTGACCGCGATGCGCCGGTTCGCGGCGGAGCTCGCGGAGGAGGGGTTCGCGGTCGACCTGCGGCGGGCGCCGTCGATGCGCGCCGGCCTCGAGGCGCACGTCGACGCCCACGCACCGGACGCCGTCGTCGCGATGGAGCCGGCCAGCCGGACCGGGACGGCGACGCTGGCGCGCCTCGGCGTCGAGGTCGTGCCGAACGACCACTTCCTCTGCCACTGGGAGGAGTTCGCCGCGTTCACCGCCGGCCGCAGGCGCACGACGATGGAGGACTTCTACCGCTGGCGCCGGGCCGCGACCGGGTGGCTGATGGACGGCGAGGAGCCGGTCGGCGGCCGGTGGAACCTCGACGCCGACAACCGCCGCCCGCCGCACGCCGGGCTCGCCGCCGAGGCGGCCGAGGTCCCGCCGGTCGTCGACGCGCCGGACGCGGTGGACGCCGACCTCGGGGCCTGGCTGCCCGACGACGTCCGGACGTTCGGCGCCCCGTGGGACGGGACGTGGGCGACGTCGCGCACCCAGGCGCTGGCGCGGCTCGAGCGGTTCATCACGCGGGTGCTGCCGCGGTTCGGCGACCACCAGGACGCGATGGTCGCCGGGGCCTGGCACCTCAACCACTCGCTGCTGTCCCACGCGCTGAACCTCGGCCTGCTGCACCCCCGCGAGGTCTGCGAGGCCGTCGTCGCCGAGCACGCCGCCGGTCGCGCACCCCTGAACGCCGTCGAGGGGTTCCTCCGCCAGGTGCTCGGGTGGCGCGAGTTCCTCTGGGGCGTCTACCGCACCGCGCCCGACGGCTACGCCGGCGCGAACGCCCTCGGCGCGGAGCTGCCGCTGCCGCCGGCGCTCACCGGCGCCGCGCCGACCGAGATGCGCTGCCTCGCCGACACGCTGACCTCGATGCACGACCACGCCTACGCGCACCACATCCAGCGGCTGATGGTGCTCGCGAACCTCGCGACGCTGGCGGGGATCGAGCCCCGCGCCCTGACCGAGTGGATGCACGGCGCGTTCGTCGACGCCTACGACTGGGTGATGGTCCCGAACGTGATCGGGATGGGGACGTTCGCCGACGGCGGCCGGGTCGCGACGAAGCCGTACGTGTCGGGCGGCGCGTACGTCGATCGCATGTCGCAGGGGTACTGCGGCGACTGCCGCTACGACCGCTCGAAGCGGACCGGTCCCGACGCCTGCCCGTTCACGACCCTGTACTGGGACGTGCTCGACCGCAACCGCGACGTGCTCCGCGGCAACAACCGGCTGGCGCAGCCCTACGCGAACCTCGGCAGGCTCGGCGACCTGCCGCTGATCCGGGAGCGGGCGGCCGAGGTGCGCGCGGCGCTGGCGGACGGGAGGCTGTAGACCCGGCCGCCCGTCCCGGCCCTACAGCCCCAGCCGACCGAGCTGCCGCGGGTCGTCCTGCCACCCGGGCGCGACCTTCACCCGGGTCGCGAGGTGCACCCGCACCCCCAGCAGCGCCTCGAGCTCGAGGCGGGCCGCGGTCCCGGCGGCCTTCAGCCGCTCCCCGCCCCTGCCGATGACGATGCCCTTCTGCGAGTCGCGCTCGACGTGGATGACCGCCTCGATGTGCACGAGGTCGTCGGCGTGCTCGTCGGGGCTGACGGCGTCGACGGTGACGGCGACCGAGTGGGGCAGCTCGTCGGCGAGGTCGGCCATGACCTTCTCGCGGACCACCTCGGCCGCGAGCACCTCGGCCGGCTGGTCGCTGACGCGC
>JBEARL010000104.1:0-3675 GCA_041163265.1 Actinomycetota bacterium
GCTGGTGAACACGAACGCGGTGCGCGTCGCGACCGACGCGGGGTCGCTCTACGGGGTCGGTGTCGTCGCGGGCGGCCTCGCGCTCCTGGGCGCCGGGACCCGCGCGGCCGCCGTCGCGCGGGCGGGCGTCCTCGCCTGGACGGCCGCGCAGGCCGCGAAGCCGCTGCTGCCACGGACCCGGCCCTACGAGCGCGACGAGGCCGAGCGGCTGGTCGTCGAGCCCGCCGGCACGTCGTGGCCGTCGGGCCACGCGGCCGTCGCGGCGGCGGTGGCGGACGCGCTGGGTCGCGGGCGGGGACCGGTGACGGGTGCGCTGCTCGCCGCCGCCGCCGGCGGCGTCGCCGCGTCCCGCGTCTACGTCGGCGTGCACCACCTCAGCGACACGGTCGCCGGGCTCGGCGTCGGCGTCCTCTCGGCCCGCCTGCTCGACGGCTCGGTCAGGCGACGCTGAGCGGCAGCCGTCGCCCGAGCACGGCGCCGTCGCGCGCGACGATCCCGTGGGCGATCTCGCGGATCACCTTCGACGCCGGGGCGTCGGGGTGCGCGACGACCATCGGCACGCCCTCGTCGCCACCCTCGCGCAGGCGCGGGTCGATCGGGATCCGTCCCAGCAGCGTCGTGCCGAGCTCGTCGGCCAGCTCCTGGCCCCCACCGGTCCCGAAGATGTCGTACTCGCGTCCGGTGTCCGGCGCGACGAACGTCGCCATGTTCTCGATGACGCCGACGACGCGCATGCCGGTCTGCTCGGTCGCCCGGCCGGCCCGCAGCGCGACCTTCTGCGCCGCCTGCTGCGGCGTCGTCACGACGATCATGTCGGCCTGCGGGAGCATCTGCCCCATCGAGATCGCGATGTCACCGGTCCCGGGAGGCAGGTCGCAGACGAGGTAGTCGATGTCTCCCCAGTGCACGTCGCCGAGGAACTGCTGGAGCGCGCGGTGGAGCATCGGCCCGCGCCAGATCACCGAGCGGTCGGGGTCGGTGAAGAACCCGATCGAGATGATCTTGCAGCCGTGGGCCTGCAGGGGCATCACCATCCCGTCGAAGGCGACGGGCTTCCCGGTGACGCCGAACATGCGGGGGATGGAGTAGCCGTAGATGTCGGCGTCGAGCACGCCGACGCTGCGGCCCTCCGCCGCCAGCGCCGCCGCGAGGTTCGCCGTCAGCGACGACTTCCCGACGCCGCCCTTGCCCGACGCGACCGCGATGACCTTCGTCCGGTTCTCGGGCCTCCCGAACGGGATCTCCATCTCGGGGTTCGCGGCGCCCCGCTCGGCGCGGAGCCGCGAGGACAGCGACTGGCGCTCGTCCTCGGTCATCGAGCCGAAGGCCAGCTGCACGTCCTCGACGTCGGCGAGCGCGCCGACCGCCGCCGTGACGTCGGCCTGGATGCGGTCCTTCAGCGGGCAGCCGGGGATCGTCAGCCTGACCTTCACCCCGATGCGTCCACCGGCGATCGCGACGTCCTCGACCATTCCGAGCTCGGTGATCGGCTTCCCGATCTCGGGGTCCATGACGGTGGCCAGGGCCTCCATGACCTGCTCGCGCGTGGGCATCGCCGCTCCTGCATCGGGGGTCGCGCACGGTCCGCCGTGCGTCAGGCGTCCGAGGGTACCGGCGCGGTCGGTTCAGCCCGGGGGCTCGGGGGTCGAGGCGAACGCATCGAGCGGGCGCGCACGCCCCTCGGCCGCGCGGGCCAGCGCCACCTCGCGCAGCCGCGGCCGACAGCCGGCGTGGAGGGTCGCACGCGCCGCCGTGGCGTCCGCGGCGCCGAGCACGCCGGCCCGCAGCGCCGCGTCGAACGGCAGCGCCTCGGCGACCGCGGTCCGCCCGCGGGCGCCGGTGCCGTCGCAGTCGCGGCAGCCGGTCCCGCCGGTGCAGGCCGGGCAGGGCAGCGCGAGCAGTCGCTGCGCGACGACCAGACGCAGCACGGGCAGCACGCGCGCCGGCGGCAGCCCGAGGTCCCCGAACCGGTCCAGCGCGGACGGCGCGTCGACGGCGTGCAGGCTCGTCAGCACGAGGTGGCCGGTCCGCGCCGCCTCGACGGCGAGCGCGGCCGTCTCGGCGTCGCGGACCTCGCCGACGAGCAGGACGTCGGGGTCGTGACGCAGCAGGTGCCGCAGGCCGGTCGCGAAGCCCAGCCCGGCCGCGGGATCGACCTGGGTCTGGCTGGTGCCGGCGACCTCGCGCTCGACCGGATCCTCGATGGTCATCACGGCCCGCGCGCCCAGCGCGATGCGTGCGAGCAGCGCGTGCAGGGTCGTGGTCTTCCCGGACCCGGTCGGGCCGCAGACCACCACCAGGCCGTCGGTCGCGCCACCGGCGGCGACGAGGGCCCGCCCGACCTCGTCGGGCAGCCCGAGCGCGTCGAGGTCCGCCACCTCACCCCGGGGCAGCAGCCGCAGCGTGACCCGCTCGCCGTGGCGGGCCGGCAGGGTCGCGACGCGGACGTCGACCATCCCCGTCGGCGTCGGGTGGACGAGGCGTCCGTCCTGCGGCGCGCGCCGCTCGGCGACGTCGAGGTCGGCGCGGACCTTCACGCGCGCGACGACCGCGTCCCGCAGCTCGGCCGGCACCACGCCGAGCACGTGGAGGTCCCCGTCGCGGCGCAGCCGCACGCGCAGCCCGGCCGGGACCGGCTCGAGGTGGACGTCGCTGGCACCGCGACCGACGGCGGCGTCGAGGACGGCGTCGAGGACCGCGACGGCGTCGGGGCCGCCGGCGTCCGACGTGCCGGTGTCCGACGCCGTCGGGCCCACCCCGACGGATCGGAGCGTCCGGTCGGCGTGGGCGACGAGCAGCGCGGCGACCGGATCCGCCACGGTGACTGCCTCGACCGCGACCGCGCCGGCGCGGATGCGGACCTCCTCGAGGTCGTCGTCGCCCCCGGTGCGCGGCGCGACGCCGACGCGCAGCACGCCGGCGCGCAGGGTCAGCGGCAGCACCCGCGTCCGACGCGCGAGGTCGACCGGGACGGCCGCCAGCGCGTCCGGTTCGGGTGCGGGCGGCGGAGCTGGTCGCATCGGCCGGACCGTAGGCCGGCACTAGCCTGCCGCGACCGCCGCGACCGGGGGCTGTGGATGGCCGCTCGCCGGGCCGCGGCCGTCCTGGCCGTCACCGCGCTGGCGGTCACCGGCTGCCGCATCGACGTCGCGGCCGAGGCGTCCGTCGACGTCGCCGGCGGGGGCGAGCTGGCGGTCCTCGTCCGCATCGACGGTGCGACGCTGCGCGAGCTCGACGCGCTCGGCGTCGACCCCGGCCTCGTCGGCCTCTCCGAGCTCGACCCCGCGTCGGGGTGGCGGACGTCGCGGTCCGTCGACGCCGACGGCGGGCTGGTCCTCGCGCACCGGCTCGAGGTCGCCGACGGGCCGGCGCTCGCGGCGGCGCTGGGCGCGCTCGACGACGGGCTCGCACCCGACGACCCGGCGCTCCGCATCGACGTGACCGTCACCACCGGCCGCGGCGGCGCCGTCGAGCTCGACGGGACCGCCGGCCTCTCCCCGCCCGGCACGATCGGGCTGCTCGAGGACGGGATCCCGGTCGGACCGTCCGGCGAGGAGCTGGCGGCGCTGACCGCCGGGGCGGTCCGTCCCGTGCTCCGGCTGCACGTCCCCGGGCCGGTCCGCTCGCACGACGGCGACCGGCTCGAGGGACGGACCGTGACCTGGGAGCTGCCCG
>JBEARL010000105.1:0-5038 GCA_041163265.1 Actinomycetota bacterium
GCGGCGCGGGCCGCGGCCCGCGGACCGGCCCACGCCGCGCGGCCGGCCGCGCCGGCACGCCGACGGACCGGGTCTGCGCCGGCTGCGGCCGCGCGTTCGCGTGGCGACGCGCCCTGGCCGCCGAGTGGGAGCTCGTGCGGTGGTGCTCCGACGCCTGTCGCCGCCGCGGCCTGCGGCCGGTCGACCGCGAGCTCGAGGCCGCCATCGGTCGGCTGCTCGACGCGCGGGCCCGGGACGCGACGATCTGCCCCTCCGAGGCGGCGCGGGCCGTCGACCCCGACGGCTGGGAGGTGCTGATGGAGCCGGCGCGCCGTGCCGCCCGCCGCCTCGTCGCCGCCGGCGCGCTCGAGATCGTGCAGGGCGGCCGCGTCGTCGACCCGTCGACCGCGCGCGGACCGATCCGCCTGCGCCGTCCGCGCGCCTGACCCGGGCCTACCCTCGCCGCGTCCGCCACGTCCGCGCGCGCCGCGCGGCGCGCACGGGGAGCCGCCGGTGCCGAGGGTCGCGATCGACGTGCTGCTGAAGCGCGAGCTCCTCGACCCGCAGGGCCGCGCGACCGAGCGGGCGCTGCCCGACCTCGGCTTCGACGGCGTCGGCGACGTCCGCGTCGGGAAGCACCTCGAGCTCGACGTCGACGCCGAGGGCGGCGAGCTCGCGGCCCGGGTCGAGGCGATGTGCGCCGGCTTCCTCACCAACCCCGTCGTCGAGACCTACCGCTGGCGCGTCATCGCCGAGGACGAGCGCGCCGACGCCCCGGCGTGACCGACCTCCCCCCGCTGCGGGACGACGGACTCCCGACGCTCGCGACCGGCGAGCCGGTCCTGCACCGCTGGTTCGTGCTCGCGATGCTCGCGCTCGTCCCCGTCGCCCTCGGCGTCACCGTCTGGGCCTGGACGGCGACCGACCGCAGCCCCGCCCCGGCCGTCGAGCGCCGCCTGATCGGCTCGGCCACGGTGACCATCGACCGCGGCGCCGCGGCGCTGCCCTCCGACGCGACGGCCGAGGACGGGCCGTCCTGCGCGGCCGCCGTCCGCGTCGTCGGCGACGCCGCGGCCCGGGCCGCCGGGCGGCGGGCCCTCGCCGCGACGTGCACGCTGCTCCGCGCCGGTGACCTGCCCGCCGCGGCCGATGGGCTCGCCGAGTGGACGGAGGGGCCGGCCGTGCTGCGGCTCGCGACGTTCGAGCGGGCCGGCGTCGACGCCTCGGTCCGGCGGGAGGACGGCGCCATGGTCATGGAGCTGAACGCCCGGTACGCGTTCGAGGACGCGGCCCGCGCCGCGCCGGCCGTCGTGCACCAGCTGGGGCTGATCGCCGATCCCTCCTGGCCGGGCGCCGTCGTCGGAGCCGGCGCCGAGCTGGCCGCGACCCGCGAGACGGCCACGGCCTGCGCGCGGCTCAGCCTGCCCGAGGGTCCGCCGCGGTCCTGCCTCGACGCGGACGAGGTGCTGGCCGCGGCCGACCCGTACGCGGCGCTCGTCGCCGCCGGGTTCCGCGACGACCGCGCGGAGTAGCGTCCGCCGCGAGCGGGGGAGGCGAGCATGGCGGCACGCGTCGGCGTCGTGACCTTCCCCGGCTCGCTCGACGACCACGACGCGGCGGCCGCGGTCGTCGCCGTCGGTGGCGAGGCCGTCGCGCTGTGGCACGAGGACGACGACCTCCGCGGCGTCGACGCCGTGATCCTCCCCGGCGGGTTCTCCTACGGCGACTACCTGCGCTGCGGCGCGGTCGCCCACCTCGCGCCGGTGATGCGGGCCGTCGCCCGCCACGCGGCCGACGGCGGGACGGTGCTCGGCATCTGCAACGGCTTCCAGGTGCTGTGCGAGGCGCGGCTGCTGCCCGGCGCGCTGCTGCGCAACGAGCGCCTGCGGTTCGTCAGCCGCCCGACCGAGCTGGTCGTGGACCGCACCGACACGCCGGGGACCGCGGGGTACGTCGAGGGGCAGCGCATCGTGCTCCCGGTGAAACACGGCGAGGGCCGGTACGTCGCGGACGACGCGACGCTCGACCGGCTCGAGGCCGAGGGTCGGGTCGTGCTGCGCTACGCGCCGGGTGCCAACCCGAACGGGTCGCTGCGCGACGTCGCCGGGGTCTGCAGCGAGGGACGCAACGTCGTCGGGCTGATGCCGCACCCGGAGCACGCGGTGGATCCGGTGCTGGCCGGGGGCACCGACGGCCGGCCGCTGCTCGCCGGCGTCGCGGGGACGCTCGGCGCGGGGACGGCGGTCCCGCTCAGCCGTTCTCGGTGAGGAGCCGCTCGAAGCCGGCGATCGTCGCCTCGCGGTCGCGGACCCGCTGACGCCACAGCACCACCCACAGCACGCCGTGGGCGGTGATGCCGGCGGCGAGCACCAGAGCCGGCGCCCACTCGCCGCGCAGCCCGAGCAGCACCGCGGCGACGGCGGCGCAGGCGACGAGGATCGCCCGCAGCGTGTTCAGCGCGTCCATCGCGTCCTCCGGGGGCCGGAGGCGCACCCGACCGGTGCGCCCGACGTCGGTTCGAAGGTACCGACGGCGCCGGACCGGTCGTCGGGCCGCCCTCGCCCCGGTGCCGCGCGGGTGCGCGGGCCGCCGTCGTTAGGCTCGTCCTCCCGACGTCCCGTGGCCGCGGCCGCGACGACCGGAAGCCCGCCGATGCCCGCCGCCCCGCCGCCCGTGGCGTTCCCGCCCGACGAGGCCCTGACGGCGGAGCGCGCCGCGACGCTGGCCCGCGAGCTCGGCCTCGAGGACGACGAGCTCGAGCGCATCGCGGCGACGCTCGGCCGCACGCCGAGCGTCAGCGAGCTCGGGATGTACTCGGTGATGTGGTCCGAGCACTGCTCGTACAAGTCGTCGCGCATCCACCTCCGCGGCCTGCCGACGGCCGGCCCGCAGGTGCTGGCGGGGCCGGGCGAGAACGCCGGCGTCGTCGACGTCGGCGACGGGCTGGCCGTCACCTTCAAGGTCGAGTCCCACAACCATCCGAGCGCCGTCGAGCCCGTCCAGGGCGCGGCGACCGGCGTCGGCGGCATCCTCCGCGACATCCTCACGATGGGCGCCCGACCCATCGCGGTGATGGACGCGCTGCGCGTCGGCGACCCCGGCGGGTGGACGCGGCCCGACGGCAGGGTCGCGCCGGTCGTCGCGCGCCAGCGGCACCTCCTCGACGGCGTCGTCCGCGGCGTCGGCTCGTACGGCAACTGCGTCGGTGTCCCGAACGTCGGCGGCGAGACGGTCCTCGACGACGCCTACGCCGACAACCCGCTCGTGAACGCGTTCGCGCTGGGCGTGCTGCGCCACGAGGACCTGCAGCGCGCCCGGGCCGAGCGGCCCGGCGACCTCGCGGTCCTGCTCGGGTCGGCGACGGGCCGCGACGGCATCGGCGGCGCGTCGGTGCTCGCGAGCGCGACCTTCGAGGCCGGGGGCGAGGACAAGCGCCCGAACGTCCAGATCGGGGACCCGTTCGCCGAGAAGCTGCTCATCGAGTGCTGCCTCGAGCTGTACGCCGCGGGCCTCGTCTCGGGCATCCAGGACATGGGGGCGGCCGGCATCGCCTGCGACCGCGTGCACCTGCGCGACCCGTCGATGGCGTCCTGGGAGATCCTCTGCTCCGAGTCGCAGGAGCGGATGCTCGCGCTGGTGCGGCCCGACCGGCTCGACGCGGTGCTGGCCGTCGCGGCGCGGTGGCAGGTCCCGGCCTCGGTCATCGGCGAGGTCGTCGAGGGCTCGACGCTGCGGCTGCGCCGGCGCGGCGAGGTCGTCGCGGCCGCGCCGGCGCGCAGCCTCGCCGACGAGGGGCCGCTGCTGGACCGCCCCCGCGCCCGGTCCGACGCGCGCGACGCGCTGGCCGCCGTCGACGCCGACGCGGTCGACCTCCACGCCGAGGCCCGGGCGCGCGCCGACGGCGACGTCGCGCTGCTCGTCGCGCGGCTGCTGGCCGCGCCGGCGCTCGCGGCGAAGGACTGGGTCCACGAGCAGTACGACGACACCGTCCGGGGCGGGACCGTGCTGCCGCCCGGCGCCGCCGGCGCCGGCGTCGTGCGGCTGCCCGGCTCGAGGCGCGCGGTGTCGATGTCGCTCGTGGGGAACGGCCGGTGGTGCGAGGTCGATCCGCGCGAGGGCACCCGCCGCGTCGTCGCCGCGGCGTACCGCGACGTCGCCTGCACCGGGGCCCGGCCGCTCGCGACGACGAACTGCCTCAACCTCGGGGACCCGACGCGGCCCGACCAGATGTGGGAGCTGGTCGAGGTCGTCGGCGGCCTCGGCGACGCCTGCGCGGCGCTCGGGGCGCCGGTCACCGGCGGGAACGTCAGCCTCTACAACGCCACGTCGGGCCGGCCCATCCCGCCGACGCCGGTCGTCGGCGTCGTCGGCGTCCTCGACGACGCGGCGCAGGCGGTCGGCCGCGCCCTGTGCGCGCCCGTCGATGGAGCGGTACCGGACGCGGTGCTGCTGCTCGGCGCCCCGACCGCGCCGGGGCTGGCCGGATCCGAGCTGCGGCGGCTGCTCGACCTGCCGGTCGGGGGCGTGCTGGCGCCCGTCGACGAGGGGCTCGAGCGCCGGCTCGCCGGCGTGCTGGCCGAGGCCGCCGCGGCCGGGTGGCTGACCTCGGCAGGGTCGGTCGCGCGGGGCGGCCTCGCCGCGGCGCTCGTGCGGGCCGCGGTCGCCGGCGGGACCGGCGTCCGCATCGAGCTGCCGGAGGTCGCGGGGCTCGCCGACGCGGTCGGTCGCCACCTCGCGCAGGCGCTGTTCTCCGAGTCGCCCGGCCGCGCGCTCGTCGCCGTGCCGGCCGCGCACGTCGACGAGGTCCTCGCGGCCTGTGCGGCGGCCGACGTCCCGGCGGCGCGGCTCGGCGAGGTCGGCGGCGACACCGTGGCGCTGGGGCCGGTCGTCCTCGACCTCGACCGCGTGACCACCGCGCACCGGACGGCGCTGGCCTGCGCCATGGGGGAGGACGCGTGAGCGACGGCGAGGCGGACGTCGCACGGCTGGCCGAGGGGCCGCGGTGCGAGTGCGGCGTGTTCGGCGTGTTCGCGCCGGGCGAGGACGTCGCCACGCTGAC
>JBEARL010000106.1:0-3502 GCA_041163265.1 Actinomycetota bacterium
TGCCGGCCGCCTCATCGACCAGGAGGGGAACGCCGCGATGGAGCGGCGGAAGTCCGAGGGGTACTTCTGATGGCCGCCGCAGCCACCGCCTCGGAGACGCCCGCCGCCTCCGCCCCGATCCTGCGCCTGCTGGTCTGCGGCAGCGTCGACGACGGGAAGTCGACGCTGATCGGCCGACTGCTGCTCGACACCGACCAGGTCGCGATCGACCACGTCGCGGCGCTCGAGCGGGACAGCCGCGTGCACGGAACGACCGGCGGCGGCATCGACCCCGCCCTGCTGACCGATGGGCTCAGCGCCGAGCGCGAGCAGGGCATCACCATCGACGTCGCCTGGCGCCAGTTCCAGGCGCCGGGCCGCCGCATCCTCATCGCGGACACGCCCGGACACGTCCAGCACACGCGGAACATGGCGACCGGTGCCTCGGGCTGCCGGGCCGCGATCGTGCTGCTCGACGCCTCGCGCGGCGTGCTCGAGCAGACCCGCCGCCACACCACCGTCGTCGCGCTGATGGGCATCCGCCGCGTCGTGTTCGCCGTGAACAAGCTCGACCTCGTCGGGTGCGACGCCGACGCGTTCGCCGCGCTCGCGGCCGAGTGCCGCGAGCTGGCGACCGCGGCCGGCCTGCCGGCCGACGGCGTCGACGTCATCCCGGTCATCGCCCGCGACGGCGACAACGTCGTCCACGCCTCCGAGCGGCTCGGGTGGTGGGACGGTCCGACGCTGCTCGGACTGCTCGAGGGCCTCGACGTCGGCGCGGACGCGCGGGCGGCCCGGCCGCTGCGGTTCCCCGTGCAGCTGGTCGTCCGGCCCGACGCGACCTTCCGCGGGTACGCGGGGACCGTGATGGCCGGGACGCTGCGCGTCGGCGACCCGGTCCGCGCGCTGCCGTCGGGCGTGCGGTCCCGCGTCGAGCGCATCGTGACCTTCGACGGCGACCTCGGGGCCGCCGCGCCGGGTACGCCGGTCACGGTCGTCCTCGCCGACGAGCTGGACCTCGCGCGCGGGGATCTGCTGGTCCCCGAGGACGAGCCGTCCGCGACGGCGCCGCTGCGCAGCCGGGCCGTCGAGGCGACGCTCGTCTGGCTCGACCACGAGCCCTACGCGTCGGGTCGGCGGCTGCTGCTGCGCTCGCACACCGGCACGTCCAGCGTCCGCGTGACCCGGGTGGCGCACGCCGTCGACATGGCGACGCTCGCGGAGCGGCCCGCGGCCGGCATCGGCCTGAACGACGTCGTCCGCGTCGAGCTGGCCGTCGAGCGCGAGCACGTCTTCGACCCCTACGACCGCGAGCCCGCGACCGGCGCGTTCGTCCTCGTCGACCGCACCACGCGGGCGACGGTCGCCGCCGGCCTGGCCCTCGGCGTCCCCTCCCCCTTCGACCGCGCCGTCGAGGGCGACATGACCGCCCAGCCGTCGTTGGTCGCCGGCGACGAGCGACGCGCGCGACTCGGCCACGCGCCGGTCACCGTCGCGATCACCGGGATGAGCGGGACGGGGAAGTCGACGCTCGCTCGCACGCTGGAGCGCCGGCTGTTCGACCTCGGCGCGGTCGTCGTCCGGCTCGACGGCGAGGAGCTGCGGCTCGGGCTGTCCCGCGGCCTCGGGTTCGGCCCGGCCGAGCGGGCCGAGCACCTGCGCCGCGCCGCCGAGACCGCGCGGCTGCTCAACGACCACGGGCAGCTGGTGATCCTCGCCGCGCAGGCCCCGGCCCGGGAGGTCCGGACCCGGATGGCCGCCGTCATCGGCGCCGACCGGTACCTCGAGGTGCACCTCCACGCCCCCGACGAGGTGCGACGTGAGCGCGATCCGTCCGGCGCCCACGCCGCAGTCGCGCGCGGCGACGCGCCCGAGCTGCCCGGCATCACGTCCGGCTACGAGGCGCCGGAGGACCCGGCGGCCATGTTCGACACGTCGGTCACCGACCTCGACGCGTCGGTCGACGCGCTGGTGGCGCTGCTGCGGGACCGCGGCGTGCTCGGCGGTGCCGCGTGAACCCCCGGGTCGCCGGCGGACCGGTCCCGACCGTGTGGTTCACCGGGCTGTCCGGTGCGGGGAAGACGACGCTGGCCCACGCGGTCGCCGACCTGCTGACCGCCGCCGACCGGGCCGCGCACGTCGTCGACGGCGACGAGCTGCGGGCCGGGCTCAGCGCGGACCTCGGGTTCTCGCTCGCGGACCGGGCCGAGCAGGTCCGCCGCGCCGGGCACGTCGCGATGCTGCTCGGCGACGCCGGCGTGGTGCCGCTGGTCGCGCTGGTCTCGCCGGTCGCGGCCGACCGCGACGCGGTGCGGGCCCTGCACGGTCTCGGCCGGTTCCTCGAGGTGCACGTCGCGACGCCGCTCGCCGTCTGCGAGGAGCGCGACGTCAAGGGGCTGTACGCGCGGGCGCGAGCGGGCGAGGTCGCGCGGATGACCGGCGTCGCTCAGGGCTACGAGCCGCCGACCGCGCCCGAGCTGGTCGTCGACGGCAGCGACGCGGCGACACTGGCCGACGCGGCGGCGAGGGTGGTCGCGCTGCTCGGATGATTGCGGGCCGCCACCCCTACAGGTGCCCGTACTTCCGCAGCACGTACTCGCTCAGGACCTCCGCGGGCGGGGTCGAGCGGCGCTCGATGCGGGGCCGGATCTCGTGCATGCCGGCCAGGCCGTACACGCTGTCGTCCTCGGGCTCGACGTTCACGACGTGGTCGAGGTCGTACGCGTACGGCTCGAGGTCGAGGAACGCCTCGATCGCCGCGAGCGCCCCCGCCGGGTCCGCGACGAGGTCCGCGTAGGAGAGGAAGTGGCCGACGCCGGCGTTCTCCGGCTTCGAGAGCTCGTCGATGGTCCAGAGCGCGCGGTCGATGTCGCCGCCGGCCGCCATCAGCGCGTCGCACCGGACGTCGTCGATCGGCCGGAACGACTGCGGCAGCCGCTGGTCGAACACGCTGCCCGGCGGGTTGCGCCGGATGATCGAGATGAACGACGCGAGCACCTCGATGACCGGCCGGGTCAGCACGAGGACCCGCGGCTCGGCGGTGACATAGGTGCGGAGCATCCGGAGGTTGCCCGGCGTCCCCCAGGCCCGACACTTGTCGATGACGAGCGCCTCGTCGCGGTCCCGGTAGTAGGTCGGCATCACGTTCGCGACCAGGTCGAACGCGGCGGCGGGCTTCGGGTTCGCGCGGAACTGCTGGGCGCGGTTCACCGACTGCTCGGTCTCCCACATCACCTGCGCGACCGGCGAGTTCGTCGAGACGTACACGTCGGGCCGCTGGTTCAGCAGCGACGCCAGCAGCGTCGAGCCGGCCCGGGGCAGGCCGGCCAGGAACGCGAAGTGGGGCACGGGAGACCTGACGGGCGGAGGCCCGGAGCCTACGGCCGCGCACGCGCATAGCCTCCGCCGCCCCCCACTCCGGAGCTCCCGTGGACGCCGCGCCGCTGGTCGAGGTCACGCGCCGCGACGTGGTGACCGGCCGCGACGTCGTCGAGTCGGTCCACATCGGGCACCTCGTCAGCGA
>JBEARL010000107.1:0-3488 GCA_041163265.1 Actinomycetota bacterium
GAGCTGATGGCCGCGCCGGTCGCCGGCTGGATCCTCGACGAGACGCTGCGGCTCTGCCCGCCGGTCTGGGTCGCCCCGCGCCGGGCCGTCGTCGACACCGAGCTCGGCGGCGTCCCGGTCCCGGCCGGCGCGCACGTCCTCGTCAGCCAGTACGTCACGCACCGCGACCCGGCGCACTTCCCGGACCCCGAGCGGTTCGACCCGTGGCGGTGGCGCGACGGGCTCGAGCGGCGCCTTCCCCGCGGCGCGTACGTGCCGTTCGGCGGCGGCACGCGGCGCTGCCTCGGTGACCAGTTCGCGCTGCTCGAGGGCCGGACGATCCTGCTGGCCGCGGCGCGGCGGGTGCGCCTGGAGCCCGTCGACCCGACCCGGCCACTGCCGGCGGCGCAGCCGCGCGCGACCTACCGCGCACGCGGCCCCGTGCCGATGCGGGTCGTGGCCCGCGAGCCCGCGCGTCGGCCTCAGGCCGCCGCGCGGACGTAGAGCGCGACCGAGACGGCGAGCAGCAGCCGCTCGAGGTGCAGCTCGGCGGCGCCGTTGCGGTCGAGGGCCGCGCGGCACCGACCGACCGCCTCGAGCGCCGCGATCAGCTCCTCGGGGAGCAGCAGCCGGGCGTCGCGCGCCAGCAGGTCGGTGGCGTCGTCATCGATCAGCGCCGCGGCGTCGGCCCCGGCCGCGAGCGCGAGCAGGTCCCGCAGGTGCGCGGCGAGGTCGTCGAGCAGGATGCGCAGCGCGCGCTGCTCCTCGGCGCGCTCGATGCGCTCGAACCGCTTGTCGAGACGGGCCCGGACGCCCGGCGGCCAGCCGCGCGAGCCCTCGACGCCGTAGGCCTCCTCGAGGGTCTCGCGCTGGGCCGCGTGCCGCTCGGCCAGCGCGTCGCGCCGCGCGCGCGCCGCGGCGACCAGCCGCTTCGCGGTCGGGACGACCGCCCCGGGTCCGCCGCGGGCCAGCTCGCCGAGCAGCTCGAGCTGCGGCCGACGGGCGGCCTCCACCTCGTCGAGGACGACGCGGGCGGTGGCCGGGTCGGCCGTCGCGAGGTCGCGGCGCAGCGCGCGGAGGCGGTCCCGCGAGGCACGGGCGCCGGCGACCGCGGCCGCGACGCGGCGCCGGTCGTCGGGTCCGAGCGCGGCCGGGTCGCCGCCCGGCGCGCCCAGCACGCCGGCGAGCCACCCGGCCACGTCGGCCGTCGCCCACGGCGGCAGGTCGACGCGTCGGCACCGCGACAGCACCGTCTCGAGCAGCCGCCCCGGGTCCTCGGCCTCGAGGATCCAGACGACGGACGGCGGCGGCTCCTCGAGCAGCTTGAGGAAGGCGTTCTGGGCCGCCGCGTTCATGCGGTCGGCGGCGACGATCCGCAGCACCTTGCGCCGGGCCTCGGGCGTCGTGCGCAGCGCCGCCTCGGTCCAGGGACCGCGGACGTCCTCGACGCGGTGGGCGGCACCGTCGGGCTCGAGCGTGACGAGCGCCGGGTGGACGTCGCGGAGCGTGCGCGCGCAGGTCCCGCAGGAGGCGCAGGGCCGGGCGGCCGGGTCGGGCTGCTCGCAGTTCAGGGTCGCGGCCAGCGCCACCGCCAGCTCCTGCTGCCCGAGGCCCTCGGGTCCGACGAGGACCCAGGCGTGCGCCAGCCGGTCGCGGCGCACCGCGTCGCGCAGGGCCTCGGCCGCGGCACGGCCGCCACCGGTGCCGGCGATCGCCCACGGGTCGGACCCGATCAGGCTCGCGACGCCGGACGCGGTCACGATGCGCCCGGCGCGACGGCGGGCGCGGCGGCGGGTGCGGCGGCGGGGGCGGTGGCCGGGGCCGTCGCGTCGGCCGCGACCGCCTCGAGGAGCGGGCCGAGCACGACGGTGACGTCGGCGCGGATGCGGGCGTGCAGGTCGGCGACCGGCTGCGCGGCGTCGAGGAGCAGCCACCGGTGCGGCTCGGCCGCGGCGCGACGGCGGTAGGCGGCGCGGACGTCGGCGTGGAACCGGTCGCCGGCGGCCTCCAACCGGTCCGGACCGGTGTCGGCGACGGCGCGGCGCAGTCCCTCGCCCGCGTCGAGGTCCAGCAGGACGACGAGGTCGGCGAGGACTCCGGCGGTCGCCCAGAGGTTCAGCGCCTCGACGCGGGGCTCGCCGAGCCCCCGCCCGGCCCCCTGGTAGGCGACGCTGGAGTCGATGAAGCGGTCGCAGAGGACGACCGCACCGTCGGCGAGCGCCGGGGCGATGACCTCCTCGACGTGCTGCGCGCGGGCAGCCGCGTACAGCAGCGCTTCGGCCCGGTCGGTCATCGCGGCCGAACCCGGATCGAGCAGCAGCTCGCGGATGCGCTCGCCGATGGCGGTCCCGCCGGGCTCGCGGGTCACGACGACGCGGAGGCCGAGCGCCTCGAGGTGGTCGCGGAGCAGCGCGATCTGGGTCGACTTCCCGGACCCGTCGCCCCCCTCGAACGCGACCATCATCCCTCGCGGCCGCGGCGCCGCGGGGACCGGGACGGACGGATCGGCAGCCGCCGCGAGCCGCTCGCCGCGCAGGGCCGTCCGGAGCACGCGCGTGGCGACGAGGGCACCGACCACGGTCAGCGCCGCTGTCGCGAGGAGCGTCAGGCGGACCCCGCCGAAGACGTAGGGATAGATGAGGCGGCCGCTCTCGGCGTCGATGACCCGTGCCTCGCGGCCGACGAGGCCGATGGTGAACGGGACGGCGATCGTCGCACCGAAGATCGCGATGCGCACGCCGGCGTTGAACGCACCGAACACGCGACCTCGGATCCGGTCCTCGGCCCGCTGCTGCAGCACGGTGTAGCCGACGATGAACACGACGCCCGCGCCGGCGCCCATGACGACGGCGGCCGGGACCGCGGCGACGATGCCCGGCATGACCGCGGCCGCCGCGAGTCCGACGCCTGCACCGCCGAGCGCCGGCGGGAACAGCCACTCGGGCCGGACGCGCCGCGACAGCGGACCGGCGAGCAGCAGGCCGCCGACCATCCCGACGCCGACGGCCGCGACCAGGACGCCGAACCCGGACGGGCCCGCGTTGAGGAGGGCCGCGAAGAACTCACCCGTCGAGATGACGACGCCGGCCGCGGCGGCCGCGACCATCACGCCGCCGATCAGCGCCCGGATGACGGGGCGCCCGGCGACGAACGCGATGCCCTCGCGGAACGCCGCGCCGACGGCCTCGCCGGCCTCGCGGGTCGCGCCGGCGTGCCGGCGGACCGGGATGGCCGCGATGAACGCGGCCGAGACCACGAACGACAGCGCGTTGAACCAGATCGGGAGCGCGACGGGCCGGGCGGCGAGCAGGCTGCCGTCCGGTGCCACGCGCTGGCCGACGACGACGAGGACCGCGTACAGCACGCCGGCCAGCGGGAGCGCGCCGTAGGTCAGCACGAGGTTGATCTGGTTCGCCGTGACCAGCTGGTCGCGCCGGACGAGCGTCGGGAACACGGCGTCCTTGGCCGGGGCGAACAGGGCCGAGAGCACCTCGATGAGGAGCGTCGCC
>JBEARL010000108.1:0-3312 GCA_041163265.1 Actinomycetota bacterium
GCTGCAGTACAAGCGCATCGGGAAGTGGGTCAACTACTTCCGCGGCGAGACGACCTACGTGGTCCTCTCGCTCGTCGCGAAGTCCCTGCTGTCCTGGCTCGTGTTCGCGAACACCCTGATCCCGCCGGCCTGAGCCGGACCGCACCGCCACGCGGAGGGGCCCTGCGGGGCCCCTCCGCCGTGTCCGGGACCCGCCTGCGGTCCGGCCGCCGCGGCCCCACCGACCGCCACCCCTAGCCTCCGCCGCCATGGACGTCCTGCTGCTCGCCGAGGTCGTGGTCACGATGGCCGTGATCATGGACCCGGTCGGGAACGTCCCGATCTTCCTCGCGGTGACGCGAGGCTTCGACACGCGGACCCGGCATCGAGCCGCGGTCACGGCCGTGCTCGCCGCGACCGGCGTCATCGTCGGGTTCGCCGTGGCCGGGCAGTGGGTGCTCGACCGGCTCGGCGTCTCGGTCCCCGCGCTGCAGGGCGCCGGCGGGCTGCTCCTGCTGCTCGTCGCGCTCGAGCTGCTGACCGACGACGCCGAGCCCGAGGCCGCCGAGCCGGAGCCGGGGGACCACGTCGCGGTCGCGATGGTCCCGCTCGCGACGCCGCTGCTCGCGGGTCCGGGTGCGATCGTCGCGACGATCGTCTTCGTCACGCGCGCCGAGGGAGCCGTCGACCTCGCCACCATCGCCGCGGGCATCGCGGTCGTGCTCGTCGTCGTGCTCGTCGCGCTGCGCTACGCGGACCTTCTGATCCGGATCCTCGGCCGCTCGGCGATCCTCCTGCTGTCGCGCGTCGCGGGGCTGCTGCTCGCGGCGATCGCGGTGCAGATGCTCGCCGACGCGATCGTCGCGTTCGCACGGACGGTCTGAGCCGGACGCTCGCCGCTCGGTCGTCCCGTCGGTGACCTCAGGTGCCCCGCGACGCAGCGCGACCGACGACGACGCCCGCCGCACGCAGCGTGACGACGGCCCGCGTCCCGGGTCCGTCGCGTCCCTCGAGGGTGACGTCACCGCCGGCGAGCCGCGCGAGTCGGCGCGCGATGGGCAGTCCCAGTCCCGTCCCGGTCCCGGTCGACCGGCCTGCGCCGCGCCAGAACCGCTCGAAGGCGCGCTCGCGGTCCTCGGGACCGAGCCCGGGACCCGCGTCGTCGACCGTCAGGCGCACGGCGCCCCCGTCACCGGTCGTCGCGACCGGCACCTCGGCGAGGTCGACGGTGACGATGCCGCCGTCGGGCGAGGCCCCGATCGCGTTCGAGAGCAGGACGTCGAGCACCTGCTCGAGGAAGCCCTCACCGCACCGCACCGGGGCCGGTGCCACGAGTCCCGGCCCGGCTTCGAGCCGCACGCCGGTCCGGGCGGCGAGCGCCCGCCACGCCTCGACGCGTTCCCGGGCGATCTCGGCCGCGTCGACCTCGAGCAGCTCGGTCGCGGCACCACCGTCGTGGCGCGCCAGTGTCAGGAGCGCCGTCACGATGCCGGTCAGCCGCTCGATCTCGCGGACGGCGCGGTCGACCGCGTCGGTCCGCTCGTCGTCGGGGAGATCCACCAGCTGCTCGATCTCGAGCCGCAGCGCGGTCAGAGGCGATCGGAGCTGGTGGGACGCGTCGGCCGCGAAGGCGCGCTGGTCGGCGAGCACGGTCCCCAGCCGGTCCGCCATCGCGTTGAACCCGACCGCCAGCTCGCGGACCTCCGCCGGACCGTCGTGCGGGTCGGCCCGCACCGCGAGGTCGCCGTCAGCGAGCTGCGCGACGCGCTCGGTCAGCGCGCGGGTCGGTCGGGTCACCCACCGCGCGACCGCGAGACCGACCGGGACGACGGCGAGCAGCACCGCCACACCGGTCGCCGCGAACAGCAGCCACGTGCGCAGCACCTGCGCGCGCAGCGAGGCGGTCGGGTAGGTGATGCGGACGACGCCGTGCACGACGCCGCCGGACGCGACGGGGACCGCGACGTACCGCAGCTCGAGGCCGAGCGTCTCCGAGAACCGCGTCCCGGTGATGCGACGCCCGGCGAGGGCGTCGGCGACCTCGGGCCGGGTCGAGAAGTCGCGGCCGAGGTCGGCCGCGTCAGGGTCCCCCGAGTCGTACACCGTGTTCCCGACGGCGTCGACGATCACCACGCGGGCGTCGGTCGCCGCCGCGTAGTCGCCGAGGTCCGGCGTGACGCGGACGGCCCCCTCCCGCAGGGCGTCGCTGACCAGGTCGGCGACGACGACGGCGTCGCGCTCGAGCGCGACCGAGAGCCGGTAGTCGGCGTCCTGCGCGTAGCGCAGCGCGAGTGGGATCTCGAGGATGACGAGGACGAACAGCGCGACGGCGAGGTAGCTGAGGACGACCCGCCGCGTCATGGTGCGTCGGCGAGGCGGAACCCGACCCCGCGGACCGTCTCGATGCGCTCGGCCCCGACTTTGCGGCGCAGCGCCGCCACGTGCGCGTCGAGCGTCCGCGTCGACCCGTACCACTCGCCGGCCCAGACGTCGTCGAGCAGGCCCGTGCGCGACAGGACGGCGCCGGGGTCCTCGGCGAGCGCGGCGAGCAGGTCGAACTCCTTCGGGGTCAGGTGGACCTCGCGGCCGGCGATCGTGACCCGCCGGGTCCGGCGGTCCACGGTCATGTCCCCGACGGTCGAGACGGCGTCGGCGCCGTCCGGCACCGCCCCGGCGGTCCCGGCGCCGGCCGGACCCCGCCGTCGCAGGACGGCCCGGATGCGGGCGATCAGCTCGCGCAGCCCGAACGGCTTCACGACGTAGTCGTCCGCGCCGAGCTCGAGCCCGACGACGCGGTCGACCTCGTCGTCCCGGGCCGAGACGATGATGATGGGGACGTCACCGCGGGCCCGGAGCCGCCGGCAGACCTCCGTCCCGTCGAGATCCGGCAGGCCGAGGTCCAGCAGCACGAGGTCGACCGGGTCGGCGGCCAGCGCGGCGGCGCCGTCGGGGGCGTGGGTGACGGCGAAGCCGGCCCGCTCGAGGCCGCGGAGCAGCGGCCCGGCGATGGCCGGGTCGTCCTCGACGACGAGGAGGCGCTCCATTCGGCTGGATCCCCCCGGCCCCGGTCGGCGACGCGGCCACGGGCGGCCGCAGGGGGAGGTTACGGACGGCTCCGGCCCGGGATCGCCGGATCGACCGCCGTCGGCGCCGACTTTCACGGAACCTTTGCAGAGTCGTGCCCGTCCCCTCACGTGGCGGGAGGGTCACGCTGCGGCGCCGGACCTACGGTGCCCCTCGTCCCGGTCGGATCTCAGCCCGATGGCCGGGGGAGGAGCACCCGATGGAGAAGCGCACCATGCTCGCGGCGGCCGGAGCGGTCGTCCTCGTCGT
>JBEARL010000109.1:0-3292 GCA_041163265.1 Actinomycetota bacterium
GCGCCCTGGAGACCGGCCAGCACGATCACGACCGGCGGGCGGGCCGCGAGGTCGAGGGCGACGGACTCGCCGCCGAGCGCCCGACGCAGCTCGTCGCCGACCGCGCGCAGCACGTGCTGCCGCGGGTCGGTCCCGGGCG
The DNA here is from genome assembly GCA_041163265.1 of Actinomycetota bacterium. Taxonomy (GTDB): domain Bacteria; phylum Actinomycetota; class Nitriliruptoria; order Nitriliruptorales; family Nitriliruptoraceae; genus CSBr16-57R1. Next base: position 140 of record JBEARL010000109.1, read on the forward strand.
CCAGGTCCGCGTCGACCAGCGTCGCGCGCAGCCGGTCGGTGATGCCGCGGGCCACGGCCACGTTGACGTCGGCCTCGAGCAGGGCGCGGCGGAGGTCGCCGAGGACCGCGTCGAGGGTGGCGGCGTCGAGCCTGCCCCGTCCGCGCAGGCCGTCCAGCGCAGCACCGAGCCGTTCCTGCAGGGCCTCGAACACGCGGACTCCACGCGGATGCGGACACGGTGGGGCAGCGGACGGTAGCCACCGCCCGGCGCCGACGGCCGTCCTCGTCCGCCGCGGCGGTCCCGGCACCCCAGGTGCGATCGCTCCGGTCACGGAGGCCTGATGCGACCCCTTTCCACGGGGAAATCCCCTAGGCTCGGGTTCGGGCCGAGCCGGGCGGGGCGTGGGCCCCGATCGGGCGTGACGTGGCGGCACGGAGCGCACAAGGGCCGAGGGCGGCGACCTCGCTCGACGGCGGTCAGCTGATCGCGAGCGTCGAGCGGGGACTCGACGTCCTACTCCTCTTCGCCAACAGCGAGCGTCCTGACCTCGGCGTCACCGAGATCGCACGGGATCTCGGGATCTCGAAGGCCGTCGTACACCGCCTGCTGATGACGCTCGCCTCGCGACGACTCATCGACGCCGACCCCGCGACGCGCCGGTACCGGCTGGGGTCGGCGGCGCTGACCATCGGCGCCGCCTACCTCGACCGCATCGACCTCACCGCGCAGATCGCGCCACACCTGCGCGACCTCTCGAACGCGACCCAGGAGACGGCGATAATGTCAGTCCGCTCGGACTGGCTCTGCATCCACGTGATGCAGGTCATCCCCGAGCGCGACGTCCGCATGGAGGTCGCGATCGGCCGCCCCTCCCCGCTGCACGCCGGCAGCTCGTCCATGGCGTTCCTCGCCCACCTGCCCGATGCGGAGCGCGAGCGCTATCTCGCCCAACCGGAGCTCGCCGCGTCGATCGAGGGGACCGTGGTCGATACCCGGACGCTGCGCGCGGATCTCGAGGCCATCCGGTACCGCGGCTACGCCGTCTCGCTCGGCCAAGGGGAGACCGGCGCGGCCTGCATCGCCGCCCCGGTCCTCGACCGCCACGGCGAGCCGGTGGCCGTCATCTCGGTCTGCGGCCCCACCGAGCGCTTCGGACCCCGCATCGAGGCCGTGACGCCGCCGCTCCTCGCCGCGACCCGGGCGGTGTCGCGCGCCCTCGGCGGCTGAGCCGGTCCGGACGACCCGACCTCAGTCGGCGAGCAGTCCCGCCACGAACGCCGCCGGGTCGAACGGCAGCAGGTCGTCGACGCCCTCCCCGACGCCGACCAGCTTCACCGGCAGACCCAACCGGCGCTGCATGGCGACGACGATCCCGCCGCGCGAGCTGCCGTCGAGCTTGGTCAGCGCGAGCCCCGTCACGCCGACCGCGGCGGTGAACGCCTCGGCCTGCGCGACCGCGTTCTGGCCGACGGTTCCGTCGAGCACGAGCAGCGTCTCGTCGACCCCGCCGGCGCGCCCGGCCAGGACGCGCGCGACCTTGCCGAGCTCGTCCATGAGCTCGCGCCGGTTCTGGAGCCGGCCCGCGGTGTCGACGATGAGCAGATCCGCCCCGGACGCGACCGCGGCCTCGACGCCGGCGTAGGCGACCGAGGCCGGGTCGGCGCCCTCCGCGCCCCGGACGAGCTCCGAGCCGGTGCGGTCGGCCCAGATCCCGAGCTGGTCGGCGGCGGCGGCGCGGAAGGTGTCGGCCGCGGCGAGGATGACGCGCCGGCCGGCGACGGCCTCGCGGGCGGCGAGCTTCCCGACGGTCGTGGTCTTCCCCGACCCGTTCACGCCGGTCACGAGCCAGACGGACAGCCCCTCGGCGCGGCGCGCGAGGGACCGGTCCGGACCGGACAGCTCGGCGACGAGCGCGTCGTGGAGGACGGCCCGGACCGCGGCGACGTCCCGTGCACCGCGGGCCCGGGCGTCGCGCCGGACCTCGGCCACGAGGTCGGCGGCGGCGTCGACACCGACGTCGGCCGCGATCAGCGCCTCCTCGAGGGCCTCCCAGGCGGCGTCATCGAGCCCGGCCCCGACCAGATCCGCGAGTGCGCCGGACACGACCGCGCGCGTCCGGGCGAGCCGACCCGCGAGACCGGTCCGCGCCGCCGGCGCCGCATCCGCCGGCACCGCATCGGCCGGCGCCGCATCCGCCGGCGCCGCGTCCGCCGGCGCGTCGGGGGCGGTCACGTCGCCCGGCGCATCCGGCCCCGACCCGCCGCCACGGCGCCGGCGCCCGACGACCAGCGCGGCCGCGACCGCGACGACCGAGGCGGTCACGGCGACGAGCGTGTCGAGCGCGAACGGCTCCACCGACGCCGCCGCTCAGCCGGCCGCGGGCTCAGGACCGCCGGCGGCGCCGACGCCGGACCCGACGGCCGCGACGGCCGCGTCGTCGAGCGCCTCGGTCGCGGCGTCCGACGCACGCGCCTCGAGCACCTCGGCCGCTGGGCGGTCGCGCAGGCGCTCTGACAGGACCTTCGTGACCGCGTCCGGCCCCATCGTGATGCCGTACAGCAGGTCGGCGATCTCCATCGAGCGCTTCTGGTGGGTGACCATGATGACCTGGGCGTGACCGCGGAACGACCGCACGACCTTGAGCAGGCGCTGGAGGTTCACGTCGTCGAGCGCCGCGTCGACCTCGTCGAGGACGTAGAACGGCGAGGGCCGGGCGCGGAAGATCGCGAACACGAACGCCAGCACCGTCAGCGACCGCTCGCCACCGCTCAGCAGCGACAGCCGCTGCACCTTCTTGCCCGGCGGCCGGGCCTCGACCTCGACGCCGGCGGTCAGCAGGTCCTCGGCGCCGGTCAGGACGAGGCGGCCCTTCCCGCCGGGGAACACGGTGGCGAAGGTCAGCTCGAACTCGCGGGCGACGTCGTCGAACGCCTCCTTGAACACGACGCGGATGCGGTCGTCGACGGCACTGATGACCTCCTCGAGGTCGCGGCGCGAGCGGCGCAGGTCGTCGAGCTGGTCCGAGAGGAACCGGTGCCGCTCCTCGAGGGCGGTGAACTCCTCGAGCGCCAGGGGGTTGACGCGCCCCAGCAGGCCGATGCGCCGGACCAGCACGTCCTCGCGCTCGACGAGCCGCGCGTCGTCGAGCTCGGCGGCGTCGGGCTGCTCGGT
>JBEARL010000110.1:0-3270 GCA_041163265.1 Actinomycetota bacterium
GCCGCCCGACACCGGCGCGGACGACGCCGCGCGCACCGCGGCCGCGGCGGCCGCCGACGCCGTCGCGCGCACGGCCGCGCTCGCCGCGTTCGAGGGCGGCCGCCGCCTGCTCCCGCTGCTCGGCCGGGCGAGCGTCCCCGTCACGCTGATCGACGGCCCGACGACGCGGCGCGCGCTCGACCTCGTCGACGGGACGGTGCTGCTGCCGCACGCCGCGCTCGACCTGCCGGACCCGGACCTCGACCCGACGCTCGGCGAGCCGCTGCGCCGCGTCGCCGCCGCCTCGGGACGCATCGTCCCCGTCCTCGTCGCCGACCCGTTCCTCGCCGAGGCGCTCGCCGGCACCGACCGCGCGGCGGTCGCCGCCCGCCAGGGCGGACCGCTCGCGGCCGCGCAGGAGGTGCTGGTCCGCTCGGCCCTCGTGTTCCTGCAGGCGCCCGGCCGCGCCGACCGCGGGCTGCTGCTGGTGCTCCCGCCGGCGCTCGACCCGGACCCGACCGCGCTCGACGAGGTGCTGGCCCGCGTCGGCGCGGCGCCGTGGCTCGAGCTCGTCGGCCCCGCGACGCTCGCGGCCCGGACCGGGCCGGGCGCCGCGTCCCTCCCGGCACCGAGGGCCGCGCTCCGCCAGGTCGACGTCCCGGCCGCACCCCGGCTGGCCGCGGCGCTGGCCGGTGCCGACGCGGCGGTGCGCCGCGCGCTCGCCACGATCGACCCGGCCGACGGACCGCCCCTGCTCGGCGGCGCGACGCCGGCCGAGCTCGACGAGGTGCTGCTGCGCGCGGCCGGCCTCGCGACGGGCGGTGGCGACGTCGACCGGGCGCTGGCCGCGATCGCGACGGTCCGCGCGGCGGCCGACGGCGCGGTCGGACCCGTCGCGATCGCCGCGGCCGACCTGACGCTGACCGACGGGGCCGGCCCGCTGCCCCTCTCGGTCGCGAACGGCGGGACGCTGCCGCTGCGCGCGACCGTCGAGGTCACCGGACCGGCCGGGCTGGCCTGGCCCGAGGGCAGGGTCCGCGAGGTGCTGCTGCCGGCCGGCGACGACGTGGTGCTCGAGGTGCCCGTCGCGGCCCGCGGCACGGGGACCTTCCCCGTGGTCGTGCGGGTCCTCGACGCGGTCGGCGGCGAGCTGGCCGCGGTCACCGTCGCGGTGCGCTCGACCGCGGTCGCCGGACCGGCGCTGGCCGGCATCGCCGCGGCCGTGGTGGTGATGACGGTCGTCGGGCTCGTGCGCCAGCGCCGCCGCGGACGCCGCCGGGCGGCGTAGCGTGGCCGTCCGCGACGGACGGTGGTGACGGTGGCGACGGTCGGCGAGGACCCGACGCTGGTCGGCGCGCCGTGGCCCGGTCGGCGCCGGCTCGCCGACCGCTACCGCCTCGAGGACGTCATCGCCTCGGGCGGCGTCGCGATCGTGTGGCGCGCCTTCGACGAGCACCTCGCCCGGCCGGTCGCCGTGAAGCTGCTGCACCCCCACCACGCCGGCGATCCGACCGTCGTCGAGCGGTTCCAGCGCGAGGCCCGGGCCGCCGCGGGGCTGAGCCACCCGAACGTCGTCCGCATCTACGACGTCGGGCGCGAGGACGGCCTGGTCTGGCTGGTGATGGAGCTGGTCGAGGGGCCGAGCCTCCGCGACGTGCTCGCGACCCGCGAGCCGCTCGACCCCGCCGTCGTCACCGCCGTCGGCGAGCAGGTCGCGCGGGCGCTGGCCGCCGCGCACGAGCGCGGCCTCGTCCACCGCGACATCAAGCCGGCGAACATCCTCGTCGCCTCCGACGGCACGGTGAAGGTCACCGACTTCGGCATCGCGAAGGCGCTCGGCACCGACGAGACGCTGACCAGCACCGGCACCGTCATGGGCACCGCGGCCTACGTCGCGCCCGAGCAGCTCGAGACCAGCGACGTCGACGCCCGCGCCGACGTGTACGCGCTGGGCGTCGTGCTGTACGAGGCGCTGCTGGGACGCCCGGCGTTCAGCGGCGACACGCCGGCCGCGACCGCCGCGATGCGCCTCACCTACGAGCTGGTCCCGCCGCGCCGGGTGCGCTCCGACGTCCCCGAGGAGCTGGACGCCATCGTGACGCGCGCGACGCGCCGCGGTCGCGGCGCCCGCTTCGCCGACGGCGCCGAGTTCGCCGAGGCGCTGACGCCGCTGCTGTCGCGGCGGCCGTCGCTGCTGACCGCGCGGCTGCTGCCGGGGTACGCGGCGCAGGCGGAGGACCTCGACGGGTCGGACGTGACGACCGGGGCGCTGGCGCGTCCGGGCGACCTGCGGCGGCTCGTCGGCGCGACGCTGACCGGGGCGGCGCTGACCGCGGCCGTCGGCCTGCTGGTGCTCGCCCTGCGTCCGCCGACCGAGGCCGTCGGCGAGGTCACGCGCGTGACGTGGCCGGTCGAGGCGGTCCGCGTCGTCGACCCGACGCGGCCGACGCTCGACGCCGACGGGGCGCTGGCGACGGTCGCGGTCGACGGCGATCCGCAGACGGTCTGGCTCGGCGGCGCGTTCCCCGCCGCGGACCTCGGGGACGACCTGCCCGGCATCGGCCTGCTGCTCGACCTCGGCGCGGCCCGCGACGTGCGCGGCCTCGTCGTCACCGCCCCGCGGGGCGGCGCCGACCTGGCGGTGCACGCCTGGGCCGGCGAGACGCCACCGCCGGCCGGCCTCGCCCCACGCGGGTCCGGCGCGGACGCCGGCGCCGACGCGGGCGACGCGGGCGACCCGGTGGACGCTGGCGACGCCGCTGGCGGAGCCGGGACCGACGCGCCGGCGACCGGGGCCGCGACGGCGGTCGCGGCGGGCTGGGGCCCGCCCCGGGCCGCCGTCGTCGGGGCCCGGGCCGTGCAGGAGCTGGCCTTCGGCCCCGGCGAGGCGCGGTGGTGGCTGGTCTGGATCACCCGGGTCCCGCCGGACCCCGCCGGTACCTTCGCCCTCGAGATCTCGGACGTGACGGTCCTGGGACCGGGCTGAGCTCCCACCGCGACGCCGCGACCGCGCGGACCGCGGCCCCGCCCGACCCCGGACAGAACGGACCCACCATGAGCGCCGCACCCGACGTCCACGACGTCGTGATCCTGGGCTCGGGCCCGGCGGGGCTGACCGCCGCCGTCTACGCCGCCCGCGCGAACCTGAAGCCGCTGGTCGTCGAGGGCGTCGTCGAGGGCGGACCGACCGGCGGCCAGCTGACGCTGACCACCGACGTCGAGAACTTCCCCGGGTTCCCCGAGGGGATCATGGGCCCCGAGCTCATCCTGAACATGCGGCAGCAGGCCGAG
>JBEARL010000111.1:0-3253 GCA_041163265.1 Actinomycetota bacterium
GGGGTCGCGGACGCGGTAGGTCAGCTTCTCGACGACCATGCGGTCCTCGACCTCGAGGGTCGGGACCATCGAGGACGACGGGATCCAGAACACCTGGACGACGAACGACCGCAGCAGGAACGCGACGGTCAGCGCGAGCAGGACGAGGACGACGAACTCGCGGAGCGAGCCCCGCGCGCGCCGGGCCCGCCGGCCGCGCCGGGGCGCGGCGTCGTCGGCCTGGCTCAGGCCGTCGCCTCGCGCTTCTCGCGGATGCGGGCCTTCTTGCCGGCGCGGTCGCGCTGGTAGTACAGCTTCGCGCGGCGGACGCGTCCGCGGCGCACGACCTCGATGGTCTCGATGGTCGGCGTGTGGACCGGGAAGGTCCGCTCGACGCCGACGCCGAAGCTGTCCTTGCGGACGGTGAAGGTCTCGCGCACGCCCGCGCCGCGGCGGGCGATGACGTCGCCCTCGAAGATCTGGACGCGCGAGCGACCACCCTCGACGACCTTCACGTGCACCTTGAGCCGGTCGCCGGGCCGGAAGTCCGGCACGTCGTCGCGGAGTCCGCGGCGGTCGATGAGGTCGAGGCGCTGCATGAGGTCCATCTCCGGGGCGGGGCGGCGGTCCGCAGGCGCGGGAAGGAGTGCGCCGTGCGGTCCTGGGGTCCCGGCGGCGGGCCGCCGGGCGGGATGGCGTGAGGGTAGGACCTCGGCCGGAGCCCGGTCAAACCTCCCCGTCCCCGCCCTCCGGCCCCTCGCCCGCGAGCAGGTCCGGCCGGACGGCCCGGGTCCGCTCCTCGGCCCGCGCGCGGCGCCAGGCCGCGACGGCCCCGTGGTCGCCCGAGAGGAGGACCGGCGGGACGTCCCGGCCCCGCAGGACCGGGGGTCGGGTGTAGAGCGGATGCTCGAGCAGGCCGCCCTCGAAGGACTCCTCGGCGGCCGAGGCGGCGTTCCCGAGCACCCCGGGCAGCAGCCGGACGACGGCCTCGACCAGCGCGGCCGCCGCCACCTCGCCGCCCATGAGCACGTAGTCGCCCAGCGAGACCTCGTCGGTCGCGACCAGCTCGTGCACGCGCTCGTCGATGCCCTCGTACCGGCCGCAGACCAGGACCAGCCGCTCCTCGTCCGCGAGCTCGCGGACGAGCGCCTGGGTCAGCGGCCGACCGCGCGGCGTGAACAGGACGGTCCGCGGCCGGTCCCCGCCCGCGGCGTACCGCAGCGGCGCGCCGTCGGGCGCCGGCGGCGCGTCGACCGCGCCGACGGTCGCGGCCGGCGGCAGGTCGTTCCAGACGGACTCGGCCGCGGCGACCAGCACGTCCCCGCGCATGACCATGCCGGCCCCGCCCCCGTACGGCGCGTCGTCGACGCTGCGGTGGCGATCCGCCGTCCAGTCGCGCAGGTCGTGCAGCCGCACGTCGACCGCCCCGCGCTCGCGGGCCGTCGCGACGAGCGAGGTGTCGAGCGGCCCCGCGAAGAAGCCCGGGAAGATGGTGAGCACGTCGATCCTCACCGCGCCTCCTCCGCCGCGGTCGGATCGGCGAGACCGTCCGGCAGGTCGTGCGCGACGAGCCGCGCGACCGTCCCGTCGGCGGCCTGCTCGACGGTGACCAGCTCGTCCGCCGCCGGCAGCAGCCACGTCGAGCCGTCGGCCCGCCGCACCTCGAGCAGGTCGTACCCGGCTACGGCCGGCATCGGGACGAGCGCCGTGACGGTGCCGAGGTCCACGCCGTCGGCGTCGACGACGGGTCGGCCGACCAGCTCGGCCGCGAGGTAGACGTCGAGGTCCTCGGGCGCGAGCGGTGCGGCCTCGACCGCGGCGCCGCGGAGGGCCTCGGCGGCCGAGCGGTCACCGACGTGGGCGAACCGCACGAGCGGCCGGCCCTGATGCACGCGGACGCTCACGACCTCGGTGTCGCGCCCGCCGACGCGGACCGGCGTGCCGGGCGCGAGCCGGTCGGGGACGTCGCTCGAGAGGTGGACGACGACCTCGCCGCGCAGCGCGTGCGCGCGACCGACGCGGCCGACCTCGACGAGCGCGGCCGCCGACGGCCCGTCCGGCGCGGCGGTCGCGTCGCCGTCGTGCGCGGGGGCGGTCACGGCGCGCGCGACGTCAGTCGATGATCTCGACGGTGACGTCCTCGTCGTCGAGGGCACCGGCGGCGCGGACCAGCGTCCGCAGGGCCTTCGCGGTCCGGCCGCGCTTCCCGATGACCTTCCCGACGTCGTCGGGGTGGACCGTCAGCTCGAGGACGACGCCCTGGTCGTCCTCGACCTCCTCGACCCGGATGTCGTCGGGGTGCTCGACGAGCGCCGCGACGACGTGCTCGAGCGCGGCGCGGGCCCTCACGCGGAGGCCTCGTCCGACGCGGCCTCGGCGGCCGGAGCGTCCTCGGCGGCCGGAGCGTCCTCGGGCGCGGCCTCGACGGCCGGCTCCTCGGCGGGGGCCGCGGCCGCCTCGGCGGCGGCCTCGGCGCGGGCGCGGGCCTTCTTCGAGACGCGGACCTTCTCGCCGCGGACGCGGGCCGGGGCGTCACCGGGCTTGAACTGCTCCCAGACACCGCTGATGCGGAGCAGCTTCTCGACGGCCGACGTCGGGAGCGCGCCGTTGCGCAGCCAGTGCAGCGCGCGGTCGGCGTCGACGCGGATCGTCGAGGGCTCGTCCATCGGGTGGTAGTCGCCGAGCGACTCGATGAAGCGACCGTCGCGCGGCGAGCGCGAGTCGGCGGCGACGATGCGGTAGTGGGGGCGCTTGACGGTGCCCTCACGGCGGAGGCGGATCCTGACGGCCATGCTGGGTCCCTCTCGGTCGGGCGCGGGTGCGCCGCGGGTGGTCGGCCGTGCCGCCGTGGTCGGGGCGGTGGGGTCGACCGGGGTCGTGCGACCGGCGGGGGCGGGAGCCCGGGTCCGATCGCGGCGCGGAGCCTAGCGGTCGCCGCCGGCGCCGGACCCGGCCGGGCCCGCGCCGGGTGCGCCGGGACGCAGGCCCGGGAAACCGCCGAGGCCGCCGGGACCACCGGCGGCGCCGAGCCCGCCGGGCCCGCCCGGACCGCCGGTCAGCCCGCGCAGCGCCGCCGCCTGCGCCTGGGCGGCGGCCCGGCGCGCCCCCGCGCCGCCCTTCCCGCCCTTCCCGCCCTTCCCGCCCTTCGCGCCCCGGCGACCCGGACCGCCGGCCGTCGCCGCGGCCTGACGCATCAGCGCCTGGAGCTGCTCGAACTGCTTGACGAGGCGGTTCACCTCCGGCACCTCGGTGCCGGACCCGGCGGCGATGCGGC
>JBEARL010000112.1:0-3242 GCA_041163265.1 Actinomycetota bacterium
GCGGGCCACGCAGTCGTCGAGCAGGTCCGCGTTCAGGATCGACCCGAGCACGAACTCGACGTCGGGCCGGCCGACGAGGTGCTCGATGTTGCGGTGGCTGCCCGTCGAGAGGTCGTCGAGCAGCAGGACCTGGTGGCCGCGCTCGAGGAGCAGGTCGGCGAGGTGCGAGCCGATGAACCCGGCGCCGCCGGTGATGAGGGCCTTCATGTCGTGACGTCCCCGCTCGCTCCCTACGAGCCTACTCCCGGGGGCTCCGCGCCCCGGCCCGACGGGCCGTTCGGCGCGGTGCGTCCCGCCTGCGCCATCCCCGCGGCGGCGGTCAGCGTGCCGGCGGCGAACGCCGCCGCGACGGCGACGGCCGGCGCCGAAGGGAGGAGGACGAGGAGCGCCGTGGCGACCGCGAGACCCGCGGACCACCGCAGGGCCAGGGCGGCGGTGCGGCCCTCGGCCACCAGCAGCTGGCCGAGCAGTTGCGCGAGCGCGGCGCCCGCGACGCCCGTCGCGGCCAGCGCCGCGACCGTCCGTTCGGGGCGGAACTCGCCGCCGTACAGCAGCCCGACGACGTCGGGGCCCGCGACCCAGGCGACCGCGCCGGCCGACGCGATCGCGGCCAGGCCGGCGCCGAGGATGCGGCGCCGCGTCCGCGCGAGGCGGTCCGTCGCGCCGGCGAGCTGCAGCCGGACCACCGCGTTCAGGAGCCTCCCCTGCAGCAGGTAGACGACGGTGACGGGCGCGCGGAACAGCGTGAAGGTCACGAACACGATGCTGATCGTCGACGGGCCCGCGCCGAGGGCCGCGACCGCGAGCGGCGCGCCGGCGATCAGCAGCTGCGACGCGGCACTGGCCCCGACGTACGGCGCGAGGAACGCGCCCGCGCGGGGCGCGGCCGGCGCGGTGGCGAGCCGATCGAGCCGGCGCGGCGCCACGAGCAGTCCGAGCAGCGGGCCGAGGCCGATGCCCCAGGCCCAGCCGGCCGGTCCGCCGACGACGAGCAGGCCCAGACCGCCGGCCGCGAGTCGTCCGATCCCCTCGAGCGTGAGCATCGCCCCGTACCGGTCGAAGCGTCGGTGGCCGATCACGAGACCGCGCACGACGAACAGGGGCGCGGTCGTGGCGACCAGCGCCGCCGCGATCGCGATGAACATCGCCTCGTCGCGGAACAGCGCCCTGCGGGTCAGGGTCGTGAAGGACACGGCCGCGACCGCGGTCATGGCGACGAGCACCACCAGCGGCCACGACGCCCGGTCCCGCACCCGCCGGCCGGCCGTCGCCTCGCGGGCCACGTACTGCTCGCCGGGCGTGAGGGCGACGGTCCCCGTCAGGAACATCAGCGTCCAGAGCACCGAGACCGGCGCGAACGCCTCCGGGCCGAGGATGCGGCCGCCGACCAGCTGGTAGGCGTAGGCCAGGAGCGTGCTCGCGACGATGCCGGCGGCGTGCCCGGCGGCGCCGTCGCCGCGGACGGGCGCCGTCGCCGCCCCCGACGCCGGCTCGGCCCCCGCCCCCCCGCTGGCCGCGCTCAGAGCATCCCGCCCTCGGTCATGCGCCGGTAGTCGAGCACCCGGTCGAGCAGTCCGGCGTCGACGCCGTCGGCCAGCGCCGCCTCCCGGAGCGTCAGGCCCTGCTTGTGCGCCGTCTTCGCCAGCGCCGCCGCGCGCTCGTACCCGATCTCGGGCACCAGCGCGGTGACCTGCATCAGCGAGCGCTCGACCAGCCGGGGACCCTCGTCGGTCGCGACCGTCCCGTCGAGGCATCGCGTGACGAACACGTCGGAGACGGCGGCCAGCAGCCGCTCGGACTCGAGCACGTTGCGGGCCATGAGCGGGATCATCACGTTCAGCTCGAGCTCGCCCGAGAGTCCGCCGATCGCGGTCGCCGCGTCGTTCCCGATGACCTGCGCCGCGACCTGGCGGACCGACTCGGGGATGACCGGGTTGACCTTGCCCGGCATGATCGACGAGCCCGGCTGGATCTCGGGCAGCTGCAGCTCGTAGAGCCCGGTGCGCGGCCCCGACGCCATCCACCGCACGTCGTTGCTGATCTTGATCAGGCTGACGGCGACGGTGCGCAGGGCCCCCGAGACGTCGACGAGCGCGTCGCGGGCGCCCTGGGCCTCGAAGTGGTCCAGGGCCTCGACGAGCGGCAGGCCGGTCCGCTCGCGGAGCAGTGCGATGACGCGGTCGACGAACCCCGGCGGGCAGTTCAGGCCGGTGCCGACCGCCGTGCCGCCCAGCGCGAGTTCGTGCACCGAGGTCAGCGCGCGCTCGACGCGCTCGATCCCCAGCTCGATCTGCCGCGCGTACCCACCGAACTCCTGGCCGAGGGTGACGGGGGTGGCGTCCATGAGGTGCGTGCGGCCCGACTTCACGACGTCGGCGAACTCGTCCGACTTCCGCCGCAGCGCCGCGGCGAGACGTCGCAGCGCCGGCAGCAGCACGTCGGCCGCCGTGATCGCGACCGCGAGGTGGACCGAGGTCGGGAACGTGTCGTTGGACGACTGCGAGGCGTTGACGTGGTCGTTGGGGTGCACGCGCGCCGAGGTCAGGTCCTCGCCAAGGCGCAGCTTCGCGAGGTTCGCGATGACCTCGTTCAGGTTCATGTTCGTCGAGGTGCCGGACCCGGTCTGGAACACGTCGACGGGGAACTGGTCGGGGTGCCGCCCGTCGATGACCTCGTCGGCCGCGGCCCGGATCGCGGCCGCCACGTCCGGAGCGACGACGCCCGTCTCCTCGTTGGCCGTCGCCGCCGCCCACTTCAGCATCGCGTGGGCCGCGATGACCTCGTGGGGGATCGGCTGCCCCGAGACGGGGAAGTTCTCCACCGCCCGCTGGGTGCTGGCGCCCCAGAGCGCGCCGGCCGGGATCGTCATCTCGCCCATCGTGTCGCGGGCCGTGCGCTGGGGGATCTCCACGCCGTCTCCTCGGGTCGGCCGGGTCGGGAGCGGTCCGTGCCGCGACCGCGAGGCTAGGTCGTCGTCCGTCGATACCGTGGGGACGGGCCCGGGGCCGCTGCGGTCGACGCGATCCGGTCCAGCTCCGGAGGTGGCCGTGGCGTCCGACATCGGTGGCGGGTGGCAGGGGGACGTGACGCCCGCCGACGAGCCGCCCCCGACGCCCTTCGAGCGCGGGCTGGACGGGTCGGGCGCTGCGGCGGCGGGAGCGCCGGGGCCGCTGGCGCCCCCCGCGGCGCCGCGGCGCGGCCGACGTCGTGGCCGCGTGCTCCTGCTGGTCGCCCTCGCGATC
>JBEARL010000113.1:0-3128 GCA_041163265.1 Actinomycetota bacterium
CGCGCGCGGCGTCGCGGGCGTCGTGCGGTCCGAGCTCGGGACGGGTGCGGCGGACGGCGTCGCCGTCGGGGCCGGCGCATGACCGCGCTCGGCGTCGCGCTCGGGGGGCCGTACGCGGTCCTCCCGGAGCTCGCGCGGCAGGTCGAGTCCCACGGGTTCGACGCCGCCTGGGTCTCGGAGACCGGGCAGGAGTCCGTCGTCCAGGCCACGGTCTGCCTCGGTGCGACCTCGCGCATCGACGTCGGGACGAACATCACGCTCGCGTTCCCGCGCTCGCCGACGGTGACCGCGATGCAGGCCTGGGACCTGAACGAGCTCTCGGGCGAGCGGTTCGTGATGGGGCTCGGCAGCCAGGTGAAGCGCATCGTCGAGGAGCGGTTCTCGGCGGCGTTCGACCACCCGGCGCAGCGCATGGGCGAGTACGTCCAGGCGATGCGGACCGTGTGGCGCATGGAGCGCGGCGAGGACGTCACCTTCGACGGCGAGCTGTACCGCGTGCTGCGGCCCGGGCTCGGCGGACGCGGCCGCGCGGCGGACCGCCCGCTGCCCCGGTGCTACGTCGCCGCGGTCGGTCCGCTGATGGTCGCGGCGGCCGCGACCCACGCCGACGGCATCCTCGGGCACCCCTTCACGTCGCTGCGGTACCTGACCGACGAGGTCCTGCCCCGCATCGAGGGGGCGCTTGCCGACGCGGGTCGCGACCGCGCGTCGTTCACCGTGGCGCAGGGCCTGATCGTCTGCATCGCCGAGGACCGCGAGGTCGCCGTCCGCGAGGCGAAGGCGCAGATCGCGTTCTACGGCACCACGCCGAACTACCGACCCGTGTTCGCGTCGCACGGCGACGAGGCGCTGATGGACGAGCTGCGCCGCGTCTTCGTCGCGTCGGACCGCGACCTCGACGCGATGATCGCCGCGGTGCCCGACGTGGCCGTCGAGCGGTACGCCGTCGCCGGCACCCCCGACGAGGTCCGGGACCGCGTCCTCGAGGTCGGTCGTCACGTCGACCACCTCATCCTCGGCGGCGCGTGGTACCGCGTCCCGCCGCAGCGGATGGCCGAGAACCTCTGGGCGATCCTCGAGACGTTCGGACGGTCGACCGCGGCCTGACGGGCCCCCGTCGACCGACGCCCCGGCAGTAGGCTCGTCGGACGGCCGGAGGCGACGTCGTGTGCGGCATCATCGGCGTGACCGGTCGCGTGACCGCGGTCGCGGACATCGTCACCGGCCTCCGTCGTCTCGAGTACCGCGGCTACGACTCGTCCGGCGTCGTCGCCCAGCACGGTGAGCGCCTCGGCGTCGTGAAGCGGTCCGGCAAGCTCGACCGTCTCGTCGAGGCGCTCGGGGGCGAGCCGCTCGCCGGCGCCACCGGCATCGGGCACACCCGATGGGCGACGCACGGCGCGCCGAACGACGCCAACGCCCACCCCCACCTCGACCCCACGGGCCGGGTCGCGGTCGTGCACAACGGCATCATCGAGAACTACCGCGCGCTCCGCGCCGAGCTGCCCGGTGCCGTGTTCGCCTCGGAGACCGACACCGAGGTCGTCGCCCACCTCGTCGCGCGGGAGCTCGACGCGTCGGACGGTCCGGACCTCCTCGAGGCCGTCCGCCGCGTCGTCGGTCGGCTCGAGGGCGCCTACGCCCTCTGCGTCATGTCCGACCGCGAGCCGGGGACGATCGTCGTCGCCCGCCAGCAGGCCCCGCTGATCGTCGCGGCCCGCGACGGCGTCGGGTTCTGCGCCTCGGACGTGGCGGCGCTGATCGAGCACACCGACACCTGCGCGGCCCTGCTCGACGGGCAGATCGCGCGCGTCCGCGCCGGGAGCGTCGAGGTCGTCGACGCGAAGGGCGCGCCGGCCGAGCCGGACGCCTACCGCGTCGACTGGGACCTCTCGGCGGCCGAGAAGCAGGGCTACGAGCACTTCATGCTGAAGGAGATCCACGAGCAGCCGACCGCCGTCCGCGAGACGCTCCTGGGTCACGACGACGGCGCGGGGAACGTCCTCCTCGACGAACTGCGCATCGACCCGGCCGTGCTGTCCCGCGTCGACAAGGTCTTCATCCTCGCCGCCGGGACGTCGCTGCACGCCGGCATGGTCGGCAAGCTCGCCATCGAGCACTGGGCCGGCATCCCCGTCGACGTCGAGGTCGCGAGCGAGTTCCGGTACCGCGACCCGATCGTCGACGCCCGCACGCTCGTCATCGCCTACTCGCAGTCCGGCGAGACCATCGACACCATCGCGGCCGCGCAGCACGCCCGCGACCAGGGCGCGCCGGTGATCGCCGTCAGCAACGTCGTCGGCTCGACGCTCGCGCGGGCGGCGGACGGGGTGCTCTACACGCGCGCCGGTCCCGAGGTCGCCGTCGCCTCGACGAAGGCGTTCACGACGCAGATCGTCGCGGGGCTCCTGCTCGGGCTGTACCTCGCGCAGCGCCGCGACCGCATCTTCCCGTCCGAGGTGGCGGACGTGCTCGACCGGCTGGCGACGCTGCCGGACCTGGTCCGGCGCGTCGTCGAGGACGACGCCGCGATCGTCACCGCGGCCGAGCGGTTCCGCGACGTCGGCTACACGATGTTCATCGGCCGCCACGCCGGCCTGCCGATCGCCTACGAGGGCGCGCTGAAGCTCAAGGAGGTCAGCTACCTCCACGCCGAGGCGTTCCCCGCGGGCGAGATGAAGCACGGGCCGATCGCGCTGATCGAGCCCGGCGCGCTCGTCGTCGCGGTCGCGCCGGACGGGCACGTGTTCCCGAAGCTCGTCTCGAACGTCCAGGAGGTCCGCGCCCGCGGGGCGGCCGTGCTCGCCGTCGGGACCGAGGGCTCGCGCGCGGCGCTCGAGCCGTACGCCGACGTCGTGCTGACCGTGCCCGACGCCCCGCTCGAGCTGGCGACGCCCGTGCTGACGGTGCTGCCGCTGCAGCTGTACGCGTACCACGTGGCCGTGCTCCGCGGCGCGGACGTCGATCAGCCGCGGAACCTCGCCAAGACCGTGACGGTGGAGTGAGCGGGGCGTGCGCGCGCCCGGGCTCTCGAGGGACGGCGTCGTCCCGCTCGTCGGGGTGGTGGGCGCGCGGGCGGCGGACGCCGCGGCCGAGGCCGCCGGCGTCCCGCGGGCCGCGCTGATGGC
>JBEARL010000114.1:0-3066 GCA_041163265.1 Actinomycetota bacterium
CGGGCCGACGTCATCGCCGGCGACGGCGCGGGGAGCACGCAGGTCCAGGGCTCGTGGGCGCTGTTCCTGCCGTCGGGCGCGCCCGAGCAGACCTTCACCTGGTCGGCGACCGTGACCGACGCGGTCGTCCCGCCGGTCGCGATCCGCATCGTCCCTGTCGTCGCCAGCGCGACGCCGTCGGGGCGATCGAGCGTCGCCCTGCTCGAGCAGTTCGGCGGCGGGTTCGTCTCGGTCACCGACGGCCTCGGCCTCGCCGGCACGGCGATCGCGGGGCTGCGCGCGTTCCTCGACCCGACCTCGCCGTCGGTCGTCGCCGCCTCGACCGTGCTCGGACAGCTCGAGGGGCTCGTCGGGCAGGTCCGGGCCGGCGCGTCGGGCGGCGCCGGCACCGTGCGGCAGAACCTCGAGCTGCTCCGCGTCCAGGACGCGCGGGCCGCCGCCGGCGAGGGGTACCTCTACGGGATGCTGCCGGACGCGGACGTGACGATGGTCTACGCGATCGAGGTGGCGGGGCTCGGCCAGGACCGCGGACCGGCGCTGCCGGTCCGGCTCGGCCTCGGCGTCGGGCTGCTGCTGCTCGTCGGCGTGCTCGGCGGCGTGGTCGCGGGACGGCGCGCATGAGCGAGGACCTGCAGCCCGCCCGGTGGTTCCACCTCGTCGGGACCGAGCGCCAGGGGCCCGTCGACCTCGCCGCCATGCGCGAGCTCGTCCTCGAGGGCAGCGCCGGACCCGACACGTGGGTCTGGGCCGACGGCATGCCCGACTGGATGCGGCTGCGCGACGTGCCGGCGCTGGCGCCGCCGCCGGCGCTGCGGGCGACGCTGCCGGCGTGGCCCGAGCCGGACGCCTGAGCCGGCCGTGCCGACCGACGCCGCGCTGACCCCGGCCGACGCGCTGCCGATCCTGCGTGAGCGCGGCTTCGTCCAGGACTGCACCGACGAGGAGGCGCTCGGCGCGGCGCTGGCCGCCGGGCCCGTCACCTACTACGTGGGCTTCGACCCGACCGCGCCGTCGCTGCACGCCGGCAACCTGCTGGGCCTGATGGCGATGGCCTGGTTGCAGCGGTGCGGCCACCGGCCGATCGCGATCGCCGGCGGCGGGACCGGCCGCATCGGCGACCCGTCCGGCCGCGACACCGAGCGGCAGCTGCTCGACGAGGCGACGCTGGCCGCGAACCTCGCCGGCATCCGGCGCCAGCTCGCCGCGTTCCTCGACCTCGACGACGCGGTCGGTGGTGCGCGCGGGTTCCTCGTCGACAACCACGACTGGCTCGGGGACCTCGGCCTGCTCGGCTTCCTCCGCGACGTCGGCGTGCACGTGCCCGTCAGCGCGATGCTCGGCCGCGAGTCGGTCCGCCGCCGCATGGAGGGCCGCGAGCAGGGCCTGACGTTCACCGAGTTCTGCTACCAGCTGCTCCAGGCGTACGACTTCGCGCACCTGCACGCGACGCACGGCTGCGCGCTGCAGCTCGGCGGGTCGGACCAGTGGGGGAACATCACCGCCGGCATCGACCTCGGACGGCGCCTGCACGGCGCGCAGCTGCACGGGCTGGTCTGGCCGCTGCTCACCACGTCCGACGGCGCGAAGTTCGGGAAGTCCGCGGGCAACGCCGTCTGGCTCGACCCGGCGCTGACCAGCCCCTACGCGTACTACCAGTACTGGCTGAACGCGGCCGACGCCGACGTCGAGCGGTTCCTCAGGCTGTTCACGTTCCTGCCGCTCGACGAGGTCGCGGCCGCGGTCGCCTCGCACGCGGCCGAGCCGGCGGCCCGCCACGGGCAGCGGGTGCTGGCGCGCGAGGCGACCCGGATCGTCCACGGCGACGACGGCGTCGTGGCCGCCGAGCGCGCGACCGAGGTGCTGTTCGGCGACGAGCCGTACGCCGACCTCGGCGACGAGGTCCTCGCCGACGCGTTCGGTGAGGCGCCGACGGTCGAGGTCCCGCGGGCGCGGCTCGACGAGGGGCTCGGCCTGCTCGAGGCGCTGACGCTCGCGGGCGCGTCGGCCTCGAACGGCGAGGCGCGGCGGCTCGTGCAGCAGGGCGCGGTCCGGCTGAACAACGCGCCGGTCGACGACCCGGGACGGGTGCTCGGGCCCGGGGACCTCGCCGGGGCGACGACCCTGGTCCTGGCCGCGGGCAAGCGGCGGCGGTTCCTGCTGCGGTTCGTCTGAGGGCGGCCGGCCCCCGGCGCCGACCGGCGCCGGAGTAGGGCCATCCGGCACTACGGCCCGGCCGTCACGGGTGTGAGGATGGGCCGGCGATGCGCGGGGCACCGCGTACGCCGCCCGGGGCCGGTCGCCCGAGACCGGTCCCGGGCAGAGTCCGCGGCCCCGCGCGTCGCACCGCACGCGGACCGTCACGGGTCCGCCCCGGCTCGTCCCCGGTCCGGAGCCGCGCATGCCGAGCACGACGACCCGCCCGTTCCGTCCTGGGACCGTCCGTCCCGGGACCGGCCGGTGGGTCGCGCCGTTCACCGACGGCGACGCGTCGCAGAAGGACCTCCTCGGTGGCAAGGGCGCGAACCTCTGCGAGATGACCCGGATCGGTCTGCCGGTCCCGCCGGGGTTCATCGTCACCACCGAGGCCTGTCGCCGGTACCGCGCCGTCGGCGACGTGCCGGCCGGCCTGTGGGACGAGGTCGACGCGGCGCTCGCGGACCTCGAGGCCGCGACGGGGCGGCGGCTCGGCGACCCCGACGCGCCGCTGCTGCTCTCGGTCCGGTCCGGCGCGCCGTTCTCGATGCCGGGGATGATGGACACGGTCCTCGACCTCGGCGCGACCCCGACCACGGCCCCCGGCCTCGCGCGGATGTCCACCGACGTCTTCGCGCAGGACTCGACGCGGCGGTTCACCGAGCTGTTCGGCCGCGTGGTGCTCGGCGTGCCGGCCGCACCGCTCGACGCGGTGCGCGAGGAGGCGGTCGCCGCCGCCGGCGTCCCCGACGAGCGCCACCTCACGGCCGCGCAGCTGGTCGGCATCGCCGTCGAGGAGGGCCGGGCCGCGAAGCCGGGGCTCGTCACCGGCGTCTGCGGCGAGCACGGCGGGGACCCGGCGTCCATCGCCGT
>JBEARL010000115.1:0-3053 GCA_041163265.1 Actinomycetota bacterium
CCACGCCGCCCTGGCGACCTACCTGCTCCTCGCCATCGGGCTCAAGGGCGGGGTCGGGCTCCGCGCCGCCAGCGTCCGCGAGGTCGCGCTGCCGCTCGGCGCGACGGTCGTGCTCGGGGTGGTGACGCCGTTCGTCGCCTGGGCGCTCACGGGCAGGACGCTGTCGCGGCTGCCCCGCGTCGACCGCGGCTCGCTGGCCGCCCACTATGGCTCGACGTCGCTGGTCACGTTCACGGCCGCGCTCACGGCGGTCGAGGCCCGGGGACTCGCCGCACCGGCGTTCATGCCGACGCTGCTCGCCGTCCTCGAGGTTCCCGGCATCCTCGTCGGCCTCGCTCTCGCGCTCGGCCTCGGGGCGGGCGGGCGTCGGGTGCTGGGCGCCGCGCTCGGTGAGGTCGCGCGGTCCCGCAGCGTCGTGCTGCTGCTCGGTGGACTCGCCGTCGGTGCGGCGGTCGGCCCGCGCGGGTACGCCGGCGTCGAGCCGCTGTTCGGCGGGCTGTTCCAGGGCCTCCTCGTGCTGTTCCTGCTGGACCTCGGGGTGATGGCGGGGGAGCGGCTCCGCGAGGTCCGCCGCGCCGGGGCCGGCCTGATCGCGACGGCGCTGGTCCTCCCGGTGGTCAACGGCGTGCTCGGCGTGGTGGGCGGGACGCTCGCCGGACTCGGCCCGGGCGGTGCCGCGCTGCTCGGTGTGCTGACGGGGAGCGCCTCGTACATCGCGGCGCCGGCGGCGGTGCGGCTGGCGCTGCCGCAGGCCAGCCCGGCCCTCGCGCTCACCGCCAGCCTCGGTGTCACCTTCCCGTTCAACCTCGTCGTCGGCATCCCCGCGCTCATCGCCCTCTCCGAGCGGCTCGCGGCCTAGGCTTCCGGTCGCTGCGCGGGACGACCCCGCACGACGGAGGTCCCGGGTGGGCATCGGCGGTCAGGTCGCCCTCGTCGCGGTCCTGCTCCTGATCAACGCGATGCTCGCCGGCAGCGAGGTCGCGCTGATCTCGCTCCGAGACGCGCAGCTGCGCACCCTCGAGGAGCGCGGCGGGCGCGGGCGGGCCGCCGCAGCGCTCGCGCGCGACCCGAACCGGTTCCTCGCCACCGTCCAGATCGGCATCACCCTCTCGGGCTTCCTCGCGAGCGCCACCGCCGCCGTCGCGCTCGCCGAGCCGCTGGTGCCGCTGCTCGCGCCGCTGGGCGGCGCCGCCGGTCCCGTCTCGGTCCTCATCGTGACCGCGGTGCTGACGCTGCTGACGCTGGTCCTCGGCGAGCTCGCGCCGAAGCGCATCGCGATGCAGCGCGCCGAGGGCTGGGCGCTGGTCCTCGGTGGGCCGCTCGCGGCGCTCGCCCGCGCGACGTCGCCGTTCGTGTGGTTCCTCGGACGCGCGACCGACCTCGTCGTCCGGCTGGCCGGAGCAGATCCGTCGCTCGGTCGCACGGCGCTGACCCATGAGGAGATCCGCGACCTGATCGCGACCGGAGGCCTCTACGACCGCGAGGAGCGCCGCATCATCGCCGGCACGCTCGAGGCCACCGACCGGGTCGTCCGCGAGGTGCTGCGGCCGCGTCACCTCGTCGTCGCGCTGCGCGGCGAGGACACCGTGGCGGAGGGCATCGGGCGGCTCGTCGCGTCCGGCCACAGCCGCGCCCCCGTCTACCGCGAGCGGCTCGACGACGCCGACCGGGTCGTGACGCTCATCGACCTCGTGACCGCCGAGGGGACCGTCGGGGGTCGGGCGCGACCCGCCACCGTCCTCCCGGACTCGATGGCGATCTTCGACGCGCTGCGCGAGCTGCAGCAGGCGCGGCAGTCGCTCGCGATCGTCGTGGACGAGTACGGCGGCGTCGTCGGCATCGTCACCGTCGAGGACCTGGTCGAGGAGCTGGTCGGCGAGATCCACGACGAGGCCGACCGCGATGTCCGCGAGGCGGTCCGCAACGCCGACGGCTCGGTCACGCTCGTCGGGCACTTCCCCGTCCACGACCTCGTCGACCTCGGCGTCGAGCTCGACGACGAGGCGCTGCCCGAGGGCGACTTCGTCACCGTCGCCGGGCTCGTGAACGAGCACCTCGGGCGGCTGCCGGACGGCGGCGAGACCTTCGCCCTGGGTTCGTGGGAGTTCCGCGTCGACGCCGTGGACGGGCGCACGACCGCGCAGGTCACGATCCGCGCGGTCGCGCCGCGGGTCGGTGACACCGGGGACGCGTCGGCGTAGCCTGCGGAGTGCGCCCGGGGGTGGGGCGCTCCCGTCGCCCACCCCGTGCGCATCCCCCACCAGGAGCATCCGCGTGGCCAGCACCGACGACCTGCTGTTCCCGGGCATGACCGCCGAGGCGATCGACGCCCGACTGAAGCGACTCCGGACCCAGAACGTCATCATGGGCGTCCTGCACCTGCTGCAGGCCGTCGCCGTCTACACCCTGAACGAGACCGGCTTCGCGCTGCCGATCGCCGGCACCTACCCGCAGGGCCCCCCGGGGACCCCGCCGGTCCTCATCGAGCTGTTCTCGCTCGACGTCGGGTTCTGGGTGTTCGCGTTCCTCGCGATCAGCGCCATCGCCCACTTCACGATCGCGTCGCCGTGGTACTACCCGAAGTACGTCGCCGACATCAAGCGGGGCAAGAACACCGCCCGCTGGGTCGAGTACTCGATCTCGTCGACCATCATGGTGATCCTGATCGCGGCCGTCACCGGCGTCGTCGATGTCGCGGCGTTCATCGCGATCGCCGGCGCAAACGCCGCGATGATCGCGTTCGGCGACCTCCAGGAGCGGTACGTCCGGCCCGGCGGCTCGCTGCTGCCGTTCTGGCTCGGGACCTGGGTCGGCCTCGCGCCGTGGCTCGCGATCGTGTTCTACGTGCTCGGCGTCGGGAACCCCGACCGCGACCTCTCGCAGGTGCCCGGCTTCGTCTGGGTCATCGTGTTCGCGCTGTTCGCGTTCTTCTTCTCCTTCGGCCTGAACCAGTGGCTGCAGTACAAGCGCATCGGGAAGTGGGTCAACTACTTCCGCGGCGAGACGACCTACGTGGTCCTCTCGCTCGTCGCGAAGTCCCTGCTGTCCTGGCT
>JBEARL010000116.1:0-3053 GCA_041163265.1 Actinomycetota bacterium
AGCACGGCGCCGAACGCGGCCAGCACGCCGGCCGCGCGGTTCACGCCGAAGGTGCCGAGCAGGATCGGGAACTCGCCGACGAACCCGTTCAGGCCCGGCAGCGCCAGCGACGACAGCGAGACCAGCAGCC
This sequence comes from Actinomycetota bacterium, assembly GCA_041163265.1. Classification (GTDB taxonomy): domain Bacteria; phylum Actinomycetota; class Nitriliruptoria; order Nitriliruptorales; family Nitriliruptoraceae; genus CSBr16-57R1. Next base: position 131 of record JBEARL010000116.1, read on the forward strand.
ACAGCCCGGCCATCACCGGGACCTGCCGCGCGAGGCCGCCGAAGTCGGCGATGCGGCGGGTGTGGCGCCGCTCGTAGAGGAACCCGATCAGCAGGAACAGCGCCCCGGTCGAGAGGCCGTGGTTGACCATCTGGACGACGGCGGCCGAGGTCGCGGTGCGGTCCAGCGCGAACGTGCCGAGGACGACGAATCCCATGTGGCTGACCGACGAGTACGCGACCAGTCGCTTGATGTCGGACTGGACTAGCGCCACGGCGGCGCCGTAGAGGATGCCGACGACACTGACGCCGAGCAGCCACGGCGCCGCGGCGACGGTCGCGTCGGGGAACAGCGGCAGGGCGTAGCGCAGCAGCCCGAACGTCCCCATCTTGAGCAGCACCCCGGCGAGGAACACGCTGCCGCCGGTCGGCGCCTCGGTGTGGGCGTCGGGCAGCCAGGTGTGCACGGGGAACAGCGGCACCTTGACGGCGAACGCCAGCAGGAACGCGGCGAACAGCCAGCCCTGGACCGACGGCGCCAGCGACAGGCCGTCGCGGATCGCGACGTAGTCGAAGGTCCCGGTCAGCGTCTGCAGGTACAGGATGGCGACGAGCATCACGAGCCCGCCGAGCAGCGTGTAGAGGAAGAACTTCCGCGCGGCACGGCGGCGCTCGGCCCCGCCCCAGATGCCGATGATGAGGTACATCGGGACGAGGCTGAACTCGAACAGGACGTAGAACAGCAGCAGGTCGGTCGCGGCGAACACGCCGATGACCAGCGCCTCGAGGACGAGGAACGCGGCCGTGTAGGCGGCGAGCCGCTCCTTCACCGAGTCCCACGAGGCGACGAGGATCAGCGGCACGAGGAAGGTCGTCAGCAGGATCAGCGCGAGGCTGACGCCGTCGACGGCGAACGCGACGCGGGCGCCGATCGACGGGATCCAGGTGAACGACTCGGCCTGCTGCAGGCCGGCCTCGCCGCGGTCGAACCCGACCAGGACCCAGACCGAGGACGCGAACGTCGCGAGCGCCGTGATGAGGCCCACGGCTCGCACGTCGCGGTCGCGCGCACCCGGCGCGAGGCCGAGCAGCACGGCGCCGACGAGCGGCAGCAGGACGGTCAGGGTCAGCGGTCCCATCAGCGCACCGTCCAGAGGGCCAGGAGCAGCAGCGCGGCCAGCGCGGCGACGGTGACGGCGACGTAGCCGCGGACGAGGCCGCCCTGGGCCCGCCGCGCGACGCGACCGGCGACGACCGCCGCGGCGCCGGCCCCGCGCACGAGGCCGTCGACGACCCGGCCGTCGAACCGGGCGAGGCCGCGCGCGAGCGCGCCCCCGCCGCCGACGAACACGGCGGCGTAGGCCTCGTCGACGAGGAACCGCCGCTCGGCGAGGTCCGCCAGCGTCCCGCGGACCGGCTCGACGACGCGGCCGGCCGCGAGGTCGCGCCGCGCGTACAGCAGCCACGCGAGGCCGAGGCCGACGGCGACGGCGACGATCGAGATGCCGATGAGAGCCGGCTCCTCGAGCGGGCCGACCGGCGCGTACCCGAGGTCGCCGATCGGGGCGACGACCGGGCCGAGGAACCGGTAGAACGGCCCCTCGTGCACCGGGTTCAGCAGGCCGCCCGCGGCCGAGAGCACCCCGAGGACGACGAGCGGGACGGCCATCGAGGCCGGCGACTCGTGGGGGTGGACCCCGTCGCGGTGACGCCCCGGCCCGAGGAAGACGAGGACGAACCACCGGGTCATGTAGAACGCGGTCAGGATCGCGCCTGCGAGCCCCAGCAGGTAGATCGCGCCGTAGCCGTGCTTGTACGCCTCGGTGAGGATCTGGTCCTTCGAGAAGAACCCGGCGAACGGCGGCACGCCCGAGATCGCCAGCCACGCCACGGCCGAGGTCGCGAACGTGACGGGCATCGCGCGCCGCAGTCCTCCCATGCGCCAGAGGTCGGTCTCGTCGTGGAGCGCGTGCATCACCGAGCCGGCCGCGAGGAACAGCAGGCCCTTGAAGAACGCGTGGGTGACGAGGTGGAACACGCCCTCGCGGAACGCGCCGACCCCGACGGCGAGGAACATGTACCCGAGCTGCGACACGGTCGAGTAGGCGAGGACCTTCTTGATGTCGTCCTGTCGGACCGCGATGACGGCGGCCAGCAGCGCGGTCAGCACCCCGATCCAGGCGATGACCTCCATCGCGTCGACCGAGGCGGTCAGCACCGGCGAGGTCCGGACGGTGAGGTAGACGCCGGCGGTGACCATCGTCGCGGCGTGGATCAGCGCCGAGACGGGGGTCGGGCCGGCCATCGCGTCGGGGAGCCAGACGTACAGCGGGATCTGGGCCGACTTCGCCGCCGCCCCGCCGAGGAGCAGCAGCACCAGCGTCGTCGCGACCCCGGCCGACAGCCCCGGGGCGGCGGCGTTCAGCTCGAGGAGGTCGAGGGTCCCGACGGTCGCGAACGCGAGGAACATCGCGACCATGAACGACACGTCGCCGACGCGGTTCGTGATGAACGCCTTCTTCGCGGCGCTCGCGTAGGCCCGCTTCTCGAACCAGAACCCGATGAGGAGGTAGGACGAGAGGCCGACGAGCTCCCAGCCGAGGAACAGCGTCAGCAGGTTCGAGCCGAGCACCAGCACCAGCATCGAGGCGAGGAACAGGTTCAGGTACGCGAAGAACCGCGCGAAGCCGCGGTCCTCCAGCATGTAGCCGACCGAGTAGATGTGGACCAGCAGTCCGACGCCGGTCACGACCAGCAGCATCACGACCGTCAGCTGGTCGACGAGCAGGTCGAACCCGACGCTCAGCGTCCCGACCTCGATCCAGTCGGGGAGCGGCCGGACGTAGGTGGCGGGCGCGGCGATGACCTCGCGGGCGACGGCGACCGAGAGCAGGAACGCCCCGGCGGCCGCGACAATCGCGAGGTACGCGGCGCGGGCCCGCAGC
>JBEARL010000117.1:0-3012 GCA_041163265.1 Actinomycetota bacterium
GCTCGCCGACGTCGTGGCCGTGGCGGTGGGTGGCCGCGCCGCTCTCGGCCATCAGGTTCTTGCGCCGGACTCGACGGACTCCTCGCGGCGACCGGCGAGATGCACCGCTTCGAGCGGGCGCTCGCGCTCGCGACCGCCGCCGACGCCAGGTTCGCGGACCCCGCCGGCGGCTGGTTCCAGACCGCGGCCGACGGCGAGCGGCTCATCGCCCGGCCCAAGGAGACCTGGGACAACGCGACGCCGGCCGGCAGCGGCGTCATGGCCGAGGTCTGCCGACGCCTGTACGCCCTGACCGGCGATGGCGCGTGGTGGGACCGTGCCGACCTCGCGCTGCGTGCCCTCGCCGACGGCGCCCGGCGCATGCCGACCGGGTACGGCAACGTGCTCCGCCAGCTCGAGGAGGAAGCAGCGGGCCGCGTCGAGGTCGTGATCGTCGGCGCGCCGGGGCTCGCCCGCGACCGGCTCGAGATCGCCGCCCTCCACGCCCACCACCCGGGGGCGCTGGTGCTCGTGGCCCCACCCGACCACGGCGACCGCATCCCGCTGCTGGCGCACCGCGGCGAGGTCGATGGCAATCCCGCCGCCTACGTCTGCCGGGACATGGTCTGCGAGCGGCCGGTCACCGACCCCGACGAGCTGAAGGCGCTGCTCGCCGCCGCGGTCGCCGAGATGCGGCGCGCCGCGCTGCCCGGCTGACCGTCCGGCCGGCGGCGCCGCGCCTACGCTGGCCCCATGACCGCATCACCGCTCGGCGACCTCGGCGCGCGCAGCACCCGCTGGGCCGGCCTTCGCAGCGGCGTCGTCGACGTCCGCGGCACCGCCGTCCACCTCGTGACGAACGGGATCGACGCGCAGGACTCGCCGGCGACACCCCACCTGCTGGTGCACGGGCTCGGCGGCAGCGCGACGAACTGGTTCGACGTGATGCCCGACCTCGGCGTGGACCGGGCCGTGCTCGCGATGGACCTGCCCGGCTTCGGTCGGACCGTGCCGCCGCGCGCCAGCGCCGCACGGGTCCGAGCGAACGCGCGGTTCCTCCCTGCGCTGCTCGACGCGCTCGGCCTCGAGCGGGTGATCCTCCACGGCAACTCGATGGGCGGGCTGATCTCGGTCCTCGCGTCCCCGCTGATGTCCGAGCGCGTCGAGGCCGTCGTGCTGGCCGCACCGGCGCTGCCCTCCGCCCGGTCCGACCTCGCGCACCTCAGCCCCGAGATGCTCAAGCGCTTCGCGCCGATGGCCATCCCCGGGGTCGGCACCGCGCTGCTGCGCACGATGTGGTCCCGGATGGACGTCGACCGGCTGATCGCCGACGCGACCGCGATGAACTGGCACGACCCGGCGCGCATCCGGCCCGACGTCGCGGCGCTGATGCGCGAGAACATGACGTTCGCGAAGCAGCAGCCCTGGCGGGTCGAGTCGCTCGGGTACGCGACCGAGTCGCTGGTCTCGTCGCTGCTCGCCGGCCGCGAGGTGACCGACGCGATCATGGGGATGACGCACCGCACGCTGGTGGTGTGGGGCGACGGCGACCGCCTGGTCGGACGGCCCGTCATCCAGCACCTCGTCGACCTGCGCCCGGACTGGCGGGTCGCCGTGCTGCCCGGCGTCGGGCATGTCGCCCAGATGGAGACGCCGGACCGCTACGTCGCGGTGGTCGAGCGGTGGCTCGCGGACGGTCGCGTCGACGCGGGCGCCGGCGGGGCGGTGCCCTGGGCCGAGTGGGTCAGCGGCACGGACGCCGCGACCGGCTCGTCCGAGGTCGCGTCGGTCGCCTGAGGTCGGGGGGTCGGTCGAGCCCTCGGCGCAGCGCTGGCGTCGTCATGCCGCCGTCACGGCCGGCCCTGGCCCGCCCCGCGCCGCTGATCGTGCCCTCGCCCGACCCTCAGCCGCGCCGGACGAACCGCAGGCCCGACGTGCCGGGGGCCCGCCGCACGGCCCCCTCCCGCACCAGTCCGGACAGTGCCCCTCGCGCCGCGACGACGTCGACGCCGAGCGCTTCGGCCGCATCCGCCAGCGTGAACGCCGGACCGCAGCCGTCCAGCGCCCCTGCGGGGGCTCCCGACGTCACCGTGGGCGAGCTCTCGCCCGTCCCCCCCGCGCCCGCCACCGCGTCGAGCGCCCGCCGGACCGCCTCGCCGACGGCCTCCGCCCACCGCTCGACCCACAGCGTCGCGTCGCCGCGCCGCACGCTGGCCGCGACCCCGTCGAGGTAGCCGAGCGGATCCTCGGCGAGCACCGGCTCGACCGCGACGAGCCCCGCGACGTCCGTCCCGTCCGCGCGCAGCGCCAGCCGCGCCGCCGCCCGGGCCAGGCGCCCGCCGGCCGCGTCGAACGGGTGATGCCGCAGCAGCTCGAGGTGCAGCAGCCCCGCTCGGACCAGCGCCGGGCCGCGCGCGGCGACGCCGGGTCCGGCGAGGTGCCGCAGCAGCGCGTCCCAGGCGTCGGGCAGCAGCGCCGGGTCGGTCGGGAAGAACAGCACCCGCCCGACGCTGGCGTCGTGCACCACGCGCGGCCCCTGCCGCAGCATCCCGACCCGCTCGGGCGCGACGAGCCCGGCGACCAACCGGCCGTGCAGCGCCGCGAGCGCGGCGCCGAGCCCGTTCGGGTCGGCGCTGGCCGCGCCGAACGCTTCGGCGAGATCGTCGGCCGCCAGCCCGGCGGCCGCACCGGCGCGCTCACGCTCGGCCAGCGCAGCGACGTCAGCGTCATCGAGATCCTCGTCGCCGACGACGGGCGCCAGCGCGTCGGCCCACGTCCCGGCTCGCTCGCCGTCGCGGCCGAGCTCGGGGTCGGCGCCGTCGAGCCGCAGCGTCGCCGCGACCGCCGCCGCGTCGCCCTCGGCGCGCAGCTCGCGCACCACCGCCGCGTCGAGATCGGCGACCGCGTCGCGCAGCGTCGCCGCGAGGTCCGCGACCTCGGCGAGGACCAGCGTGAGGTGGGCCGATCCCGCGCAGGGCAGCGGCGCGGCGGTGCTCACCGTCCGCGCGACCGCGACCGTGACCGCGCCGCGCG
>JBEARL010000118.1:0-2979 GCA_041163265.1 Actinomycetota bacterium
AGACGATGGTCCAGAGGGCCGACGGGAAGGCGTTGGCACCCGGGTCGTAGAACGCGAACCAGTCGACCGGGTCCTCGACGGGGACTTGCCCGACGGGCGCGCCGTCGGCGTCGACGAAGTTGGCGACGACCTGCAGGCGTGCGGTGGCGAGCAGCAGGCCCGTCCCCGGGTCGTCGAGGACGCGGACCGGGCCGTCGAGGCGGGCCGTGTAGAACGGCGTGCCGCGGCGGGCACCGGCCGGCGCCTCGGCCGCGACGACCTCCTCGAAGGCCGTGCGGCGTGTGACGCCGATGCGTGCCACGCCGAACTGGTCGACCGGCAGGAACTGGTCGACCATGACCTGCCCCGCCGCGCGGGCCGAGCCGTTCAGCGCCGCGAAGGCCGGGTCCTGGTTCCGCTCCTGCGGCGTGAGGTCGGCGACGCCGAGTCGGACCTCGACGGGGACGAACTCGTCGATCAGGTTCACGCCGCGGAAGAACTGGGCGCGCTCGCTGCCGGCCTCGAAGCCGTACCACTCGGGGTTGTAGTGGTCGGCCGCCTGACCCGGCAGGTTCGAGATGCCGAGGCCCGGGACGATGCCGGGGCCGCCGAACCACCAGAACACGCCGAGGAGCAGGTTGAACCCGAAGAACGCGGTCCCGTAGATGCCGGCGGCCTTCCGCGCCCCGTAGTTCGACCACAGCAGCACGTACACCGAGCCCGAGAGGAACAGCAGGCCGAGGGGGATCGCGAGGATCGAGACCGGGTGGTCGGCCGGGATGACGCTCTCGACCGCGAGGACCAGGGAGGCGGACATGCTCACTCCTCGTCGGGCGCGGCGACCGGGTCGCCGCCGATCTGGCCGTAGGACGGGCCGCCGAGGCGCTGGATCGAGAGCAGGTGGTCGACCACCGCGTCGATCGCGTCGTCGGTCAGCACGCCGGTGAACGACGGCATCGGGGCCTGGCCGGGGACGATCCGGCCGTTGACGATGGCCTGGCGGACGGCGGCGCGGGCGACCTCCAGCGAGGCGTCGTCGCCACCGGTCCAGCCGTACCGCTCGAACACGTTCTGCAGCTGGGGCCCGACGTAGCCCTGGGCGTCCTCACCGTGGCACCGGGCGCAGTTCGCGGCGAACACGTCCTCACGCGAGCGGCCGACGAAGGACGCCGCCTGCGGCAGCTCGCCGGTCTGGACCGAGAGGATGTACGCCGCGATCGCCTCGAGCTGGAAGTCGCTGAGCGCACCACCGTTCCCGATGCTGAACGCCTGCATCGGCGTTCCGGTCCGGCCGTAGCGCAGCGTGAGGAGGATGTGGTCGCGGACGTCGTCGACGACCGCCGAGTCCTGGTACCGCGCGACGATGTTGTGCAGCGTCGGCGCCGGCCAGGCCGCGGTCACGGTCGGGTCGGGGTGCGGCGCGCTGCCTCCCTCGAGGTTGACGCCGTGGCAGGACGCGCAGGCGTTCTGGTACAGCGAGCGCCCCCGCGCGACGTCGGCCTCGTAGAAGTCCTCGACCCGGTCGTTGATGCGGCCCGGCTCGATGATCCAGTACAGCGGCAGGAACAGCGCCGAGAACACGGCGAACGCGACGCCCCAGCTCATGGCTCGCTCGAGGCCGGGACCCTCGAGCTCGGCGTCGGAGTGGTAGGGCCGCATCGCGAGCGGGATGTCGCCGTGGCGCTTCGGGCCCTTCCGGGACCCGGGGCCGACGAGCAGGTAGGCGAGGGCGAACCCGCCCAGGCCCAGCACCAGCAGCAGGATGGGCAGGCTGGAACCCCCGACGAGCTCGGGGGCCTCCTCGGCGGCGAGGAGGAGCGGCGCGGCCAGCAGCGTCGTCATGCGCGGGACCTCAGGCGTCGACGCAGGAGGGGCCCTCGCGGGCCTGCTCCAGCGCGTTGGCGGTGCGGGCGGGACCCGTCACCGGGGAGCCGAGGTCGACGACGAGGTTGCCGTCGCCGTCGACGAACGAGACGTAGCGGTCGAGGCCGCGCGGGGCCGGCCCGCCGGTCCACTCGCCGTACTTGTTGTAGCGCGAGCCGTGGCAGGGGCACTCGAACCACTGCGAGGTCTGGCACCACGGCACGGCGCAGCCGAGGTGCGGGCAGGCGCCGGTGTCGAGGCACATCAGCCCGACCGAGTCGGTCACGAGGGCGTGCTGACCGCCGTAGGCGCCGGCGGCGACGCCGTCGGACGGGTCCCAGGAGATGATGGAGAGGGCCGCCTCGGGGACCAGCACCGGCCGGCGCTCGCCGACGATGCGCTCGGCCAGCTCGCGGGCGTTGCCGAGGATGACCTCGCCGAACAGGCCGTCGCCCTGGCGCGGCCAGAGGAACCCGAGCGAGGCCAGCGCGAACCCACCGAGGCCGGCCGAGACCGAGCCGATCAGCGAGGCACGGAGGAACGCTCGCCGCTCGACGGGCTTCCGGGCCGGCTGCTCGCGGCGCTGCGGGGTGGCGGCGCTCACAGGACGAACCCGAGGCCGTTGACCCACGGCCAGACCCACTCGTACCCCGCGCCGCGGATGAACGAGCCGATGATGACGAGCACGCCCCAGAACACCATGAAGAACGTGAACGCGAGGTTCGCGGTCTTGCGGTTCTCGGGCTGGGCCGACGGGTTCTTGTCGACGTACGGCGCGGCCATCAGCAGCACGATGGCGACGCCGGGCAGCGTGACGCCGGCGACCATCGGGTGGAAGTAGCGCAGCAGCTCCTGGAGGCCCATGAAGTACCACGGCGCCTTGTTGATCGCCGGGACCTCGTTGGCGTTCGCGAGCGAGCCGAGCGGTGCATCGAGGAAGAACGAGACCAGCAGCACGAACGAGCCCATCGCGAGCAGCGCGACGAACTCGACGAGGAGCAGGTGCGGCCAGGTGTAGACCTTGTCGTCCTGCTCGGTCTTGACCTGCTGGATGCCCGACGGCGGGACCAGCGCGAGCATGCGGTGGGTGTGCGCCGACGCGGCCGGCACGCCCATCGACGCGGCGTCGCCTCCCTT
>JBEARL010000119.1:0-2916 GCA_041163265.1 Actinomycetota bacterium
GTCGCGTACCCTCGCCGTGCGCCGCTCGCCGGCGCCCTCCCCACGGACCCCGTGCCGCTCCGGCGGCGCCGTCCCGCGCCCGCGGGCCGGTCGGAGGAGGCCGGTCCGCCGCGGCGGAGCCGGGTGAGACCCGAGAGGAGTTGGTCGCGCTGCTGGGAGAGATCGTCAAGGGCAAGGTCGTCCGGCTGGAGGAGTACGGCGCGTTCGTCGAGGTGCCGATCGGTGACCAGGTCGTCACCGGCCTCGTGCACGTCTCCGAGGTCGCGCTGGACTACGTGGACAACATCTACGCCTACCTCGCCGAGGGCGACGAGGTCGAGGTCAAGGTCGTCGACATCAAGGACGACGGCAAGGTCGACCTCTCCATCAAGCGTGCCGACCCGGCCTGGGCCGATGAGCAGGCGCCGAACCTGCGCTCGAAGCTGGACAAGGACTTCAACAAGCGCCTCCGCCGCTTCATGCACAAGTCCCAGATGATCCAGGGCGAGGCCCGGCGGCAGAAGCGCGGTCGCGTCGGCACCTGACGCGTCGGCGGCGGGGGGCTGGATGCGCGACGCGCTCCGACGCGACCCCGACGCCTCCTACGCCGCCGCCCTCGCGGCGCCCGAGGCCGACGCCGCGCTGACCGACCTGATCGGCGCGCAGCTGGGACGGCCGGCCCGCGGTCGACCCGCCGTCGTGCATCGCTGCGGTCACGGGCTGCCCACCGTCGTGCGCGTCCTGCCCCGGCTCGAGGACGGCACGCCGTTCCCGACCGTGTTCTGGCTGTCCTGCCCGCTGGCCCGGTCGGCGGTCGGACGCCTCGAGGCCGAGCATCGGATGGTGGTGCTGAACGAGCGGCTGGTGGCCGAGCCGGACCTCGCCGCCGCGCAGGCCGCCGCGTCCGAGCGGTACGTCGCGTTCCGCGACCGGCTCGGCGCGCCCGACCCGCCGCTGCCCGGCGCTCCGACGGCCGGCGGGCTCCCGGACCGCGTCAAGTGCCTCCACGTCCACGTCGCCCACCACCTCGCGACCGGGGACAACGCGGTCGGGGCGCTGGCCCTCGACGAGCTGACGCCACTGGCCTGCCCTGCGCCCTGCGTCGCACCCGGCGACGCGCCGTCGACGCGCGCCGCATGAGCGCCGTCGCCGCGGTCGACATCGGCTCGAACTCGGTCCGGCTGCTCGTGCTCGCCGGCGACGGGACGCGGCTGCGTCGGGACATCGTCACGACCCGGCTCGCCGCCGGCGTCGACGCGACCGGACGGCTCGACGACGCGGCGATCGAGCGCACCGTCGCCGCGCTCGCGAACTTCCGCGCGGCCTGGGAGGCCCTCGGCGTCGTGACGGCGCCGGGGCGCGTGCGCGCCGTCGCGACGTCGGCCGTCCGCGACGCCGCGGACCGCGACCGGTTCCTCGTCCCCGCGGCCGCGGCCCTCGGCGTCCCCGTCGACGTCATCGACGGTACGGAGGAGGCGGCGCTGGCCTTCGCCGGCGCGGCGCTGGCCGTGCCGGCCGACCCGCCGGTCGCCGTGGTCGACGTCGGCGGCGGCTCGACCGAGCTGGTCCTCGGCCCCGCCGACGGGGGTGGCCGTCCCGTCGCCGCGGTGTCGCTGCAGCTGGGCTGCGTGCGGCTGACCGAGCGTGCGCTGGCCGGCGACCCGCCGCGCGACGACGAGGTCGCGGCGGCCCGCGCGGTCGTCGCGGACGTGCTCGACGACGGGCTGGCCCGGCTCGCCGGCGCCGCCGGGACCGCCGGGCCCCCGCGCGTCGGCACGCTGGTCGGCGTCGCCGGGACGGCCACGACCCTCGCGGCGCTCCACCTCGGGCTCGCGTCCTACGAGGAGGAGCGCATCCACGGCGCGGTCGTCCCCGCCGCCGCCCTCGCCGCGCTGGCCGACCGGCTCGTCGCGATGCGCGCCTCGGACCGCGCCGCGCTCGGTCCGGTGCAGCCCGGCCGCGCCGAGGTGCTGCACGGTGGCGCGCTGGTCCTCGCGGCCGTCGTCGCGCGCCTCGGCGTCGACCGCCTGGTCGTCAGCGAGGCCGACTCGCTCGACGCCGTCGCGCGCGGCCTGCTCGCGTGAGCGCGGCCGCGCTGCCGGCGCGGCTCGCCGCCGCCCTCGCCGCCGTCCCCGCCGCCGACCGCACGCCACGGCCGACCGCCCGCACCGCCGCGGTGCTCGTGCTCCTCTCCGAGGGCGCCGCCGGGCCGCGGCTGGTGCTGACGCGGCGCCGCGACGACCTCCGGTCGCACCCCGGTCAGGTCGCGCTGCCCGGTGGACGCATCGAGGCGGGGGAGACCCCGACCGCCGCGGCCCTGCGCGAGGCCGCCGAGGAGGTCGGCCTCGAGGCCGCCGGCGTCACCGTGCTCGGGACGGGTCCGACCTTCCACGTCCCGCCTTCGAGGTTCTGGATCGTCCCCGTCGTCGCGTGGTGGGACCGGCCGCACGCGCTGCGCCCGGATCCGGCCGAGGTCGCCGCCGTGCTCGAGGTCGACCTCGCCGAGCTCCGCGACGCCGCGGCGTGGCGGCGGACGCCCGGCGTCGGCCGCGGTCGGGCGGGGTGGGCGTGGCGGCTCCGCTCGGGCGACCTGCTCTGGGGCGCGACGGCGCTGGTCGTGCGCGGCCTCCTCGATGCGGTCGACCCGGCCTGGCACGGCGGGACCGCGCCCGAGGACCTCCCGGCGGACCGCGAGGAGCGGCCGTGGGAGGCCGCCCCCCGCGCCCCGAGGCGGGCGCGGCTCGGCGACCTGCCCGGCGTCGCGCAGGCCGGGCTGCCCCACGCGACGCTCGGCCACGTCCGGTCGGTCCGCGCGGGGCTCGCGGCGCGCGGCGTCGGGCCGGCGCTGCTGGCCGACCGCGCCGGCGCGGCCGTCGCGGCCGCGGTCGACCGCCTCGTCCCGTCGGGCCCCGTGACGGTGCTGGCCGGGCCGTCGTC
>JBEARL010000120.1:0-2904 GCA_041163265.1 Actinomycetota bacterium
GGTGTCGGGGACGTCGATGCGGCTGTCGGGGCTGGCGGGCGGGTCGACGCATGAGGTGCGGGTCGCGGCGGTGAACGCGGACGGGGACACCTCGACGTTGTCGGCCGACGCGACCGGGCTGAGCGCCGTGATGGCCACCGGCGGGACCGTCACGCGTGTCCCGACGAGCGGCACCCCGACCCACATCGTGCACACGTTCACGACGGACGGCACGCTGACGTTGAACCGGACCCTGAACGTCGATCACCTCGTTGTGGGTGGGGGTGGTGGTGGAGGCCGCGGCTATCCGTCCGACCATGGCGGTGGCGGGGGCGGTGGAGGACAGGTCGTCGCCGGGAGCTCCTCCCGCTCCGGCGACGTCGCCGTGACGGTCGGGGCGGGCGGTTCCGCACGAACCTCGTCCGCGACCGGCCGAGGCGGTACCTCGAGTCTCGGAGCCACTTCCTCAGCTGGTGGTGGCGGGGGCGGTTGGTACACGGAGAACCCGACGACCGGCTCCAGCGGGGGCGGCGGTGCGGCTCGATTCCGGACCACGGGTGCCGCATGGAGTTCTGGTGCGGCGGGGACACCCGGTCAGGGCTTCGCCGGTGGGAGCGGCGACTCGGATCGGGACGGAGGCGGTGGTGGCGGTGCCGGCGGCGTGGGCCGCGATCACGACACCGTCGGATCTCAGTCCGGAGGTGGGCAGGGAGTGGCGTCCGACATCGCCGGTACGACACTGATCTACGGTGCCGGGGGCGGTGCCGGTCGGGGTTCGACCAGCAGCGGAGCGGGGGCGACGCTGACTGGCCCCGGCGAGGGCGGTGCGGCCGGCGCCGCGAACGGTGGGGCCGGTGAGGCCGGCAGCGGCGGGGGCGGTGGAGGTGGCGCCGGCGCCGGCGGTTCCGCCTGGTGGCCCGCGGGTGCCGGCGGCTCCGGCGTCGTGATCGTCCGGTACGCCCTGCCGTGACCGGGCCCGGGACCCGCTAGGGTCCGCGCCGCAGCGTCCTTTAACGACCGGTCCCGTGAGGCCGGGAAGGAGGCCCCGGTGTCCGTGCGCGCCCGCCCGTCGACCGTCGTCGACGCCGTGACGGGGCGCCGACCGTGAGGCGCCTCCTCGACGCGGACGACCTCGCCCGGATGCTCCGCCGGCTCGCCCACGAGATCGTCGAGGGCGCCGGCGGCGCGCAGGACCTCGTCCTGCTCGGCATCCCCTCCCGCGGCGTGCCTCTCGCGGAGCGGCTTGCGGACGCCATCGGCGGCATCGAGGGCACCCCGCCACCGGTCGGCGGACTCGACGTGACCCTCTACCGCGACGACCTCGACCGGCGCGGGCCGCTGCCGCTGGGTGCGACCGAGGTCCCCGTCGACGTCGCGGACCGCACCGTCGTGCTGGTCGACGACGTGCTCTACACGGGCCGGACCATCCGCGCGGCGCTCGACGCGGTCAGCGCGCTGGGTCGGCCGGCCCGGGTCCGCCTGGCGGTGCTGGTCGACCGCGGGCACCGCGAGCTGCCGATCCGGGCCGACCACGTGGGGAAGAACCTCCCGACCGCCCCCGGCGAGCGGGTCGTCGTCCGCGTCGCCGAGGTCGACGGCGTCGACGAGGTCGTCGTGGAGCCGGCGTCGTGACCGCCGCGACCGCGCCCACCGCGGCGCCGGCCCCGGCGCCGCTGACCGACCTCGTCGCCATCCGTGACCTCGACCGCGCCCAGGTGGACGACCTCCTCGCCGTCGCCGCCGAGCTGCTGCCCATCGCTCGGCGCGAGCGGGCCAGCGTCCCCACGCTGCGCGGTCGCATCGTCTGCAACCTCTTTCTCGAAGACTCGACCCGGACGCGCCTGAGCTTCGACCTCGCCGCGAAGCGGCTCAGCGCCGACGTCGTCGCCTTCACCGCGGAGGGCTCGTCGGTCAGCAAGGGCGAGTCCCTGCTCGACACGGCGCAGACGCTGATGGCGCTCGGCGTCGACCTGGTGGTGCTGCGGACCTCGTCGGCCGGCGCGCCGGTGCAGCTCGCGCGCCAACTCGACATCCCGGTGCTGAACGCGGGCGACGGGTGGCACCAGCACCCGACCCAGGCGCTCCTCGACGCGTTCACGCTGCTGCAGCACCGGCCCTCGCTCGAGGGGGCGCGGATCGCGATCGTTGGGGACGTGCTCCACAGCAGGGTCGCGCGCAGCGACGTCGAGCTGTTCCGCCTCCTCGGCGCCGACGTGACGCTGGTCGCCCCGCCGACGCTGCTGCCGACCGACGTCTCGGCCTGGGGCGTGACGACCACCGCCGACCTCGACGCGGTGCTGCCCGACCTCGACGTCGTCTACGTGCTGCGCCTCCAGAAGGAGCGGATGCACCGCGCGTTCCTGCCGCCGACGGGGGAGTACGCGGCGACGTGGGGGATCGGGCCGGCGCGGCTGGCGCGGATGCGCCCCGACGCCCTCCTGATGCACCCCGGCCCCGTGAACCGCGGGGTCGAGCTGTCCTCGGCCGCCCTCGAGGACCCGCGCTGCCTCGTGCAGGAGCAGGTCACCAACGGCATCGCCGTTCGGATGGCCTGCCTGTACCGGCTGCTGGCCGGACCGCGGCCCGAGCCGGCGCGGGAGGTGGCGGCGTGAGCGGCGTGCTGCTCCGCGGCGGCCGGCTGCTCGACCCGGCGTCGGGCGTCGACCGGGACGCGGACGTGCTCGTCGCCGACGGGGTCGTGGTCGCGGTCGGGGACGGTGCCGCGGCCGAGGCCGCGCAGCGCACCGGCGTCGAGCCGCTGGACGTGACCGGGTGCTGGGTCACCCCCGGGTTCGTCGACCTGCACACGCACCTGCGCGAGCCGGGCGGCGAGGGCGCCGAGGACATCGCGACCGGCAGCGCCGCCGCCGCGGCCGGCGGCTACACGGCCGTCTCGCCGATGGCGAACACCACCCCGGTCGCGGA
>JBEARL010000121.1:0-2899 GCA_041163265.1 Actinomycetota bacterium
GCGCTCGACCTCGCGGACGAGAGCGAGCTGTTCGGCGTCCGCGGGTACCTCGCGACGATCACGTCCGCCCAGGAGCAGGCCTTCGTCTTCGAGAACATCGCCGCGAACAACATCTGGATCGGGGCGTCGGACGACGTGCAGCTGCTGAACGCGGTGCTCGGCGCCGGCACGTACGCGGACCAGGTCGCGGCCGAGGGCTCCTGGCACTGGGTCGCCGGCCCCGAGGCCGGAACCCGGTTCTGGCAGGGCCGGACCTCGACCGGGGTCTGGATCGACGCGAGCACGGGTGCCAATCTGGTCCGGTCCACGGCGAACGAGGCGTCGGCCCGGTACGAGAACTGGTGCCCGACGAACCAGCTCGCCGGGGCCTTCGAGCTGCGGTACCGCGAGGCCATGGGCGAGCCCAACGACGCCGGCGGCGAGCACTACGCCCTCGAGAAGTGGGGCGGCGCCGCGTGCTGGAACGACTACGGGCGCGACGGCTTCAACGCCCAGTCCGGTTACCTCGTCGAGTACTCCGAGAACTGGGGCTCGGGCGAGGACCGGCGCGGCTCGTTCGCCGGCGGCGGGACCGCGACGGCGACCGTTACCGCGGACATCTCCTACGCCCCCCGCGCGGTGGAGGCCACGGCGGGCGACGCGCAGGCCCGCATCACCTGGACCGCGCCGGCGGCCGGGACCGTCGCGTCCTACACGGCGACGGCCTCGCCGCAGGTCGACGGGGCGACGCGCACCTGCACGGCCGCCGCGGACGCGACGGCCTGCACCGTGACCGGCCTCGCGAACGGCGTCGCGTACACGTTCACGGTGACCGCGACGTTCTCGGACGGCACGCCGGCGGGGACGTCTGACGCGACCTCCGCGGTCACGACCGCCGCCAGCGCCCCGACCCTGACCGGCCCGGCGACCGCGGCGACGACGGCCGGGTCGGCCGGCGTCCTCGGCGACTTCACCGCCGCCGTCCCGACGTCATGCGGATGGGACGCGCTGACCGCGACCACGACCACGCCCGGAGGGACCCTCACCGCGACGGCCGCGGGGTCGGCGACCGTCAGCGGGACGCGGACCGCGACGCTGACCGTGACCGGGTCGCTCGCCGACGTCGAGGCGACGCTGGACGCGGTCCGGCTCACCGCGAGCGCCGCGGGGACGACGACCGTCACGACGACGCTGGTCCCCGCCGCGACGCTTGAGGTCGACGGCGCGACGTACCACATCCATCCGGACACCGCACGGGTGTACACGCTGGTCACGACGGCACGGTCGCGCGCGGACGCCGCGGCCCACGCCCGGACGCTCGACGTCTGCGGCTCCCGCGGCTACCCGGTCGCCATCGGCGACGCGGCCGAGCAGGCGTTCCTCACCCGGACGGCGCTGGCGCGGGCGGCCGCCCTCGACGCGCCGATGAGCATCTGGACCTCGGGCGAGAAGGTCGACGGCAGCTGGGTCTGGCGTCCGGGCGACGCCGCCCCCGACGCGGACGCGTCCCGGGCGTTCTTCGAGCAGGGCACCACCCCCGGCACCGCGCCGTGGCAGTCCGGCGAGCCGAACGGCTCCGGCGCCTACCACCACCTCTGGCTGACCGGCGGTGCGTACGGCTGGGACGACGTGAGCAGCGCCGGCACCGAGCAGTGGTCGCTCGTCGAGTTCGGCAGCACGACCGCGTTCACCCCCGCCACCGTCACGACCACCGTGACCGTCGCCGCGCCGCCGCCACCGCCGGCCCCCGCGCCGGAGCCCGAGCCGGAGCCCGAGCCCGAGCCGGAGCCGGTCGTCGAGGAACCGGTCGAGGAGGAGCCCGAGCCGCTCGAGGAGGAGATCGAGGAGGAGCCCGAGCCCATCGCGCCGGCACCGACACCGGCGCCCGCTCCGGCCGCCGACCCCGCACCAGCACCCGCACCGGCACCGGAACCGGTCGTCGACGTCGCGGCCGCGGTCGCCGAGATCCTCGAGGTCCTGCCCGAGCCGGCGCCGCCGGCCCCGCGGCCGCTCGCCTACGTCCCGCCGTTCACCCCGGTCCCGCAGGTCGAGCTCGACGCGCTGGCCGCGGAGGCGGCCCGGGCGGCAGCGGCCCGGGCCGCGGGCGACGAGGAGGCCGCCGTCCGCGAGGAGGTCGCGTTCGCCGACCGCCTCGCCAGGTACCTGACCCCGGGCTCGCTGGCCGACGCGCTGCTCGACGACGCCGCGGAGGATCTCGAGCGGCTGCGGGCCGCCGGCGCGTCGCCCGAGGCGATCGCACGGGCCGAGGCC
Organism: Actinomycetota bacterium; assembly: GCA_041163265.1. Classification (GTDB taxonomy): domain Bacteria; phylum Actinomycetota; class Nitriliruptoria; order Nitriliruptorales; family Nitriliruptoraceae; genus CSBr16-57R1. The sequence goes on from JBEARL010000121.1 coordinate 2,251, forward strand.
CGGCTCCTGGCCGTGAAGCGGGCCATGGCGCAGCCGGGTGCCGTCGACCTCGCGCGCATCGCCGCCGCCGAGGCGCGGTTCGCCGCCCTCCAGGGCGACAGCACCGCATCGGCCTCGGAGCTGCGCGAGGCCCGGGCCGAGGTGGCCGAGGCCCGGGCCGCCGCGACGAGCAGCCTGCTGACCCTCCTCGGCGGCGCGGACCCGCGCCTCCCCGTCCTCGTCGGGACCGGCACGCCGACCGTCGCACCCGCGACAGCCGCGGTGGTCGGCGACGGACAGCAGCGATCGGCCGAGGTCGTCGCCGTCGGCGAGGACGGCGTCGGCGTCGCGGCCGACGGGCTGGCGCTCGAGCTGCGGGCCGAACGGGTGCCGGAGTCGCTGGCCATCGTGCTGGCGCAGGAGCGCGACGCCCTGATCCGGGGCGGCGGGTTCGCCCCCGGCACCGAGGTCTCGGTCTGGCTGTTCTCGACGCCGAGCCGCCTCGAGGTCGTCGAGGTCGGTCCCGACGGCGCGTTCCAGGCGGTGGTGGCGGTCCCCCGCCACGCCGCCATCGGCGACCACACGGTCCAGATCGCCGGCATCACGGCCGGCGGTGACGTGCGGGCGCTGGCGCTCGGCGCGATCGTCGTCCCGACCGGCGAGCCGCCCT
>JBEARL010000122.1:0-4234 GCA_041163265.1 Actinomycetota bacterium
CGGGCCACCCTCTCGGTGCTGCACCGCGCCCGCCTCGGACGCCACCGCCTGGACCTCGCGGGGGTCACCGCGCGGCTCGGCGGGGACGTCACTCGCCGCTGAGCCCGATGTCCTCGGCGGGACGGTCGTCGCCGCAGAGGCCCCGCAGCAGCGCCGCCCCGTCGTAGGGGCCGATCGCGAGCAGGCGGTCGCCGCCGGCCACCGCGCGGGTCCGCGGCGGGCGGTACTGCCACCGCCCCTCGCGCTGGACCGCCAGGACCTCCATGCCGGTCCGCTGCTGCAGCCGCAGCTCGCCGAACGTCCGTCCGGCCGCGTCGCAGCCGGCGGCGACGTGGACGTCGATCGCGATCTCGTCCGCGGCGGCCAGTGCGTCGGCGATGACGGGGTGGGCCTCGCCGCCGTCCTCGACGATGCGGCACATGGACCGCGCCGCGTCGACGATCCGCTCGGAGGCCGAGGCCAGGTGCAGCAGCCCGCGCAGCTGCTCGGGATCGGGGATGCCGGCCGCGGCGCGGAGCACCCACCGCTCGAGGTCGTGGAACAGGCGGTCCGACGTGGCCTCGATCGCACCGACCTCGTGCGCCAGCGCCGGCTCGTCCAGCAGGATCGCCGCGTAGGCGAGTCCGACCGCGACCTCCGAGACCTGCTTCAGCTCGACGACGAGGTCGACGGCGCGGTCGAGGTCGCTCGGCACCGGACCGTCGGGCGGTGGCGCCGGCTCGCGCACGGTGCTGCCCGAGAGGCCGCGGACGAGGTCGACGCCCTCGCGGGGCCCCTGGATGAACAGCACGTCGTCGACCCGGAGCGGCACGGCGCCGTCGGGGTCGAACACCCAGTCGTCCGAGCGACGGACGGCGATGACCCACATGCCGGTCCTCGTCGGCAGCTCGACCTCGGCGAGGGTGCGGTGGGCCAGCTCCGAGCCCTCGTGGACGCGGGCCCGTGCGGTGACCTCGGTCGCGTGGCGCAGGTCCTCGCGCAGCTGCGCCGGGACGCCGAGCTCGCGCGTCACGACCTGCGCGATCTCGTCGGCGGCGTCGGCGATGCCCTCGATGGCGACCGCGGTCGCGAGCACGCCGGCCAGCTGCTCGGCGTCCTCGCGGGTGCGCGACGCGACCATGCAGACGGTGCGGAGCTCGTGCAGCAGCTCGCCGACGCGGGCCTCGAGGCGGACGACCTCGCGGGCCAGCGCGTGGTCGTCGAAGAAGATCGCGGCGTAGGACAGGTCGAGCATCAGCTCGGCGGCCTCCTTGGCGCCGAGCAGCAGCTCCTTGACGGTGCGTGTGCGCATCAGCCTCCCACCTGCAGCAGCGTGACCGCGGCGACCAGGCAGAGGACCCCTGCGAGGTCCATGGTCGCGGTCACGATCGGGATCCCGTGGTTGTCGGGGTCGTATCCGTGCCGGAACGACACGGTCGCCGCGGTGTAGGCCACGATCGACAGTATCGGGACGGCGAGCGCGCCCGCGAGGAGCGCGACGGCGAGCGACGTCAGGACCGGGAGCGGGTCGACGCCGGGGACGAGGGTCGCCGCGAGCCACGCGCTCGCGCCGACGCCGCTGAACGTCACCGCGGCGAACAGCACCGTCAGCGACAGGTCGAGGCGCGCCTGCGCGCCGGGCCAGCGGGACGGCGCCAGCGTCCCGACGTGCAGCTTCGAGGACAGGCGGCTCGCGAGCATCCCCCCGAGCGCTCCGCACTTCGCGACGAACGGCGGCAGCATCACCAGCAGCGCCGCGACCGTGAACCGACCCTCGAGGCGGGCCTCGACGGCGACGCCGGCCAGGACGTCCACGCCGACGGCGACGGTCAGCACCGCGAGCGACTCGCGGAGCAGGCGCCGGATCCGGGGGTCGCGGTCACGCACGCCGAGCACCGCCAGCACGACGCCGACGGCCAGACCGGTCGCGCCGATCGCGTCCGCGGTCCCGCGCCCGAGGTCCAGCACCGCGGTCGCCGCGAGCAGCGCCGGCAGGGTGACGAGGTCGCCCGTGGCGCTGACCACGGGGGCCGCCACGTCGTCGAGCGACCAGCCGCGCCGGCTCGAGCGGCGGGCCAGGCCGAGCACGACGGCCAGGAGCACGGCCGACGCGCCGACGCCGCCCAGCAGCGACACGGCGACCAGCGGCAGCGGCCCGACCGTCGGGAGGCCGACCGCCGACGCGACCAGCCAGGCCAGCACTCCGGCCTGGACGGAGGACACGACGCTGAGCACCGCGACGGCGCGGACCTGCCTCCCGAGCCAGCCGCGCAGCGCGCCCGGTCGGTACTCGCCGGTGAGGATGCCGGTGGAGAGGCGCGAGCCGAACGCGCCGAACGTCGAGCCGCGCATCCCGATCGCCGCCGGGATCAGCGCCAGCAGGCCGGGCACCGCCGCGATGCGGTCGGCCGCGGCCGCGAGCACCATCCCGGCGACCAGCGTGGCACCGAGGCCGACGGCGAGGGCGGCGAGACTGGCGCGGACGCTCGCGGCCTCCGCCCGCCAGTACGCGAGGTAGGCGGCGGGACCACGCAGCGGTCCGCGGTCACCGGAGCGCCGGTCCCGACCCGCGCGCGCCATGCGGCCCCCTCGCACCGGCGGACCCCGCCGGCGGGGCAGGAGCCTACGCTCGGGGTCATGGCCAGCTACCGACCGCCCCTCGGCGACATCGGCTTCTGCCTCGCCCACGAGGTCCCGCTCGCGCGCCTCGCCGCCGAACCGGCGCTCGCAGCCGCCGACACCGACACCGTGACGGGTCTGCTCGAGGAGGCCGGACGGTTCGCCGCCGAGGTCATCGCCCCGACCGACCGCATCGGCGACCGCGAGGGCGCGCGGCTGGTCGACGGTGCTCGTCGCGACCGCCGTGAAGGAGCTCATCACCAGCGCGAACATGGCGTTCTCGCTGGGGCCGCTGCTGACGACCGGCGCGGTGCACCTGCTGACCCACCACGGGTCCGACGACCAGCGCGCCCGGTGGCTGCCGCGCATGGTGACCGGCGAGTGGACCGGCACGATGAACCTCACCGAGCCGCAGGCCGGCTCGGACCTCGGCGCCGTCACGGCGCGGGCCGAACCCGTCGGCGACGGCAGCTACCGGATCTTCGGCCAGAAGATCTACATCACCTACGGCGACCACGACCTCGCCGAGCAGGTCGTGCACCTCGTCCTCGCCCGTCTGCCCGACGCGCCGCCGGGGACGAAGGGCATCTCGCTGTTCATCGTCCCCAAGCGCATGGTCGGGCCCGACGGTGCGCCGGGTGACGCGAACGACGTCCGCGTCGTGTCGATCGAGCACAAGCTCGGCATCCACGCCTCGCCGACCTGCGTCATGGCCTACGGCGAGGGCGGGGACGGCGCCTGGGCCGAGCTGGTCGGTGCGCCGCACGACGGCATGCGCCAGATGTTCACGATGATGAACGACGCGAGGCTCGGCGTCGGACTGCAGGGCCTCGCGGTCGCCGAGCGAGCGGTGCAGCGCGCCGAGGCCTACGCCCGCGAGCGCACGCAGGGCCGCGCCGTCGGGACGCCGCCGGGCACGTCCTCGCCGATCGTCGCGCACCCGGACGTCCGCAGGACGCTGCTCGAGGCGCGGGCGCAGATCGACGCGATGCGGGCGCTCTGCTACGCGAACGCCCACGCGCTGGACCTCGCGCAGCACGCCGGCGACCCGGACGAGCGGGGGCGGCAGCAGCGGCTCGCGGACCTGCTGACGCCGCTGTCGAAGGCGTGGTGCACCGACCTCGGCGTCGAGCTGACGTCCGAGGCGCTGCAGGTCTTCGGCGGCATGGGGTACGTCGAGGAGACGGGCGTCGCCCAGCAGTTCCGCGACGCACGCATCGCACCGATCTACGAGGGCACGAACGGCATCCAGGCGATCGACCTCGTCGGGCGGAAGCTGCCGATGGAGGAGGGCGGGCTGGTCGCCCGCGTCCTCGACGGTCTCGTCGCCGACCTCGACGGTGCGCCCGACGCGGTCGCGGACCTCGTGCCGCCGGTCGTCGAGGCGGCGGCGCTCGCCCGGGACCTCGCGGCCGAGCTGCTCGCGATGCGCGACGATCCGCGTGACGCGCTGGCCGGTGCGACGCCGTACCTGCGGGTGCTCGCGACCGTCGTCGCGACGGCGTTGGTCGTGCGCGGCCTGGTCGCGGCCGAGCGCGCGCGGTCGGCGGGGGAGGCGATCGACGCCGGCCTGCTGGCGGCGCGGACCGCTCGGGCCCGCGTGCTCGTGCGACGGATCCTGCCGCGGGTGCACGGG
>JBEARL010000123.1:0-2670 GCA_041163265.1 Actinomycetota bacterium
AAGGCCCGGCGCCTCAAGCAGCGCGAGAAGGACCTGGCGCTGATCGTCGTCGACTACCTGCAGCTGATGCAGACCGACGGGAAGCGGCCCGAGTCCCGCGTGCAGGAGGTCGCCGAGATGTCGCGGGGCCTGAAGATGCTCGCGAAGGAGATGGACATCCCGGTCATCGCGCTGTCGCAGCTGTCGCGTCAGCCGGAGAGCCGCACCGACAAGCGGCCGATGCTCTCCGACCTGCGCGAGTCCGGCGCGATCGAGCAGGACGCCGACATCGTCGCGTTCATCTACCGCGACGAGGTCTACGACAGCGAGTCGGCCGACAAGGGCATCGCCGAGCTGATCGTCGCCAAGCACCGCAACGGGGCGACCGACAACGTGCGGCTCGCGTTCCTCAACCACTACGCGACGTTCGCGAACCTCGCGAAGGGGTCGCGGCCGCCCGGCGGTGGGGCAGGTGGTCCGGGCGGACCGGGCGGGTACGGCGCGGCCGGTGCCCCGGCGGGTCCGGGCGGCGGCATGCCCGCCGGCGTCGGCGGGACCTCGCCGGTCTGAGCGGGTCCGGCGCGGGGCCGGTCCTGCGCGCCGCGACGCGCGCGGACGTGCCGCTCCTCGAGCGCTGGGACGAGGACCCCGAGGTCCGCGTCTCCGGCGACGACGACTGGTGGGACTGGGACGCCGAGCTGGCGGTCCCCGCGCCGTGGGTCGAGCACCTCATCGCCGAGCTCGACGGGCGCCCCCTCGGGTTCGTGCAGCTGCTGGACGCGGTCGCCGAGCCGACCGGGTACTGGGGCGACGTCGCGCCGGGGTCCTGGGCGATCGACATCTGGATCGGCGCGGCCGCGGACCGGGGTCGGGGCCACGGCACGCGCATGCTGATGGCGGCGGTCGAGCGGTGCGTCGTCCACCACGGCGCGACCGAGGTGCTGGTCGACCCGCTGGCCGCGAACGTCCGGGCGCACCGCTTCTACCGACGGGCCGGGTTCCTCCCGGTCGGCTCACGACGCCTCGGCGGGGACGACTGCCTGGTCCACCGCTACGCGCCCGGGGGCTGAGCCACCGCTACGGTGACGTCGCGCAGCAGGACTCCGGAGGGCGGGCCGATGGCGGAGTGGCAGACCGGCCGGCTCCTCGTCGCGCTGCCGGCCCTCGACGACCCGAACTTCGCGCGGTCCGTCGTGTTCGTCATCGACCACGACGAGGACGGGGCGCTCGGGGTCGTGCTGAACCGCGCCTCGGACGTGCCCGTCGCCGACGCGGTCGACCGGTTCGGGCCGCTCGTCCCCGACCCCGACGTGCTGTTCGGCGGCGGACCCGTCGAGCCGGACGCGCTGGTCGCCATCGGCCGCTCGCGCCGCCCGGCGCCCGGCGACATGACGATCGTCGAGGGGCTGCAGCTCGTCGACCTCGACGAGGACCCGTTCACCCCCGGCGCCGAGCTCGAGCAGGTCCGCCTGTTCGCGGGGTACGCCGGCTGGGCGCCGGGGCAGCTCGAGGACGAGCTGTGGCAGGGCGCCTGGGTCGCGGTCGATGCGCAGCCCGGTGACGTGTTCACCTCGACGCCGGCGACGCTGTGGCGCGACGTGCTCGCGCGGCAGCGCGGCGCGCTGCGCCTGCTCTCGACCTACCCCGAGGACCCGGCGCGCAACTGACGCGCGCGGCGCGTCGGGGCGGTCCGGCTCGCTTCGGTCCGCGTCGGGGCGGCCGTCACTCCGCGGGCCAGCCGCAGGGGAACGGGTCGTCGCCGGCGGCGCCGTGGTACGCGACGCGCTCGCCCGCGACCTCGAGCGTGAGCAGGTAGCCGGGGACGAGCGCCATCGTGTAGGCCATGTCCGGCTGCGGGCAGCCGAGCGACCCGTCGGACCAGGTGACCGCGAGCGCCGACGCGACGGCGATCGCCTCGAGCGGGACGCCGGAGCGCTCCGAGGCGTCGGCCAGCGCGGCCTCGACCTCGGCGGTCAGGTCGTCGAGGTCGGCGAGCCGCGCGTCGACCGCGCCGATCGGCGGCGCGACGGAGGCCGGGTCCTCGCCGGCGGGGCCGAAGTCCTCGCCCGAGCCGGCCGGTCGCGTCCCCGCCGGGTCGATCGGCGTCACGTCGGTCGCGTCGTCCGAGGCACCGCAGGCGGCGAGGGCGACGGTGAGCGCCGCGATCAGCGCGGCGCGGCGGACAGCACCGCGGGAGCTCGAGCGTCGACGGGTCGGGACGTGCGGTCTCACGCCGCGCCGCCGCGGGCCGCCAGCGCCACCCTCAGGCCGTCGACGGCGCGGGCGGCGACGCGACGGAAGCCACGGGCCAGCAGCGGGTCGAGCAGCGCCAGCGGGCCGCGCAGCGCGAAGGTCGCGTCCCACGTCACGCGCGAGGTCCCCGGCTCGTCGCCGGCGGCGACGCGGATGTCGTCGCGGCCGCGGAACCAGGAGCCGCTCGTCTCGAGGACGACGCGGTGCGGCGACTCGTGCAGGGTCGTCTCGTACACGGCGGGGATCGTCCTGCCGCCCATCGCGAGGTCCACCTCGACGCGGTCGCCGACCCCGGGGCCGCCGGGACCGCCGGGCAGGCGCCGCGCGGCGGTGATGAGCGGGTCCCACTCGGCGGTCGTCGTGAAGTCCGCGACCAGCGCGAACGCGGTCGCGGGCGGGACCGGGGCGGTGAACGTCTCGACGATGCGGGCCATGCGC
>JBEARL010000124.1:0-2513 GCA_041163265.1 Actinomycetota bacterium
GCCGGCGGCGGCCTCGAGGACGGCCCGGGCCGGCGTCGCCGCGGTCGCGGCCCGCGGGCCGCGCGCGGGCGCGAGGGGGGTGATGGCGACCGCCAGGGCGTCGGCGACGTCCGGCGGGCGCGGCGGCTCGGCCAGCCCCAGCTGCGCCGCGACGAGGCGACCGACCGCGTCCTTCGTGGCCCGACCGTCGCCGGCGACGGTGGCCTTCACCTCGTTGGGGCTGTAGGCCGTCACGGCCAGCCCGTGCTCGGCGGCGACGAGCAGCGCGACCCCGGCCGCCTGGCCCGTGGCCATCGCGGTCCGCGCGTTGCCGCTGAACAGCACGCGCTCGACGGCGACCCCGGTCGGACCGAGCTCGCGGACGATCGCGTCCAGCTCGGCCCGCAGCAGGGCCAGCCGCTGCTCGACCGGCAGCTCGGGCGGGGTGCGGACGCAGCGGGCCGCCACCAGGACGGGCCGGTGGGCAGGTCCGCGGACGGCGCCGACGCCGCACCGCGTCAGGCCAGGGTCGATGCCCAGGACCAGCGCCGGCGTCGCGGCCACGGCTGCCTCCGTCCCGGGCGACGGGCCGACGCCGGACGGCGCCGGACCCGGGTCCGAACAGGTGTTCGCATGCTAGCCGCGGGGCCGCCCCGGGCCCCGGAACGGCCGTTCAGGCCCCCGCGGCCGCGAGCAGCTCGTCGTCGAGGTCGAGGTTGGCGTGGACGTCCTGGACGTCGTCGTGGTCCTCGAGCGCCTCGAGCAGCCGCAGCACCCTGCCGGCCTCGTCGGCGTCCTCCACCCGGACGGACGTCGCCGGGACCATCGTCGTCCCCGCCGAGGTGACCGGCAGGCCGGCGGCCTCGAGGGCCTCGCGCAGCCGCGCGACGTCGCCGGACCCGCACCAGGCCACGACCTCGTCCGCGTCCGCCTCGACGTCCTCGAGTCCGGCGTCGAGCCCGGCGGCCAGCACGTCGTCCTCCGCCGCGGCCGGCGCGAGCAGCACCTGGCCCCGGCGCGAGAACAGGAACCCGACGGCCCCCGGCTCGGCGAGGCCGCCGCCGGCCCGCGTGAACAGGCTGCGGACGTCGGACGCCGTGCGGTTGCGGTTGTCGGTCAGCACCTCGACGAGCACCGCGACGCCGCCGGGGGCGTAGCCCTCGTAGGTCGCGGCCTCGTACCGGGCCCCGCCGTCGTCCAGGCCCGCGCCGCGGAGGCAGGCCCGCTCGATGTTGTCCTTCGGGACGTCGGCGTCGCGGGCCTTCTGCACGGCGAGCGCCAGCGACGGCGAGGACGACGGGTCGGCCGAGGACGCCTCGCGGGCCGCCGACTCGATGGCGCGGATCAGCTTCGCGAACTGCTTGCCGCGCTTCTTGTCCTGCGCGGCCTTGCGATGCTTGATGTTGGCCCACTTGCTGTGGCCCGCCATCGGTCCCTCCGTGCGATCGGCGCGGCGAGGCTACCGACGGCCGCTACGGCCGGACCGCGTCCCGCCCCACCGCGTCGCGCACGGCGGCGACGAGCAGCGCGTGGACGCGGTGGTCGCCGGCGACCTCGGGGTGGAACGACAGGCCGAGGACCGGGCCCTGACGCACGGCGACGGGGACGCCGTCGACCTCGGCCAGGACCTCGACGGCCGCTGTGTCGAGCACGCCCTCGATCAGGGGGGCGCGGATGAACGCGGCGTCGACCGGGCCACCCTCGACCCCGGCGACGTCCACGCGCGCGTCGAACGAGTCGACCTGTCGGCCGTAGGCGTTGCGCCGCGTCCGGACCGCGAGGCCGCCGGGCCGGGGCAGTCCGTCGTCGGGCGCCGTCAGCTCGTCGGAGAGCAGGATGAGTCCCGCGCAGGTGCCGAGGACCGGCATGCCGGCGGCGATGCGCGCACGCAGCGGTTCGAGGAGGTCCGCGAGCACGAGCAGGCGAGAGATCGTCGTCGACTCGCCGCCGGGCAGGACCAGCCCGTCGACCGCGGCCAGCGCGGCGGCGTCACGGACCGGGACGGCCGCGGCACCCGCCGCGGTCAGCGCGCGGACGTGCTCGAGGACGTCGCCCTGCAGCGCGAGGACGCCGACGCGCGGCGCGTCCGGGGGCGGGACCGCGGCGGACCCGTCCGTCGAGCCGCGCCGGTCCCCACGCGGGGCACCGCGGGGAGCGACGAAAAGTGCGCGCACCTCCTCAACGATCTCGGCTTCGATGCCGCCATCAACTACAAAACCGCCGATCTCGGCGCAGCACTGGATCAGGCCGCCCCGAATGGGATCGATATCTACTTCGAAAACACCGGCGGTCCGGTGACGGACGCGGTCTATCCGCGCCTGAACCTGAATGCCCGCATTCCCCTTTGCGGCCTCATCGCTCACTACAACGACGAAGAGACGGGGGAAGGCACCCCGGGGCCGAAGAACTTCCAAATGGCGCTCATGCGCCGGGCCCTGATCAAGGGCTTTATCGTGATTGATTACTTGCCCCGCTTCCCGGAGGGCATCGCCGCCATGGCCGGGTGGTTGGCGGAAGGCAAGCTTCAGTACCGC
>JBEARL010000125.1:0-2882 GCA_041163265.1 Actinomycetota bacterium
GTACCAGGTCACGCACCCGGCCCGGAAGAAGGAGGTCCGGTACGCGTTCTCCGACGCCGAGCGCGACGTGATCCTCGCGGCGCTGCCCGACGACCGCCGGGCCGACGTGCAGCGGTTCAAGGGCCTCGGCGAGATGGACGCCGACCAGCTGTGGGACACGACGATGGACCCGGCCCGCCGCACGCTGAAGCGGGTCCGGCTCGAGGACGCCCGCGCCGCCGAGGAGATGTTCACCGTCCTGATGGGCGACGACGTCGAGGCCCGCCGCAACTTCATCCAGGCCAACGCGCGCAGCGCCACGATCGACGTCTGAGGCGACGATGAGCGACGAGCAGCCGGTCGACGGCGCGGACGCGCCCGACGCGCCCGAGGGCGCCGGGTCCGACGCATCCCCCACCGCGGGCGCCGCGGTGGCGACGGGATCGGTCGAGCCCGTCGTCATCGAGGACGAGATGAAGGCCTCGTACCTCGACTACGCGATGTCGGTCATCGTCGGCCGGGCCCTGCCCGACGTCCGAGACGGCCTGAAGCCGGTCCACCGCCGCATCCTGCACTCGATGGACGAGACGGGCCTGCGCCCCGACCGCCCGTACCGCAAGTGCGCGTCGGCCGTCGGCGACGTCATGAAGAAGTACCACCCCCACGGTGACAGCGCGATCTACGACGCGCTGGTCCGGATGGGGCAGGACTTCTCGATCCGGTACCCGCTGATCGACGGCCACGGCAACTTCGGCTCGATCGACGGCGACCCGCCGGCCGCGATGCGCTACACCGAGTCGCGGCTGTCGCGCCTCGCGATGGAGCTGCTGCGCGACCTCGACGAGGAGACCGTCGACCTCGTCCCGAACTACGACGGCTACGAGCAGGAGCCGGTCGTCCTGCCGGCACGGTTCCCGAACCTGCTCGCGAACGGCTCGACCGGCATCGCCGTCGGGATGGCGACGAACATCCCGCCGCACAACCTCGGCGAGCTGATCGACGCCACCGTCGCCGTCATCGACGACCCGTCGCTGACCGCCCACGACCTGATGCGGTTCCTGCACCGTCGAGGAGCCGAGCCGCGCCGGCGACCGCCACCGCATCGTCGTCACCGAGCTGCCCTACATGGTGAACAAGGCGGCGCTGCTCCAGAAGATCGCCGAGCTCGTCAACGCCCGCACGGTCACCGGCATCGCGGACCTCCGCGACGAGTCGTCCCGCGAGGGCATGCGCGTCGTCATCGACCTCAAGCGCGACGCGAACGCCCAGGTCGTCCTGAACCAGCTGTACAAGCACACGCAGCTGCAGGACAGCTTCGGCGTGCACCTGCTGGCGCTGGTCGACGGGGTGCCCCGGACGCTGACGCTCGACGCGGCGCTGCGCCACTACGTCGAGCACCAGGTCGAGGTCGTCTCGCGCCGCACCGCCCACCGGCTGCGCAAGGCCGAGGAGCGGGCCCACGTCCTCGAGGGGCTGCTCGTCGCCCTCGAGCACCTCGACGAGGTCATCGCGCTGATCCGCGGCAGCGAGTCGGCCGAGACCGCCCGCGCCGGCCTGATGGAGCGGTTCGGCCTCAGCGAGATCCAGGCCCAGGCCATCCTCGACATGCAGCTGCGCCGGCTCGCCGCCCTCGAGCGGCAGCGCATCGTCGACGAGCACGCCGAGCTGGTCGCGCTGATCGCCGAGCTGCGCGCCATCCTCGCCGACCCGACCCGCGTCCGCGCGATCATCAAGGACGAGCTCGCCGAGGTGCGGTCCCGGTTCGCCGACGCCCGCCGGACCCACCTGGTCCCCGACGAGGGCGAGGTCAGCGTCGAGGACCTGATCCCGGCCGCCGAGGTCGTCGTGACGCTGTCGCGGGCCGGCTACATCAAGCGCACGCCGGTCGACGCGTTCCGCACCCAGCGCCGCGGCGGCCGCGGCGTGCGCGGGGCCGAGATGAAGGAGGACGACATCGTGTCGACCCTCCTGACCTGCTCGACCCACGACACGCTGCTGGTGTTCACCTCCCGCGGCCGGGCCCACCGCATCAAGGCCCACCGCATCCCCGAGAAGTCCCGGTCGGCGAAGGGCGTGTACGTCGCGAACGTGCCGGGCCTGGCGCTCGACCAGGACGAGACGGTCGCCGCGATCCTTCCGGTCGCGTCGCTGTCCGAGGACGGGTTCCTCGTGTTCGCGACCCGGCAGGGGACCGTGAAGCGCACCGCGCTGGCCGAGTTCGACTCGCCGCGCAGCGTGCTGATCGCGCTGAAGCTCAACGAGGGCGACGAGTTGATCGACGTCGTCCGGACCTCCGGCACCGACGACCTGCTGCTGGTCTCGCGCCGCGGCCAGGCCATCCGGTTCCACGAGGACGACGCGCGGGCGATGGGCCGGACCGCCGCCGGCGTCCGCGGCATCCGGCTCGACGAGGGCGACGAGCTGCTCGCGATGGACCGGGCCCGTGACGACGACTTCCTGCTGGTCGTGACCGACCGCGGGTACGGGAAGCGCACGCCCGTCTCGGCCTACCCGACCCAGCACCGCGGCGGCCGCGGCGTGCTGACCGCGAAGCTCGTCGAGGCCCGCGGCCACGTCGCCGGCGCGCTGGTCGTCCCCTACGAGGCCGAGGTGCTGCTGGTCACCGACGCCGGGGTCGTCATCCGCATGGACCTGGCCGACGTCCGGCCGATGGGACGTGCCACCCAGGGCGTCGCGCTGATGCGCGCCGACGACGAGTCGCGCGTGGTCGGCGTGGCGCGGGTGGTCGACGCCGACGCGGACGGCGACGGCGAGGGCGGCGGAGCCGGCGTTGACGCGGGGGTTGACGCCGACGCCGGCGCGGTCGCCGGCACGGACGGGGCCCCCGAGGGCGACGAGTAGCGTCCGCGACGCGGTGACGAGGAGGTCGGGCATGGCGCGCC
>JBEARL010000126.1:0-2705 GCA_041163265.1 Actinomycetota bacterium
GCGCTGCGTCCGCGCCTCGAGCTCGCGCAGGTCCCGGCGGAGGGTGACCGTCTCGCGCGCCGCTGCGGAGACCGGCAGCAGCTCGACGTCCGGGACGATCGTGACCTCGAACGCCGCTGGGTCGACGTCGAGCACCAGGGCGATCGCGGCCCGGATGGCGGCATCGGCCTGGTCGAGTCGGCGCGACTGGGAGGCGACCTCGCGTCCGCCCACGTCGTCCGCGATGAGTGACCACCAGCCCGGCTCACGCGTGGCCCTGACCCGGAAGCTCCTCACGTCCACCACTCCTCTCCGAGCCGTTCCGACGCCTGCCGGAGGATCGACCGCGCCGTGCCCTCCGCGATGTCACGGTGGTCGGGGACCACGATGCGCAGACCGCCGAGCGACAGGACCTCGTGACCGCCGGAGTTCCGCAGCGACACCAGGTCCAGTCCCGCCTCGCGCGCCGCCGCGCGCAGCATCCGGATCAGCACCCGACGCTTCACGAGCGTAAGTGCAGTGACTGGACACTGTCAAGTGCAATGACTGGACAACCTGCTCCCACCCACAGCCTCCGGGGTCCGGCGCGCGCCGCGCACGCCACGGACGGTGCCGCATGGCGAGGCGGCGCGAGCAGCGGATGCCGGTCCTGTGGACGACGAACAGCCGACCGCTCCCCCTCACCCCCCGCCGAGCATCCGTGCGACCCAGTCCGACGCCGGCGCGGCGGCCACCTCGGCCGGCGTCCCCACCTGCGTGACCGTCCCGCCCTCGACGACCACGACCCGGTCGCCGAGCGCCACCGCCTCGGCCGGGTCGTGGGTGACCAGCAGCACCGGCCCGGCGAACGCACCGAGGTGCGTGCGCAGCAGCTCGCGCAGCCCGTCGCGGGCGGCGACGTCGACGGCGGCCAGCGGCTCGTCGAGGAGCAGCAGGTCCGGCTCGGACGCGAGCGCCCGGGCCAGCGCGACGCGCTGGGCCTGCCCGCCGCTGAGCTCTGCCGGACGGTCGTCGCCGCGGTCGCCGAGGCCCACCCGCGCGAGCCACTCCCCCGCCCGCGCCGCCGCCTCGGCCCGCGGCACGCCGCGGGCGCGCGGGCCGAACGCGACGTCGTCGCGGGCACGCAGGTGCGGCAGCAGGCGCAGGTCCTGGAAGACGACGCCGGCGCCGCGCGCCTGCGGCGGCAGGCGGACGCCGGCCGCGGCGTCCTCGAGCACGCGCCCGCCGAGCGTCACCCGCCCGGCGTCGAGCGCCGCGAGCCCGGCGACCACGCGCAGCAGCGTCGTCTTCCCCGCCCCGTTCGGACCGACGACGGCGACGACCTCGCCGGGCGCGACCGCGAGGTCGAGCGCCAGCGCGAAGGCGCCGCGCCGGACGCGGACGCCGTCGAGGCGCAGGCCGGCGCTCACGCGTCACCGTCCGCGGCACCGTCGCCGCCGCCCCGCCAGCCGCCGAGCCACCGGTCGCGCAGCAGCGCCAGCACGGCGACCGAGATCCCGAGCATCGCGAGGCTGAGGAGGAAGGCGAGGTCCGGATCCCGCTCGAGCTCGAGCGCGACCAGCAGCGGCAGCGTCTGCGTGCGGCCCGGCAGGTTCCCGGCGAACGTGATCGTCGCGCCGAACTCGCCGAGCGCCCGCGCCCACGCCAGCGCCGCCCCGGCCGCCAGCGTCGGCGCGAGCCCCGGCAGCACGACGCGGCGCAGCAGCGTCCACCGCGACGCGCCGAGGGTCGCCGCCGCCTCCTCGAGTCCCCGGTCGAGCTGCCGCACGCCGCCCTCGACGGTAGGAACGGCAGCGCGACGAAGGTCGCCGCCAGCACCACCGCCGCGGTCGAGAACGGGATGGCCGCGCCGGTCAGCGCCGCGAGCGGCCCGCCGACGACGCCGCGGCGGCCGTAGGCGGCGAGCAGCGCGACACCCCCGACGACCGGAGGCAGCACCATCGGCAGCAGCACCAGCGCCCGGACCACGCGCCGTCCGCGGAACGGCACCCGCGCCAGCACCACCGCGAGCGGCACGCCGAGGAGCAGCGACAGCCCGAGCGCGACGAGCGACGCGGTCAGCGACAGCCGCAGCGCGGTGCGGACCGTCGGGTCGGCGGCGAGGTCGGCCAGGCGACTCCACGGCGCGCGCAGCACCAGCCCGGCGAGCGGCAGCAGCAGGACCGTCACGGCGACGCCGGCGAGCACCCCGACGACGCGGGGCGGCCCGAGTCCGTCGTCGCGGCGGCTCACGGCGCACCGAACCCGTGCGCGGCGAGGATCGCCCGTCCCGCGTCGGAACGCACGAACGCGACGAACCGCGCGGCCACGTCGACGCCGGCCGGCGCGTCGACGAGCACCGCGATCGGGTAGGTCGCGGTGACGTCCACGGCGTCCGGGATCGCGACGCCGTCGACGCGGCCGTCAGCGCTGGCGACGTCACTCGCGTAGGCGATGGTCGCGTCCGCCTCGCCGAGCGCGACCTTCGCGACCGCGGCCCGGACGTCGGGCTCGAGCGAGGCCGGCGCGACGGTGACCCCGGCGGCGGCGAGGACCTGCCGCGCGTAGCGGCCGGCGGGGACCTCCTCGGCGGGCAGGACGACCACGAGGTCGCCTCGAGCGAGGTCGGGCGGACCGGCGACGCCGCGCGGATTCCCCGGCTCGACGACGATCGCGAGGCGGTTCGTCGCGAACGGCTCGGCCGGCGCGGCGAGCAGCCCGGCCTCGGCGACGACCCCCATCCGCAC
>JBEARL010000127.1:0-2841 GCA_041163265.1 Actinomycetota bacterium
GCCGCGCATCGTCACGTCACGGCGGGTCGCGCCCGGGTCCCGAGGGATCCCCGCGGCGACCGGCGTCGACGCCCCGACGCCCATCGGATCGCCCGCCACGGCGGCGCAAGAGGACCGGTCATGCGAACGTTCACCCCCAGCGGGAAGGACATCCCGCGCGAGTGGTACGTCGTCGACGCCGACGGCATGACGCTCGGCCGGCTCGCCACCCGCGTCGCCTCGGTGCTGCGCGGCAAGCACAAGCCGACCTTCACGCCGAACCTCGACATGGGCGACTTCGTCATCGTCGTCAACGCCGACCGGGTCGTCCTCACCGGCGACAAGGCCGGCGCCAAGACCTACCACTCGCACTCGGGGTTCCCGGGCGGGCTGCGGTCGGTGCCGTTCCTGCGCCAGATGCAGCGCTCGTCGGCCCAGGTCGTCGAGACCGCCGTCCGTGGCATGCTGCCGAAGAACTCGCTCGGCCGCACGATGCTCGGCAAGCTCAAGGTCTACCCCGGCCCCGACCACCCGCACGCCGCGCAGCAGCCGAAGCCGCTGCCCGGCGCCGTCACGAAGGCCTGAGATGTCCGCCATCTTCGTCGGCCGGCGCAAGACCTCGGTCGCCCGCGCCCGCATCAGCCGCGGCGCCGGCAACGTCACGCTGAACGGCCGTCCGCTCGAGCAGTACTTCACGACCGAGAAGCTGCGGGCACACGCGCTCGAGCCGCTGGTCGTCGTCGAGCAGCTCGGTGCCTGGGACGTCGACGCCCGCATCGTCGGCGGCGGCACGACCGGGCAGTCGGGCGCGCTCCGGCTGGCCGTCGCCCGCGCCCTCGTGGCCGAGGACCCCGAGTGGCGGGCCCCGCTGAAGGCCGCCGGGATGCTGACGCGCGACGCGCGCGCCGTCGAGCGCAAGAAGTACGGTCTGAAGAAGGCGCGGCGCGCGCCGCAGTACTCGAAGCGCTGAACCCGTCCCGGCGCCGCGCGCGCCGGCGGGGGAGGACGCGGCCCGACGGTCGGGGGCGCAGGTGACGGGTCCGGCGGTCGCGGCGGACGTCGATCCCGAGCACCTGTTCGGCACCGACGGCGTCCGAGGCCGTGCCAACGAGGACCTGACGCCCGAGCTGGCGCTGCTCATCGGCCGGGCGCTGGTCACCGTCCTGCACGACGACGGCGAGCGCCGCTGCACGACGACGGCGAGCGCCGCCCCTCGATCCTCGTCGGACGCGACCCGCGCTGGTCGGGCGACATGCTCGAGGCGGCGCTGGTCGCCGGGATCACCTCCGCGGGCGGCGACGCCGTCTGCGTCGGCGTCGTCCCGACCCCGGGCGTCGCGTTCCTCACGGCCCGGTCCTCGGCCGCCGCCGGTGTGATGATCTCGGCCTCGCACAACCCGGTCGGCGACAACGGCATCAAGCTGTTCGGGCCCGACGGCTTCAAGCTCTCGGACGACGAGGAGCTCCGGGTCGCGACGACCCTCGCGGCCGGCGGCGGTCGCCGGCCGGTCGCGACCCGGATCGGCCGCCGGCTCACCGACCCGGCCGCGGTGGCCCGGTACATCGAGCACCTCGCGCGCTCGGTCGACGTCGACCTCACCGGCCTCCGCGTCGTCGTCGACGGTGCGAACGGCGCGGCGCACAGCGTCGCCCCGCAGGTGTACCGCCAGCTCGGGGCCGAGGTCGTCCAGCTGCACTGCAGCCCCGACGGGGCGAACATCAACGAGGGCTGCGGTTCGACCCACCCCGAGGTCGTCGCCGAGGCCGTCGTGGCCCACGCCGCCGACCTCGGCGTGGCGCACGACGGCGACGCCGACCGCGTCGTCGCCGCGACCCACCTCGGGGAGGTCGTCGACGGGGACGTGATCCTCGCGGTCCTCGCCCGGCAGGCGCACCTGCAGGGGCGGCTCGTCGACGGGACCGTGGTCACGACCGTGATGGCGAACCTCGGCTTCCACCACGCGATGCGCGACCTCGGCATCCGCGTCCTCGAGACGGCGGTCGGTGACCGCTACGTCCTCGACGCGATGCGCGCCGGGGGCCTGACCCTCGGCGGCGAGCAGTCGGGCCACATCATCGACCTCGAGCGGGCGACGACGGGGGACGGGGTGCTCACCGCGCTCCGCCTGATGGAGGCCGTCCGGACCACCGGGACGCCGCTGGCCGAGCTCGCCACCGTCATGCGCCGCCTGCCGCAGGTGCTCGTGAACGTCCCGGACGTCGACCGCGCGCGGCTCGCGGGGGCGTCGGGTGTGGCGGCGGCGGTCGCCGCGGCCGAGGTCCGCCTCGGCGAGGACGGCCGCATCCTCGTCCGCGCGAGCGGCACCGAGCCGCTCGTGCGGGTCATGGTCGAGGCGGTCGACGAGCGGCTCGCCGACGAGGTCGCGCGCGGCGTCGCGGACGTCGTGCGGTCCGAGCTCGGAACCGGCGCCGTCGGGCTCAGGGTGACCTCGTGAGGACTCCTGCTGCTCGGTCGCAGGCGGCCATCGGCCACCGGGAGATCCGGCGCCTGCTGGGGGGCGGGCCGTTGGCGCGGCCGACGATCCTGGAGGTCGGTGCCTGCGACGGCGTCGACACCGTCAACCTCCTCCGCGTGCGGCCGAGGGCGATCGTCCACTGCTTCGAACCGGACGAGCGCGCGGCGGAGCGGTGGCGTGGCAATGTCGTCAGCCGTCGGGCGACGCTGCACCGGGTGGCGATCGGTGCTGAGGACGGCCGGACTCGATTCCACCCCTCCGGCGGTCAGCATCCGCGGAGCAAGCAGGAGATCGAGGGTGGGTGGTACTACTCGGGATCGATCCGGCGTCCAAGACAGCACCTGGAGTCCTTCCCCTGGGTGGAGTTCGGTGAGCCGATCGAGGTC